>VGEU01000006.1 GCA_016869145.1 Alphaproteobacteria bacterium | reverse complement strand
CAGTGGCATGACGGCGCCGCAATGCCGCCGCCGATCAGACGGCGAGCCGGCAAAAACCATCTATCCCGCCGACCCCGTCGCCAACCCAAAAGCGACGTTCCGATCGACTTCTTCAGCAGCCTGCTAGCCCGCGCCGACGACATAATCGCGGAGCGCCTTGGCGGCGGCGTCGATGCGGCCGCGCTCGGCCTGGGTGGCGGCGCGGATGATGTCGAGCTCGTTCTCCTGCTCGTCGAGCCGGGCGAGGTAGCGCCGGTGCAAATCGCTGTTCGCCGGCACGCGGGCGAGGTTGTCGCGGATCTGCGCCTGTTCGTCGACGATCTCCTTGCGTAGGGTCTCGACCTCGGCGAGCGTAGCTTCGCGCTCGTCGACGGCGCGGCGGAGCTCGGCGCCGCGCCGGATCGCCTCGACGACCCGCGCATCGAGGCGCCGCGGCGCGAGAGCGCGAGGAGCTGGTCGGCGTTCTGCGACAGGAGCGCGATCTCCTGGCTGCGCGGGCGCTCGAGCGTGACGTTGAACGCGGTCTCGCCCGAAGGCGGCACCGTCCGGACGATGCGGAGATGGGTCGGCGAGAGCTGGACCTCCTTGGCATCCGGCTCGGCGATGGTCCAGCCGGCGACGCGGCGCTGCTCGACGACGACCGTCCGCGGCTCGCGCATCGCCGTCCGGACGCGATAGACGGTGGTCTGGCGGTCGAGGATGGTGAGCTCGAGGAGCCCGCCCGCGATCTTGCCCTTGGCGATCTGCTCGCTTTGGCGGCTCTCGCGGTCGATCCGGGTGCGCTGGTCGAGCGCGAAGCTGACGAGCCGTTCCTCGCCGACCGGGAGGGTCGCGATCCGCGCATCGCCGACATGGGCGGTGTCGGTCGCCCCGCCCGCCTCGTAGAGCGTGATCAGCCCGGCGAGGAGCGCGATGTCACCATCGTTGCGCAGCCGCACCGCCGACAGCGGATGGAGGGCGTGCACCTACGGCTGGTAGAGCGCGACGCGCTCGGCCGGAATCGTGCGTTCGATGATCGGGACCATCAGCGACTGCCCGCTCCGCGCGCTCACCGGCTGCGGCAGGCGGAACAGGACGTGGCTGTCGGCCGCCTCCTCGGCCGCGGCGGGCGGCGGCGCGGCGGCCGCGGGCCCGGCGCCGGCCGGCATCGGCGCGGCCATCGCCGCCGCCGGCGGGGCCGCCGGCGGGGTCGTCTGCGGCATCCCCCGCATTTCCATCCGCGCGCGCTGGGCGTCCGAGGCCGGCGGCGCGGACGATCGCGGCCCGCGGGTTCGCGGCGCGGGCGCCCGTGATCGCTGCGGCGACCGCCTCGGGCGGGGCGGCGTCGGCCTTGTTGACGATCACACAATCGGCCATGCGGAGCACGGTCTCGCCGGGATGATGGGTCGCGAGCTGATCGGGCCGCAGCGCATCGACGACAACGAGATGAAGATCGGGCTTCAGGAACGGGAAGTCGTTGTTGCCGCCGTCCCACACGATGACCTCGGCCTCGGCTTCGGCGGCGGCGAGGATGGCGGCGTAGTCGACGCCCGCGAAGACGACGCCGCCGGCCGCGATGTGGGGCTCGTACTCCTCTCGCTCCTCGAGCGTGCATCGGGCGGCGTCGAGATCGACGGCGGACGCGAAACGCTGGACGCGTTGGCGGGCGAGATCGCCATAGGGCATCGGGTGGCGGAGCGCGGCGACACGCATGCCCGCCGCGCTCAGCCGGCGCGACACGAAGCGCGCGATCTGCGATTTGCCGCAGCCGGTCCTCACGGCCGACACCGCGACCACCGGGACGCGCGCGGCGAGCATGGTCCGCGCCGGGCCGAGGAGCGCATAGTCGGCGCCGGCCGAAAGCGCGCGCGCGGCGAGATGCATGACATGCGCGTGGGTCACGTCGCTGTAGGCGAAGACCACGCGATCGATCGCGTGACGACGGCAGATCGCTTCGAGGTCGGCCTCGTCCGCGATCGGAATTCCATCGGGATAGAGCGGGCCGGCGAGCGCAGTCGGATAACGCCGACCGGCAATTCCCGGGATCTGGGTCGCGGTAAAGGCGACCACCTCGGTCGCCGGATCGTCGCGGTAGACCGTGTTGAAATTGTGGAAGTCGCGCCCTGCGGCGCCGAGGATCACGACGCGGGTGCGCGGTGGTGCGGTCACGGACAGTCGCCGACCTCGCCGCCCTCAACGGTATAGAGGACGGACATACCCGCATCCATGTGGTCGTGGATGTGGCAGTGGAACATCCAGATTCCGCCTGCGTCGGGTCGCATGTCGACGATCCGGCTCGACGCGGGCAGGAGATCGACCACATCGACCCGCTTGCCGTCCATCAAGCCGGTGTTGCCGTGCCAGCGCGGCGTGTGGGGGTCCTTCTCGCTGCCGAGCGCGACCACATACCAGCGCACCCGCTCGCAGCGCCTCATGGCGAGCCCGTCGAGATTGGCGAACAGCCGCCCGTTGATCGCGTGCTTGAGGTTGCTCTCCTCGAATTCCTCGTTCTTCCTTGGCGGCGTCTTGAGCTTGGTGAAGCGCCGCACGTTGGCCGCGAGATAGGGGCTCTTGTTCTCGTCCATGATCGCGTAGAGCGTGACGAATTCGCGATCGACGTCGACCGGGCTGCCGTCGGCGCGTGCCTTGCCCCTGGCCGTGACCAGGATGACGCCGACGAGGCCGGCGTTGACGTCGGCGGTCTCGTCGACGTGGGAGTGGTAGAGCCAGGCGATCGCGCTCGGGTCATTGGGGCCGGGTCCGGCGCGTTCGGCATGCCCCAGCGATAGGTGTGGGTGCCACCCGGCGGCACGCCGTAGTCGGCCTTGTCGGCCCCCGACGTCCCGTCGGCATAGGGCGAGCCCTCGGAGTCCTTCCGGTACGCACCCCGTGCGGGTGCAAGCTGTAGGGCCGGCTCGCCTTGTTGCGGAGGACGACCGTCACGGTGTCGCCGACCTCGGCGCGGATCACCGGTCGGAGGAGGCCTAGATGGCTCCACGCGGCGGGCCGTTCCTGCCGCGTCGTGAAGCTCGCATCCGTGTATTCCCGATAGAGCACCTTGCGGTAGACCCGTCCGGTCCGGTTCGCGCTCCGCGTGACGAAGACGCGCTGATCGCCGTGGAAGCCCATCCCCATCATCTGGTCGCGACCCGCGGGCGCGTAGTCCCAGTCGATCTCCTCGATCGCGATGAAGTAGCGGCGCTCGGCGGCGCCGGCATCCGAGGCGGCGACAGCGCAGAGGACGGCCGCGACGCGGAGGAGGGCGTTGAGCATCGGAGCACCCGGATCGTTGCGACGACGCCATCGTCCACGCTCGGCGTGCTTTGCGCAAGATTCGAGCCCGCGACAACGAACGGGGCGGCCGAAGCCGCCCCGCCACGGGTCGCGTCATGCGCCGATCAGACCGGTGGCTTGTAGTTCGGGAACCGGTCGGCGACGTCGAGATTGAACACCTTGCGCGCGTTCTCGCCGAGGATGTTGCGCTTGGCCTTCTCGGTGAGGAACGGCAGGTCGTAGATCACGCTCGGCAGATCCATGTCCCAGTGCGGGTAGTCCGAGCACCACAGAAGCTGGGTCTCGGCGTTGATGGTCTTGAACGTGCCCTCGAGCAAATACTGCTCGCCGGAATGATCGGGGCGCTCCATGGGCTGGCTCGTGTAGTACATGCGGCGCATGTACTCCGACGGCAGCATCTTGAGCGAGGGGCACTCGGAGGAGCGCATGCGGTACTCGGTGTCGAGCCGCTGCATCAGCCACGGGATCCAGGCGAGGCCGGATTCGATCCAGATCACCTTGAGCTTCGGGAACCGCTCGGGCAGGCCGTTGACCACCCAGTTGGTGCAGTGGACGACGTTGTACCAAGTGAAACCGAGCGCGTGGACCGCGATGAAGCGGTTGGAGACGCGGAAGATCGGGTCGTCCCAGTTGAACCCGCCGTGGAAGGCGAGCGGGTGGCCCATCTCCTCGATCAGCGCGTAGGTCTTCATGTAGTCGTTGTGGTGCACCGGCGTGTGGCGCACCGAGGTGACCATGAAGCCGATCACGCCCTTGCGGTGGCCGAAGTCCTTGACCATCTGATACGCGGCGCGGTGGTCGTTGAACGGCAGATAGAGCATCGACTTGATGCGCGGGTCGGTCAGCATCTTGTCGCACAGCCAGCCGTTATACGCGCGCGCGTAGTGGTGCTCGACCTCGGGCTGCGGGTGCGTGCCGAGCGCGAGCATCGGGGTCGGGAAGATGCAGGCGTAGTCGACGCCCATCGCGTCCATCCAGCGATGCGACAGATGGATGTCGCGGTGGCGGCCGTCGGCGGGTGTCTTCTCGAGATTGCGCAGCGGATAGCGCGTGACACGGCCGCCGATGTCCTGGTAGCCGACGCCGCCGGCGGCGAACATGCCGGCGCGCTGGCCGACCTGGCGGCTCGAGCGCGCGAGCTGGCGCAGCACCGGGTCCTCGATGTAGTCGATGATCTCGCCCATCGACTCGGTCTCGTAGTGGTGCGCGTCGGCGTCGACGACGAGGAGCTTGTCGAGACCGCGCTCGTCACGCTGCTGGGCGGCCTTGGCGAGAAGCTTGGTCGTGTCGAACTCGCTCACGCTCATCTTGAAATATTGTTCGCTCCCGGTCGGCAGATCCATGGATCGTCTCCTGTGTGAACGCGTAGCCCGCGCGCGATCGTGACCGGGCCGAGCTTACCCGACCGGCCGACATCGATACAATCGCGGCGAGAGGGGCTTGCACGCCGGGCGACGCCCGGTAGTCTTGTCGCGGAATCAGGGAGATGACCATGGAAGAGGCCTATCCCCCCCTGCCCGTGACCGAATACCGGAGTGTTGCCGACCGGCTCCGGGCGCACGCGGGCGCGATGCCGGATCGGATTGCCTTCGTGTCGATCGACCAGGGGAGCTCGATCACCTGGGGCGCGCTGGCGCGGACCGCGAACCGGCTCGGCCACTTGCTCGCCGCGCGCGGGATCCGCGCCAACGACCGCGTCCTGGTGCTCACCGACAACTCGCTCGAGAACCTGATCCTCTATTACGCCATCCA
The DNA here is from genome assembly GCA_016869145.1 of Alphaproteobacteria bacterium. Classification (GTDB taxonomy): domain Bacteria; phylum Pseudomonadota; class Alphaproteobacteria; order MPNO01; family VGEU01; genus VGEU01. Next base: position 63,902 of record VGEU01000006.1, on the reverse strand, counting down.
GGCCTATGGCGCGACGTTCTGCACCATCAATGTCGAGATCAACGCCACGCATGTGCGCGAGATGACCGAGCGGCTCGCACCGAAGCTCGTTCTCTGGCACGAGGCGCTCGATGACGCAGCACTCGGGGTCGGCGCGCCGGGCGAGTGGATCGCGTTCGGCGACTGGAGCGAGACCGGCGGCGCGGGCCTCTTCGGGATGATCGCGGGCCTTCCCGACACGCCGCTTCCGGCCGTCAACGGGCCGGACGACGTGTGCGTGATCTGCTTCACATCGGGCACCACGGCAAAGCCCAAGGGCGTGATGCACTCATTCGGCAATCTCGACCTGATCGGCCAGCAGACCGTCTATCTCTGGGGCCTCGCCGCCACCGATCGCGTGCTCGAATACCGCTCGCTCTCGTGGTCGTCCTCGCACCAGGTCGTGCTGCATCCGACGCTCGTCTCGGGCCAGACGCTCCTGCTCGCACGGCGCTATTCGCAGAGCCGGTTCTTCGACTGGATCGGCGCGTATCGTCCGACGGTCGTGGTCGGCGTCCCGACGGTCGTCAACATGCTGCTCGACCGCCCGGTCGGTCTCCGGAGCGACGCGCTCGCGAGCCTCCGGTTCATGAGCTGCTCGACCTCGCCCCTCCTCGGCGATCAGCACCGCAAGTTCGAGACGACATACGGCATCAAGCTGATCCAGCATTACGGCATGAGCGAGGGCGGCACGGTCGGCGGCAATCACTGGCTCGCGCGGAAGATCGGGACTGTCGGCCGGCCCGGGCTCGCGCAGAATCTCCGCATCGTCGACGAGGACGGCAAGGACGTCGCGCCCGGCGCGGAGGGCGAGATCGAGATTGGCGGCCCGCAGAACGCCTATGGCTACCTCCTCGAGGACGGCACGGTCGAGCGGGTGCGCGGCAAACGGCTCCGGACCGGCGATCTCGGCCGGATCGACGAGGACGGCTGTCTCGTCGTCACCGGGCGCGCCAAGGACCTCGTGATCCGCGGCGGCGTCAACATCGCGCCGCTCGAGATCGACAACGTGCTGATGCGCTGCGAGGACGTGTTCGAGGCCGCCGCGATCGGCGTCCCGGACCGCATCTACGGCGAGGAGCTCGCGGCCTATGTCGTGGCCAAGCCCGGCCGCGCGCTCGTGGCTGAGACGGTGCGCGCACACTGCGCGGCGAGCCTCCCCGAGTTCAAGCGGCCGCGCGAGATCTTCGTGATCGAGGCGATCCCGAAGAACGACCGCGGCAAGATCGACCGCAATCGTCTCCGCGCTCTGTGGCGCGAGACGCACCCCGGCGCGTGAGCGGGGACGGGCTCAGACGGGCTGCTGCGCGCGGCGGCGGACCTTGGCCGCGTAATCGGCGATCGCGGCCTCGAGCGTGAACGCGGGCGTGAAGCCGAGGACGGCGCGGGCGCGGGCGAGGCTGAAGGGCTGGCGGACGAAGACGCGGTCCTTCGAGCTCGCCCACGCAGCGGGGTCGATGTCGATCCGCGCGCCGGGGATCACCTTCTTCACCGTCTCGATCACGTCCGGCGCCGAATGGAGGGCGCCCGAGCCGATATTGATCGCACGCTCGGCCGGATCGCGGACCCGGTAGCAGCGCTCGATCGCCTGCGCGGCGTCGAGCACATAGAGATACTGGTTCACGTTCGAGAACGGCTTGTCGATCACGACCGCACGGCCGAGCGCCGGTCCCTCGATGCATCGCGCCATGAAGATCGCACCGCCCGAGGAATACCACTGGCCGAGGCCGTAGACCGGGCAGAAACGCGGCGCCATCACGTCGACGCCGTAGGCCTTCTGGTAGTGGAGCGCGATCACCTCGGAGGAGAGCTTGAGGCAGCCATAGAACGAGTCGGGACCGATCGGCTGGTCCTCCTCCATCGCGCGCCCGGTATCGACGCTCGCATCGTAGATGCCGATCGTCGAGCAGAGGACATAGCGCCCGAGACCGGCGAGCCGGTGCGCCTCGAGCGTGTTGACCGTTCCCTCGACCGTGACGCGCGTCGCCATGAACGGCCGCTCGCGGGCGGTCTCGGGCAGGAACGCCGCGCTATGGACGAGGCCCGTCACCTTCTCGCGCGCGATCGTGTGCATGAGATGGGGCATGTCGAGCACATCGCCGCGGACGATCGTGTAGGGGCGGTCGTCCATGACCTGTCGGACATAGGCCTCGCTCGGCGCGACGTCGTAGTAGACGATGCGCTCGCCGCCGTCCGCGAGTGCCTTGCCGGCATGGGTCGCGAGGAGCCCGGCGCCGGTGATGAGTACGGTCATGCGATCCTCCCGTGTCAGCTCTTGGGCGAGACGCGCGCCGCGGCGATGCGGGCGCCCTCGGCCATCGCGGTGCGCCGCGTCGCGGCCGGCCCTCAACCGAGCCGCAGCAGGCGGCGCGTGTTGTCGGCGAGGATCTTGGTGCGGTCCTGGCTCCCGATGGGGAGTTGTTCGACGACCTTGATCGTCTCGCGGATCATGAAGTGCCCGCCCTCGACGTCGAACGGCGCATCGGTTGCGAACAGCGCGTTGGCGGCGCCGAAGAAATCGAGCCCGCACGCCGTCGCTGCCAGCGAGCCGGACAGCGCGGTGTCGCCGTAGAAGAGGTGATAGTAATGCTCGGCCGGCTGTTTGAGACCGGCCGGTGCGCGGCGCGGATCGGCACCGCCGCCGGCGAATATCTGCTCGAACGAGACGGCGATCTTGCCGCGGAAGAACGGGATCATGCCGCCCATGTGGTGGGTGATGATCTTGATGCCCGGGTAGCGATCGAAGAGACCAGCGAAGACGAGCCGCGTCATCGTGGCGCTCGTCTCGTACGGCCAGCCGAAGGTGAACCAGATCTCGTCGCGCGATTCCTTCTCGCCGAGATAGTCGGGGAAATTGGGGCCGCGGATCGGATGGATCCAGACCGGCAGGTCGGCCTTCCAGCAGATCTCGAACAGCGGCTGGAACTCGGGCGCGGTGAGCGGCTTGCCGAGCACGTTGGTGAAGACCTGGATGCCGCGCGCATCGAGATCGCGGATCGCGCGCTCGGCCTCTTTGGCCGCGGCGTCGGGATTGTTCATCGGCATCGAGGCGGTGAAGGCGATATAGCGGTCGGGATATCTGCGGACGAGCTCGGCCATGCCGTCATTGGCGAGCCGCGCCAGCGCCGGCGTGTCGGCGGGTGTGCCCAGCACCTCGATCGGCGGATTGGAGAGCGACAGGACGAGCTGATAGTCGTCATAGGCCTCGACCAGGCGGCGATGGCGGTCGATATCCCAGAGCGTCGGGATGCCCTCCCAGCGTCGGAGCATCGCCTTGTCCGGGACGATCTCCTTCAGCCGCGCGAAATAGCGCGGCGGCAGGATATGGTTGAACACGTCGATCTTCACGGTGGACCTCCCGATGACGGCGCGGGTTCACCTTATCGTGGCGCTCGGCGGCCCGACAAGTTGCGCTTGGGCGTCGGGGCTCGGTCCCGCTATGATCTATGCAACGACGCATTGAACGAGAGGAGCGAGCCATGGCCTACACCCTCGACCAGTTCCTGAGCGATTGCCATGCGGCGATCGCGTCCGACAAGGGGCCCGGCGGGCGCGAGAAGGTCCGCCAGAACCTCGAGAAGCTTCTCAAGAACGAGGACTTCGTGAAGACGCACTGCGACGCCCTCGACTATGGCGTGCACGAGCTCTACCGCGACAAGGAGCTCGATTTCATCGTGCTGTCCCACGTCTACGAGGAAGGCCGGCAATCGCCGCCGCATGACCACGGCCATTCCTGGGCGGTCTACGGCCAGGCGCGCTTCCACACCGACATGACCGTGTGGGAGCGCAAGGACGACGGCACGCAGGACGGCTTTGCCGACATCAAGATCGCGCGGCGCTTCCGCCTCGATCCCGCGATGGCCGGCACGTTCGAGCCCGGCGTCATCCACCAGATCAACTTCCCGAAGGGCGCGCGCTTCGTCCGCGTGACGGGCACCGATCTCAACACGATCGAGACCCATCGCTTCGACGCCGATCAGAAGAAGATGTTCACCAACAAGGGCATGTCGGCGGGCGCCGCGGCCCAGGGCGCGATGCGCTCGGCGAGCTGATCGCGGTCGGTCCCACAACGCGAAAGGGCGGGTCCGTCGGGCCCGCCCTTTTTCGTTGCGCCCGCGCGCGGCTCAGCCCCACGGGCCGAGATAGGCCTCGCCCATGTAGCTGTCGGAGAGCGGGTCGAGAAACTCTGGCCAGTTCCCGTTGTCGATCTTGCGCCGGAGCGCCGCCGGACGCGGCCGGCCGTCCCAGCCGATCTGCTCCATCGCGTGGTAGAGCTGGATCGCATGGCCGTCGACGTCGATCGCGAAGGCGGAGTGCTCGATCCCCGGGAACAATTCGGGCGGCAGGTGCTTGATGGTGACACCGCGCTCGCCGAGCCAGGAGACCGCATCGCGCAGCTGGCGGTACTCGGCGAGCTGCATCCCGAAAGAAAGACACGTCGTGTGGGCGCTGAGCCCGAGCACGGCGCGGAGCGCGATCGGGTAGAGCCCGACCGAATGGTGCTCGGTGTTGCAGCGGAGGAACACGCAAGTGTGGCCCTGCCAGGTGATCTCCTCGCTGACCTGAAGGCCGAGCACGTCGCGGTAATAGCGGACCGAGGTCTCGACGTCCTTGACGAAGAGATGCACGGGCCCGACCCGGACGATCTTGAACGGACGCGGCAAGAGGATGCCGCCGACGTCATAGCGCGCCTCGCCCACGGGGCGGGAGCGATAGCCCGATCCGATGTCGATGCCCTGCGCCATCGCGTCCTCGACCTCGCGGAACTCCGAGATCTGCGGCAGGCTCGGCGTTTCCTGGAAGCCGCGTGCGTACATGGCGCGCGGCTTGCTGTGCCCGTTCCAGCCGACCTGCTCGATCCCGTAATAGAGCTCGTTGACATGCTCGTCAGGATCGATCGGGTAGCAGTGCCAGTTGGAGCCCGGCGTGTCTCGCCCGACGCGGCGAATCTTGACATGTCGCTGGCCGAGCCAGCGCGTCGCCTCGGTCACCTCGCGGAGGCTGCCGACCTGCCAGGTGATCTGGTTGATCGTGACCTCGGATTGATGGTCGGGCCTGCCGGCGAGCACGTCGAGCACGCGGCCTGGAAACACCACGAAGCTGTGGTGATCGGTGCCGTGGCGCATGAACCAGCCGATGGTCGAGCCCTTGCCCGCGAGGAGCGACTTGTCGGCGACGCGGGCGCCGAAGTCGATCGGGTCGGAGCGGTAGAGGCCGAGGAGCTCGCCATAGAAATGGAGGTTGCCCTCGACATTCCGGCAGTTGAAGCCGAAATGGCCCATCCGCCGGATGCGGAAGGGCCGCTCGAGACGAATGCCGCCGACATCATAGTGTTCGCGGGTCTCGCTCCGTTCCTTGATCTCCGTCGCCATGCTCGCTCTCCTTGCCCCGCTATTGCCGGCTCGCGACGCCGTCATCAGCAATCCGTACCGAATCGACCCGAATTCTGTCACACTCCAGACCGCTCTGCATCCGCACAGCGCTGTACATCGCGACGCGAACAATCGACGGCCCGCGACGAACAACATCATGGTTGCGTCGACAGAAACAAGCTCTTCGAGCGAGGAGACCGGCGATCTCGGGCTCAGCGTCGTCGTCCCGGCCCATGACGAGGCGACGCGGCTGCCGGCGTTCCTCGACGACACGCTGTTGGCACTCGGCGAGGAGGGCCTCAGCTTCGAGGTCGTGGTGGTCGACGACGGGAGCCGCGACGAGACGGCTGAGGTCGTGCTGGCGCGGGCGCGGTTCCATCCCAACGTGCGGCTTCTCCGCCTCGACCGCAACCGCGGCAAGGGTGCGGCGACCCGGGTCGGCATGCGCGCCTCGCGCGGCGCACTCCGGCTTCTCGCCGATGCCGACGGGGGTGTCGGCATCCGGCAGTGGCCGCGGCTCCGTCAGGAGATTGCGGCCGGCGCCGACATCGCGGTTGGCGTCCGCCAGGACGCGGCGCTCTGGACACGGCTCGACTGGATGCGCTGCAGCCTGAGCCGCATGTTCCGCGGTTTCGTCCGGGCGCTCGCGGTGCCGGGGCTCGAGGACACGCAATGCGGGTTCAAGCTGTTCACCGCCGCCGCCGCGGCCGATCTCTTCGGGCGGGCGCGCGAGGACGGCTATGCCTTCGATGTCGAGATCCTGCGCCTCGCCTGGCTGCGCGACTACCGGGTCGCCGCGGTGCCGGTGATCTGGCGCATCGATCCGCTCGACCAGGTGCGGGTGTGGCGCGACGGGCTCCGCATGGTCTTCGCCGTGGTCCGAATACGCGCGCGCCGCGGCCAGGCCTTTAAAGCGACACCGCGGCCGCGCGAAGTTCCGTTTCGCGAGACGAGCCCCTAGGCGGTGTCGACCGCCCGGGGGAGACAATGGAGGATGTCGCCATGGCCGCGCCGTGCATCAAGACGACCGTCGTCGGGTCCTACCCGGTCCCGGAATGGTTCGGCCATCAGCCCTCGGAACAGATGATCGTCGATGCGACGCGGGTGATCCTCCACACGCAGGAGCAATGCGGCATCGACCTCGTGTGCGACGGCGAGGTCTATCGCTACGATCTCAGCCATCCCGACGCCAACGGCATGATCGAGTATTTCACGCGGCCGATGTCGGGCATCCGATCCGACCTCCTGTTCGACGATTTCGTCAAGTTCGAGGCCGATTCCGACATGCTGCGCTGGCGCCGCAACCCGGCCGGCGCGGTGATCGGACCAGTCGGCAACGGGACGCTCAACCTGCAGCGGCCATGCCAGCGGGCGATGGAGCTCTCGACGGTGCCGCTGAAATTCACGGTCACCGGACCGCACATGATCGCCAAGAGCCTGGTCGACTACCACTACAAGGACCTGCCTCAGCTCTGCCATGCGATCGCCGATCTCCTCGCCGCGCAGGTCGCCCGGCTCGACGCGCCGGTGATCCAGCTCGACGAGGCGAACCTTCCCGGCCACCCGGACGAGTGGGAGTGGGCGGCGAGCGCGATCAACCGCGTGCTCGACGCGGTCAAGACGACCGCCGCGGTCCACCTCTGTTTCGGCAACTATGGCGGGCAGCGCTCGCAGCGCGGCACCTGGGCCCGGCTGATGGACTATCTCAACGCGCTCCACGTCGACCACATCATCATGGAGTGCAAGATGCACGCGCCGGAGACCCTGGTCGTGTTCCGCGACCTCCGTCCCGATATCGGGTTCGGCGTCGGCGTGTGCGACGTGAAGACGACGGTCGCCGAATCCCCCGACGAGATCGCGCGCGACATCGAGCGGATGGCCGGGATCCTCGGTCCCGAGCGGATCCGCTACATCCACCCCGATTGCGGGCTGTGGAACCACCGCCGCTATGTCGCGGACCGCAAGATCCGCGCGCTCAAGCTCGGGCGTGATCTCTATGAAGGGCGGGTGAGCCCCAAGGCCGCCTGACGACCTCAGCCGAGTTCGGTCGTCGCGATCGCGTTGAGGACTCGGATCTGCTCGTCCGCGCTCCGGGTCTCGGCGGCGCGGGCCTGGTCGGTGAGGCGGAGGAGGGCGTCCTTGGCTTCCTGGGCGGTCGTGAGAGGAAGAGGCTCGCGGTCGTATCGGTCGCAGAACCGGGCGGTGATGCTGAGGAGGAGATGATAGGCGGCCGCGTGGGCGCGGTCGCTCTCGATCCCGCTCCGGCAATCCTGCATGAAGCGGTCGAACGCGGCCATGCCACGGTCGCGCTGCTTCAGCCCTTCATACAGTTCGTTCAAGGTCATCGAACACGTCTCCGTCCCGGTATCGCGCGATGCTGCCGGATCGCGCGGATAAATCAAGCGGTCATGGCCCCGCCCCGCGGGCCCGCCCGCGGGGCGATCGGCTACCATTCCGGCGGGCCGTGGCGGCGCCGCCGCCGGCCGCCACACAGCGATCGTGGCGCCGGCACACCCTATTGACGGGCCTGAGGATGAGTTTAGTATTAAAATTTTTCAATCATTTAACGATTGGACTTAAAACAAGGACCGCAACAAGACGGCGGTGAACGGGAAGGCGGCCTCGGGCTAGGCATGGGGACACGGATGAATTCCGAACGGACGGGGCGCAACCGGCGGGCGCGCGGATGCGCCGGCCCGCGCGCACCGCGCAGTGACCGATGAGGGCCGATACGCTCGCCGCCGTCGAGGCCCCGACGCCGCTGCCGGTTCCGGGCGATGAATATCTCGGCACGGTCCTCGTCAACGCCGCCGTCAACGCCCGCTACAAGCATCTCGTCGTGTCGGCGCCCGAGGCGGCGCGCAAGATCCGGCCCGGCCAGTTCTTCAACCTCCTCTGTCCGCCGCTACCCGACGAGGCGGTCTTCCTGCGCCGCCCGATGAGCGTCTACCAGATGCATCCTAATGGGGGGACGGTCGAGTTTCTGTACCATGTGACCGGCGCCGGCACCCGCGCGCTCGCTCTTCTCGCGCCGGGCGACACGCTCGACATGCTCGGTCCGCTCGGTCTCGGCTTCTCGCTCGATCCGGCGTGGCGGCGCATCGTGGTCCTCGCCCGCGGCGTCGGCCTCGCCACCCTCGCGCCGCTCGCCCAGTTGGCACAGGCCTCGGGCGTCGCCATCACCGCGGTCTTGAGCGCGCGCAGCAAGCTCGATCTGATGTCGCAGTCGGTGTTCGCCGATGCCGGTGCCGAGGTCCTCACCGTCACCGACGAGGAGGGAACGAGCGCCGTGCCGCAGGTGGAGCGGCTTCTGCTCGACTTGATCCGGGCCGGTCGCGCCGATGCCTTCTTCACCTGCGGTTCCAACCGGCTCCTCAAGCTCCTCCAGACGCTCGGGCGCGCGCACGGGATCGGCGGCCAGGTCGCGATCGAGCAGCAGATGGCGTGCGGGCTCGGCATGTGCTTCTGCTGCGTGCGCCAGATCGAGCGCAACGGCACCGTCGCCAATCTCCGTGTCTGCCGCGACGGGCCTGTCTTCGGACTACACGAGGCGTTGTCATGGTAGATCTCGGCGTTCGCATCGGATCGCTCGCGCTCCGCAACCCGATCATGCCGGGTTCCGGCACGTTCTCGGAGGAGCTCGCGCGGGTCGTCGACCTCAACCGGCTCGGCGCCTACGTCACGAAAAGCGTCACGCCCGGCTTCCGCGACGGCAACCCGACACCGCGCGTCGCCGAGACGCCGTCCGGCATGCTCAATTCGATCGGGCTTCCGAGCAAGGGCATCGATCACTTCCTCGCCAAGACGGTGCCGTTCTATGCCCGCTATGCGGCGCCACTCGTCGTCAGCGTCTCGGCGGATTCGCCCGAGGACTTCGCGATGATGGCCGAGCGCGTCTCGGTTCCAGGCGTCGCTGCGATCGAGATCAACATCTCCTGCCCCAATATCGAGGAGGGCGGACACGCCGTCGCGATGGAGGCCGATGCGACCTACGACGTCGTGAGCCGCATGCGGGTCCGCACCGACTGGCCGCTGTGGGCGAAGCTCACGCCCAATACCGGATCGGCGACCGCGAGCGCGCGCGCCGCCGAGGCCGCCGGCGCCGACGCGGTCGTGGTCGCCAACACCATCCTCGCCATGGCGATCGATCTCGAGACGCTCGCGCCGAAGCTCGGCACCGGCACCGGCGGCCTCTCCGGACCGGCCGTGAAGCCGGTCATCCTCCGCATGGTCTGGCAGTGCGCACAGGCCGTCCGCATCCCGATCATCGGCTCGGGCGGGATCATGAACGCGACCGATGTCGTCGAGTACCTCGCCGCCGGCGCGAGCGCGGTCCAGGTCGGCACGGCGACGTTCCTCTATCCGAAGGCGATGGTGCGGATCGTCGACGGGCTCGCGGCCTGGTGCACCGAGCGCAAGATCGCCCGCGTCACCGATCTGATCGGTCGCGCGCTGCCGAGCGCAGCGCCGGCCCGTCGCGCCCGCGAGGCGTGAGGCGCATCATGCCGGACGATCGTCCGACGACGGCCGCACAGGATTCCGCGGGCTCGCTCGCGCGTGCCGGCGACGGCGCGGCGCTCGCGCGCGCTTTGTTCGACAGCCTCCGTCGACTGTCCTTCGACGGCGTCGGCATCACGCGCGCCTCCTACGATGCCGGCGAGGGCGCGGCGCACGAGTTCATCGCCGCCGAGGCGCGCAAGGCCGGCTTCGCCGTCGCGCGCGATCGCGCCGCCAACCTCGTGATCGAGCTGCCCGGCAGCGAGCCCGGACGGCCTGTCGTCGCGACCGGATCGCATCTCGATTCCGTGCCGCAGGGCGGCAATTTCGACGGCGCGGCCGGTGTCGTCGCCGGCTTCGTCGCGCTGTCGCGGATCAAGGCGGCCGGGATCACGCCGCGGCGGACGATCCGCCTCTACGGCATCCGCGGCGAGGAGAGCGCCTGGTTCGGCAAGGCCTATCTCGGCTCGAGCGCGCTGTTCGGCCGGCTCGATCCCCTCGACCTCGAGCGCCGCCATCGCGATACGGGCAAGCCGCTCGCGACCTATATGGAAGCCGCCGGCGCCGACATCGTCGCGATCGCCTCGGGCGAGCCCTTGGCGCGGGCGGAGGACTTCGCGGCGTTCGTCGAGGTCCACATCGAGCAGGGCCCCGTCCTCGTCGATCGCGCGCTGCCGGTCGGCATCGTCACCGGCATCCGTGGCTATGTCCGCCATCTGAAGATCGTCTGCCACGGCGAGGCCGGACACTCGGGCGCGATCCCGCGCTGGCTCCGCCACGATTCCGTGCTTGCGGTAGCCGACGTCCTGATGCGGCTCGACGAGCACTGGCGCGTTCTCATGGAGCGCGGCATCGACCTCGTCATCACGAGCGGCATCTTCACGACCGATCCGAGCCGGCACGCGATGTCGCGTATCCCGGGCGAGGTCGAGTTCAGCCTCGAGTTCCGGAGCCTCAGCCTCGACACGCTCGAGACCTTCCATCGCCTGGTGCAGACCGAGTGCGACGTGGTCGCCAAGACCCGCGGCGTGCGCTTCGAGTTCGACCGGCGGGTATTCGCGGTGCCGGAGAGGATCGGCGAGCGCTGGATCGAGCACCTCGACGCGCTCGCCAAGCGGCTTGAGATCCCGACCTGCCGCATGCCGTCCGGGCCCGGCCACGACGCCGCGATCTTCCTCGGCGCCGGCGTGCCGTCGGCGATGATCTTCATTCGGAACGCGCACGGCTCGCACAATCCGCGCGAGGCGATGGCGATCGAGGATTTCATGCGCGGCGTCGACCTCCTCCAGGCGGCGCTGCTCGATCCGGCGGCGTGACCGATGACCGCGGTGGTGACGATCCGCCGGCCGGACGACTGGCATCTCCATCTCCGCGACGGAACGATGCTGTCGAACGTGCTTCCCTATACGGTCGAGCGCTTCGCCCGCGCGATCATCATGCCGAATCTGGTGCCACCGGTGACGACGGCGGGGGCGGCGCGGGCCTATCGCGATCGCATTCTCGCCGCGATGCCGCGCGGCGCCGATTTCACGCCGCTGATGACCGGCTATCTCACCGATACGATCGAAGCCGAGGAGGTCGCGCGTGGTTTCAAGTCGGGCGCCTGGATCGCGATGAAGCTCTACCCGGCCGGCGCGACGACGAACTCCCATGCCGGCGTCACCGACATTCGCAAGATCGACCGCGTGCTCACGACGATGGCCGAGATCGGCATGCCGCTCCTCGTTCATGGCGAGGTGGTCGATCCGGACGTCGACGTGTTCGACCGCGAGGCGGTGTTCCTCGACCGCATCCTCGCGCCGCTTCTCGACCGCATGCCGACGCTCCGCGTCGTGTTCGAGCATGTGACGACCGCAGAAGGTGTCGAGTTCGTGATAAACACTCCGCATCAGGTGGGCGCGACGATCACCGCGCACCATTTGATGATCAACCGCAACGCCATCTTCCAGGGCGGTATCCGCCCGCACATGTACTGCCTGCCGATCGCCAAGCGCGAGCGGCACCGGCTCGCGCTCCGGCGCGCGGCGACTTCCGGCAATCCACGCTTCTTCCTCGGGACCGACTCGGCGCCGCATCGCCTGCGCGACAAGGAGAACGCATGCGGCTGCGCCGGCATCTTCAATGCGCCGGGCGCGCTCGAGCTCTATGCCGAGGTCTTCGACGAGGACAATGCGCTCGACGCGCTCGAGGCCTTCGCCTCGCTCAATGGGCCCGCGTTCTATCGCATGCCGCCGAACGAGCAGCGGATCTCGCTCGTCAACTCGGGCACGCGCATTCCCGCCGCGGTCGCGATCGAGGAGGGTGAGGCGGTGATCCCGTTCCGCGCCGGCGAGACCCTGCGCTGGCGTCTCGTAGCGGGCTGAACCGGCCGGAAGAATCCGTTTGCCGCCCTTTCCGAATGGCGGTAATCAATCCCCCGACCCCGCCCGCGCGGAAACGCGCCACCGGCGGCACCGCTCGGGAAATCTCGATGAACTTAGGCGCCGAACTGCTCGATAAGAAGCAAATAGCCAACGTCGCCTCGAGAATCCTGTTGGAAGTGAAGGCCGCCTATTTCAACGCCGAGCGGCCGTTCATCTTCACCTCGGGCTGGGCGAGCCCGGTCTACATCGACTGCCGCAAGCTGATCTCCTATCCGCGCGCGCGCCAGGCGCTGATCGATTTCTCGACGACGACCATCCTGCGCGAGGTCGGCTTCGAGCAGCTCGACGCGGTCGCGGGCGGCGAGACGGCCGGCATCCCGTTCGCCGCCTGGATCGCCGACCGCATGCAGCTCCCGATGCTCTATGTGCGCAAGCAACCCAAGGGGTTCGGCCGCCTCGCGCAGATCGAAGGGGCGCTCAAGGAGAACTGGCGCGGCATCCTGGTCGAGGACCTGACCACCGACGGCCGCAGCAAGGTCAATTTCTGCAAGGCGCTCCGCAACGCCGGCGCTTCCGTCGAGCATGCCTTCGTGCTGTTCCACTACGGCATATTCCCGCACACCGCGAAGATCATGCAGGACATCGGCATCACGCTCCACTATCTCGCGACCTGGTGGGACGTCGTCGAGGCGGCCGAGGCCGGGAGCTATTTCGACCAGGCGACCATCGACGAGGTGAAGAAGTTTCTCGCCGATCCGATCGTGTGGTCGCGCGAGCACGGCGGCATCGCCGAGTATCCCGGCTGAGCGCGGAACGCCGCCGTATGCTCGCGATCGACGGAGAGCGCCTTCTCGCCGATCTCCGCCGCCTCGCGACGTTCGGCAAGGTGGGCTCCGGCGTGAACCGCCCGGCGTTCAGCGCCGACGATCTCGCGGCGCGACGCTGGGTCGCGGGCGAGCTCGCGGCGATCGGGCATGACAGCTGGATCGACAATGTCGGCAACGTGTTCGGGCGCTCGCGCGCCGGTGGGCCGTCCGTCCTTGTCGGCTCGCACACGGATTCGGTGCCCAAAGGCGGCTGGCTCGACGGTGCGCTCGGTGTGATGTACGGGCTCGCGATCGCGCGGGCGGCGACCGCGGCGGGCAAGGCGGTCGATGTGATCTCGTTCCAGGAGGAGGAGGGGGCCTTCCATCCCCTCCTCGGCAGCCTCGCCTTCTGCGGCGAGATCGATCCGGCGAGCGCGGCCGGTGCGCGCTCACCCGACGGACGCGTCCTCGGCGAGGCGATCGCGGCGAGCGGGCTCGCGGGCGCGCGGCCGGCACGCAACGAGCCGGGCCGTTACCGCGCTTATCTCGAGGCGCATATCGAGCAGGGGCCGCGGCTCGAGGCCGAGGGCCGGCGTATCGGTGTCGTCACCGGCATCGTCGGCATCCGCCGCTACAAGATCAGCTTCGCCGGCCAGGCCGACCACGCCGGGACGACCCCGATGGCGATGCGGAAGGACGCCGGCGCGGCGCTGATCGGTTTCGGTCATGCGCTGCTCCGTGCCTTCCGGGCGATCGCGCGGAGCGATACGGTGTGGAATCTCGGCGCGGCGACGTTCGCACCCGGCGCGGCGAATGTCGTGCCGGCATCCGCCGAGCTCCTCGTCGAGTGCCGCGACACCGAGCCCGCCGTGCTCAATGCGATGGAGGGCGCCGTCCACACGCTCGTCGCCGAGATGGGCGGCTGGCCGGTCACGGTCGCGGCGACGCGGACGGCCGCGATCGCGCCGACGGCGATGGATGCCGGTCTCCGGGCGCATCTCGCGGCGGCCGCGGGCGCACACGGCGCCGAGCCTCTCGTAATGCCCTCCGGCGCCGGTCACGATGCGATCGTGCTCGCGCGTCACATGCCGGCCGCGATGCTGTTCATTCCCTCGATCGGCGGGCGCAGCCACGATATCGCCGAGAACACCGCGGACGACGACATCGTGCTCGGCTGCCGCGTCCTCGCTGACGCGGTCGCGCGCATTCTCCCCTAGCCGAGGACCTGATCGCGGAGCCGTTCGAGCCCGGTCCGCAGCGAGCGGTCATCGGTCGTGAACGCGATCCTGACCGTCCGCGCCGCCGACGGGCCGAAGGTCGAGCCGGGCACGGTCGCGACGCCCTTCTCGATCAGGAGCGCCTTGGCGAACGCCATCGAATCGGCCGGGCGATCGCCGATGCCGACCAGCGAATAGAAGGCGCCCGACGGCGGGGCGGCGAGAAGCCCGGTATTGCCGAGAATGTCGAGCACGATGTCGCGCCGGCGGCGGAAGGTCTCGCGCGCGGCGGCGACGCAGTCCTGCGGTCCGGCGAGCGCGGCTTCGGCGGCGACCTGCGACACCGCGGCCGTGTGCGAGGTGACCGGCTCCTGCAGGATCGCGGCGAGGGGGCCGAGGGCGGGCGGGCAGAGAAGAAAGCCGACCCGCCAGCCCGTCATCGCATAGCTCTTCGAGGCGCCGGAGACGACGAACACCCGATCGTCGAGCCCGAACGAGGCCGCCGAGACATGCGCGCCCTCGAACACGATGTCCTCGTAGACCTCGTCGGCGATGAGATAGAGCCCGTGCTTCTCGGCGAGGCCGGCGAGCGCGGCGACGATCTCGCGCGGAAAGACGACGCCGGTCGGATTGCCCGGCGTGTTGTAGAGGATCGCCTTGGTGCGGGGCGTGATCTGATGGGCGATCCGGTCGGGGTCGGGGAGGTAGCCGATCGCGGCGGGCTGCGCATAGTGCACCGGCACCGCGCCGGCGAGATGCACCATGCTGTGATAGTTGGGCCAGCCCGGATCGGGGATCAGCACCTCATCGCCGACATCGGCGACGAGATTGACCGCGGTGTAGAGCGCGCCGACGGCGCCCGTCGTCGCCACCACCCGATCGACGGCGATCGCGCGTCCGAGCCTTGCGGCGAACCGCGCCGCGATGCGCTCGCGCAAGGGGAGGATGCCGGGGTTCGGCGTATAGCGCGTCCAGCCCTCGCGGAGCGCTGCGACCGCGCGCGCGACGATATGGTCGGGCGTGCCGAAATCGGGCTCGCCGACCTCGAGATGGACGACGTCGGGCCGGCTAGCCGCGAGCACCATGATCTCGCGGATGGCGGAGCGCGGCATCGACAGGGCCCGGAGGGCGGCGGGGCGCGGGTCCATGGGCGTGGTCCTTACACGGAGAAGAGGCCGCCGAGCCCAACGACGCCGCCCTTGTAGCCGACGGCGCGGAGCGCCCGCCACAGAAGCGTCTGGTTCGACGTGAGGACGGGGATCGCGAAGCGGCGTTCCAGCATCGCGATCGCGGCGAATGTCGGGAGATCGGTCGCCAGCGCGACGATCGCCTGCGCCTCGCGGCGGTCGATCGCCTCGACCGCCTCGCGCACCCGTTCGACCGATACTTTGGGCACGTCGGTCATGGCGAGGATGTCGAGGGTCGCCTCGCCGCTCAGCGTGAAGCCCTTGTGCTCGAAGAACGGGCGGCACAGCGCGTGGATCGGCCTCGGATAGGGCGTGAGGAGCGCGAACCTCTTGACCTCGAGCGCGGCGAGCGCGTCGCGGAGCGCCGTCCAGGCCGACACGCACGGCACGCCGGCGTGGCGCGCGATCGCCTCGGTCTTCTTCTCGTTCCAGCCGTCCTCCATGACGAAGGTCGTCACCATGTCGGCATAGGCGATGACATCGACCATCGTCGCGACCAGCTCGTCGACCGCGCGGTCGACGGACTTCTCCATCGCGACCACCGCCTCGCGCGTGAGGTTGCCGCGGGCGAGGATGCGGGTCGCGTAGAGCGCGACGCCCGGCGGCAGCCGCGCCCACAGCTCGGGCTCCAGCACCGAGTTGTTGGCCGGCACGATCACCCCGATCCGGCCGTTCTCGCCGAGCACGCTCGCCGCGCCGTGTGCGGGCGGGATATAGGTCATCTTGCCGGGTTGCTGCGCCATGGCGCCCTCGCTGTTCAGGCGGCGTTGCGGATGACGAGCCGCCCGCGCAGATGGCCGAGGACCGGCCGGCCGCTCTCCGCGACGACGTGGCCGCGGAGCACGGTGAGGACGGGCCAGCCGACCAGCGTCGTCCCCTCGAAGGCCGAGCGGCCGGCGCGCGAGCGGATCATCGCCCGCTCGACCGTTCGTGTCGCATCGGGATCGACCAGCACGAGGTCGCCGTCGAGCCCGACCGCGATGCGTCCCTTGCGCTTGTCGAGGCCGAACAGCGCCGCCGGTCGGTGCGCGAGGATCTCGGCCACAAGAGGCCAGGTGAGCCGCGCGGTGCGGGCGCAATGGAGGACGGCGGGGACTAGGGTGTCGAGGCCGGGCGTGCCGCTCGCCGCCGACCACGCATCGGCACGGTCCTTCTCGGCCGGCGCATGTGGTGCGTGGTCGCTCGCGACGAAATCGAGCGTCCCGTCGCCGAGGCCGGCGAGGAGGGCGGCATTGTCGGCCGGCGTGCGGAGCGGCGGCAGCATCTGCGCCGCGGTGCCGTGCCGGTCGAGTGCGCTCCGATCGAGGAGGAGGTGATGCGGCGTCACCTCGGCCGCGATCAGGCGGCAGAGCGCATCGGCCTTGGCGCGCCGGATGAGCGCGGCGCCGCGGCCGCTCGACACCTGGCGGACGACGATCCGCGCGCCGGTCGCGGCGGCGATCTCGAGCAGGAGGGCGAGCCCGGCGACCTCGTTGAGGGCCGGCCGTGCCTCGGCGAAGGCGTGGACATCGTTCCGCCCGATTCGCTGGAGGCGCGTGCGCTCGGCGGCGATGACCGACTGCGCGCCGCAATAGACGCCGACGATCGCATCGCAGCGCGCGACCTCGGCGAGCGCGGCGCGCAGGTGCTCGGCCGTGTCGAGCCGGTCGTCGTCCGGCACATCGGCCATGAACGCCTCGAACGAGGTGACACCTGCGCTCCAAAGCCCCGCGAGGTCGGTGAGGTTGCCGCGCGTGATCCCGGCCTGGAAGCCGAAATCGACCGCGGCGCGCGCCTCCGCCGCCCGCCGTGCGTTCTCGAGCCCGGGGAAGTCCGTGATGGAGGGGCGCGTGTTCGGCATGCAGAGGACGGTCGTCACGCCGCCGGCGGCCGCGGCGAGCGTGCCCGAGGTGAAGTCCTCCTTCTGGGTGTAGCCGGGCTCGCGCATGTGGACATGGGCGTCGACGAAACCCGGGAACAGAAGCCGCCCGTGCGCATCGACGACGGTTGCCGCCGAGGCGGTGCGCGCGCCGTCGAGGACCGCCTCGATCCGTCCGTCGTCGCCGACGACGACACCGCCGTGGCGTTCGCCCCCGGCGAGGACGAGGAGCGCGTTATGGATCGCGAGAAGGGCCATCAGTCGATCTTGCCGACCGAGCTCGTGAGGCCGCCATCGACGGTCAGGAGCTGGCCTGTGACGTAGGACGCCTCGTCGGAGGCGAGGAAGAGCGATGCGAAGGCGATGTCCCAGCCGGTGCCCGATCGGCCGGCCGGGATCGCGTGATCGCGCGAGTGGCGGTACTCATCGACCGAGGAAAAGCCGCGCCGCTTGTAGCCCGGCACGCCGTTGATCTCGCGATGGATGAACGGCGTGTCGATCAGCCCCGGCGCCACGCAATTGGCGCGGATGTTCTTCGGCGCGAGCTGGACGGCGATGTTCTGGGTGAACTGGTTGAGCGCACCCTTCGAGGCCGAGTAGGCCATGGTGTGGAAGCCCGCGTGGCGGATGCCGACGATGGAGGAGACGTTGACGATCGCGCCGCCGCCCTGCTTCTCCATGTGCGGCAGCACGGCACGGCAGCACATATAGGCGGACTTGACGTTGCGGGCCATCACGGCATCCCAGTCGTCTTCCTCGGTATCGGCGAGCGTGTTGCCCGGCCCGGACCCGCCGACATTGTTGTGCAGGATGTCGACGCGGCCGAAGCGGGCGATGCAGGCATCGACCATCGCCTTGACGTCGGCTGACTTCATGACGTCGGCGGCGTGCGCTGCGGCGATGCCGCCCTCGCGCTCGATGATGGCCATGGTTTCCTCGGCCGCGGCGAGGGCGCGATCGACGCAGAAGACCCGGCCCCCCTCGCGGCCATAGAGGACGGCGGCCGCCTTGCCGTTGCCCCAGCCGGGCCCGATCGAGCCGGCGCCGGTGACCAGCACGATCTTGTCCTTCACCCGCTCGCCCCGCTTGAACTTCGGCTCGGTCATCGTTCCCTGTCTCCCTGCGACGAGGTGTCTTCCGGCACGCTGGACCCGGCCCGGGAGTCTGTTTCAAGACGCCGGCCGAGGCAAGGCGCGCGGCGCGGCGCGCTCTCGCCAACGGGCCCGCGGCGCGCCAGATGGACGAGCCGTTCGGCACGCCCGACGCAAGACGCGGACCCTCGTCCTTCTCGCCATCACGACGGCCACGATCGTGGTCATCAAGACGATCGCGCGGGTCTCTCTCGACGGCGCGCCGATCGATGTGGCGATTGTGACGGTGAGCGTGCTGGGTTATCTCTCGGTAGTCGGGCTCTCGTTGCTCGGGATTCGGGCGCTCGGCGACCGGGCGACGCCGGGACACACGCAGATGGGAATTGGGAAAGCGGGCAACATGGTGCACGTCATCGCCGTCGACCCGGTCGCCTGAGACGGCGATGACGGCCGATCTTCTCCTCACCGGCGGCAAGATCATCACGCTCGACGGCGCCGGGCGCATCGCGGACTCGCTCGCCGTCCGGGGCGATCGCATCCTCGCCGTCGGCCGCGCCGATGATCTCCGCTCGCTCGCCGGGCCGGCGACGCGGACGATCGCACTCGGCGGCCGGGCGGTGGTACCCGGTCTCGTCGATGCGCATGCGCACATGGACCGCGAGGGCCTCAAGTCGGTCTATCCCTCGCTCTCGGGCTGCACCTCGATCGATGACGTGCTGATGCGGGTCGAGGCGCTCCTCAAGGACAAGGCGCCCGGCGAATGGCTCGTCACGATGCCGATCGGCGAGCCGCCGTTCTACTGGGACGTCCCCAACAATCTCCGCGAGAAGCGGATGCCGACGCGCTGGGAGCTCGACCGCGTGTCACCGCAGAACCCGGTCTATATCCGCCCGATCTGGGGCTATTGGCGCCACATCCTGCCGATCGTGTCGGTTGCCAATTCGAAGGCGCTCGCGCTCGCGGGCGTCGGCCGCGCGACCGCCAACCCGTGCGACACGGTCGCGATCGAGAAGGATGCGAACGGCGAGCCCACCGGCATTTTCATCGAGAACACCTATGTTCCGGTGATCGAGCTCGCGTTGTTCTCGATGATGCCGGGCTTCCGCCACGAGCACCGCGTGAAGGCGCTCGCGGAATCAATGCGCATCTACAACGCGACCGGGACGACGAGCGTGTTCGAGGGCCACGGCGCGGCGCAGGAGCTGATCGCCGCGTACCAGGCGGTGCGCAATGCCGGCGCGGCGACGGTGCGGGCGACGCTCGCCTATAGCTGCGCCTGGATGGCGTCGGGCGAGCCAGACCCGGCGGGGTTCCTGCCGAGCTGGCTCGCCTGGCTCGGCCGCGGCGGCCTCGGCGACGACTGGCTCCGCATCTCGGTCCTCCACACTCAAGCCGACATCATCGACGAGCAGCGCCTCCGCGTCGCCGCCGCGCCCTATACCGGCTGGTCCGGGTTCTTCTACGACGCCGGAGTCCCGCGCGCGAAGATGAAGGACTTTCTTATCGCCGCCGCGCGCCACGACCTCCGCGTCGTGTCGCTCTCGGCCGATCTTCTCGACATCTATGCCGCGGTCGACAAGGAGGTCGCGCTCGCCGGGCGGCGCTGGGTAATCGGCCACATCAACACGCTGACGGAGGCGCAGTGCGACACCATCGCGCGCCTCGGCCTCATCATCACCACCCACACCAACAACTATGTATACAAGGCGGGGCACATGACCCTCCGCCAGCTCGGCGCGGCGCGCGCCAACGAGATCGTGCCGATCCGCGGCCTCGCCGACCGCGGCGTCACGGTGGCACTCGCGACCGACAACGTGCCGACCACGATGTGGTGGCCGGTGTGGCAGACGATCGCGCGGAAGAGCCTCGTCACGGGCGAGGTGATCGCGCCCGAGCAGCGCATGGGGCGCGCGGATGCGCTCCGGCTCGCGACGGCGAACGGCGCCTATCTCACGGGCGAGGAGGCGGTGAAGGGGACGATCGAGGCGGGGAAGCTCGCCGATCTCGCGGTCTTGTCGGCTGATCCCCTGACCTGCCCCGAAGACGCGATCCGCGATATCGTCGCCGAGGCGACGATCGTCGGCGGCCGCGTCGTCTATGAGCGGGAGGAGAGGCCATGAAGCTCGCGAGTTTCCGGCACCGCGGACGATCCAGCTTCGGTGTCGTCCTGGGTGATCGCGTGGTCGATTGCGGGCTCCGGCTCGGCGCCCGCTTTCCGACGCTGCGCGCGGCGCTTGCCGGCGGCGCGCTCGACAGGATCGCGCGCATGGCGAGCGAGCCCGCCGATCTCGCGCTCGCCGACATCGCCTTCGACATCCCGATCCCCGATGCGCAGAAGATCATCGCGATCGGCATGAACTACGCGGCCCATATCGCCGAGATGGGCCAGGAGATGCCGAAATTCCCCAACCTCTTCGCCCGCTTCGCCAACAGCCTGGTCGGGCACGGCCAGGCGATCGAGCGTCCGCGCGCCTCGGAGAAGCTCGACTGGGAAGGCGAGCTCGCGGTCGTCATCGGCAAGGCCGGCCGCCACATCGCGGCGGGGTCCGCGCTCGCCCATGTCGCGGGCTATACCTGCTTCAACGAGGGATCGATCCGCGACTGGCAGACGCGTGCGGCGCAGAACCTCGCCGGCAAGAACTTCTTCGCCTCAGGGAGCTGCGGGCCGTGGATCGTCACCGCCGAGGAGATCGGCGATCCGGGCCGGCTCGGCCTCCGGAGCCGCGTCAACGGCGTCGAGATGCAGAACGCCACGACCGCCGATCTCGTGTTCCCGATCCCGGCGCTGATCGCCTATGTCTCGAGCTTCACCCGGCTCGAGCCGGGCGACATCCTGGTCACCGGCAATCCGTCGGGGTCGGGCTTCATGCGGAAGCCGCCCATCTGGCTCCAGCCGGGCGATGTGCTCGAGGTCGAGATCGACGGGATCGGGACGCTCCGGAACGGGATCGTCGCCGAGCCCGCTCAGTAGGACGCGGTCGGCTCGAACTGCGAGTGGACGCGCATCTCGGGCGCGGTCGTACGCCCCGGCACGCGGAGCCAGAGGCGGAGGAGAAGCCGGCGCCGCTCGATCTCCGGCCAGTCCTCGTAGTCCTCGCGCGCGTGAAGGAGGACCCGGTTGTTGATGATCTGGAGATCGCCCGGCTCGAGCGTCATGCGGAGCGCCATGCCGGGACGATCGGCGATCTCCTCGATGCGGAAGCGCGCGGCCTCGGCGGCGGGCGAATAGCGGATGCCCTCGCGCGTGATCGCGCGCTCGACGGGCTCGGGGATGAAATAGCAGCCGGGCGCGCCGTTATATTCCTTGAACACCGGGACCTTGGCCTGCGACAGCGACGCCGCGCCGCCGGTGTCGTCGGGAAGGATGTGGTAGTAGAAGCCGTCATAGAGCGCGGCGAGCTCGTCGGGGAACTCGGCGCCGAGAATGTTGTGGACCATCATCGAGGAGGCGAGCCGGCTGGTGCCGCCCGACTTCGCGATGCGCAGGCACAGAAGCGCGACGATGTCGGCGGTGTCCGTGTGCCAGTAGCGCCGGCCGCCGTGATGGCTGACGCGGAGCTCGCCGCGCGCGACGATGTGCTGCAGCCTCTTGTGCGTGGTCGAGGTGATGTCGGTGAGGTCGATGATCGGGTTGATGTAGTCGCCTTGGCGGCTCTGCGGCAGACCGCTGCCGAAATGCGCGCAGAGGCCCCAGGCGACGATGCCGTTGTCGTCCTCGTCGTAGCGCTCGATCGGGATGCCCTTGAGAAGCGCGAACCCGCGCCCGACCTCGACCGCATCCGATTGCGCCTTGAGGCGCGGGCCGAGCGTCGGCAGCACGAAATGCTCGCGCCGGATGTCGCGGAGCGCGATGCCTGAACGCTTGACCGCGGCGAGCGCGCGATCGATCTCGTCGCGATCGCGATCGTCGAGCCGGAACGCCCAGTCGATGCGGTCGAACTCGGCACCCGTCCAGACCTGCGGGCCGGTGATGGGGGGCGGACGCTCGGTCATGGGCATCTCCCGTGGCACATCGCAGGCCGATCCTAGCGCGCCCGCCCGTGGCGCGACAACCGGCTTGCCGGCCCGGGGGCGCCGTGCAAGTCTCGCGCCGGATCGGCGGCCAGCGGACGAGCCATGAACAACACCGGAAAACAGAGCTTTCGCGACTTTCTGGGCGCGCTCGAGGAGGCCGGCGAGCTGTTGCGCATCAGGAAGCCCGTCGACGTCCGCGACATCTCGGGCCTGATGGCGCAGACGCCCAAGGCGGCGTTCTTCGAGACCATCAAGGAATATCCCGACTGGACCCTCGCGGGTGCGCTCGTGTCGTCGCGAAAGCGCCTCGCCATCGCGATGGGCTCGACCGAGAACGACGTCGGCGCGGCCTGCGAGCGCGGCCTGATGCGACCGATCGAGCCCGTGATGGTGGCGAGCGGGCCGTGCCAGGAGGTTGTGCACACGGGCGAGGCGGCCGATCTCACCCGGCTGCCTTATCCGCTGATGCACCTCTTCGACGGCGGGCCCTATATCGGCGGCACGTTCGTGGTCTCGAAGGACCCCGACTACGGCGTCAATGTCGGCTCGTATCGCATGATGTACCGCACGCCGAAGGAAACCGGCATCGATCTCGTCTCGCCGTCGGACATGCGGTTCTACTACCAGCGCGCGCTCGACAAGGGGAAACCGCTCGAGATCGCGGTCTGCATCGGCGTGCACCCGAAGGACATGCTGGCGGCGTCCTACAAGGCGCCGATCAACCAGTCGGAATATTCGATCGCGGGCGGGTTGCACGGCGCGCCGGTCGCGCTGGTGAAATGCAAGACCGTCGATCTCGAGGTGCCGGCCGATGCCGAGCTCGTGCTCGAGGGCGAGCTCCTGCCGATCGGCTGGACGGCGGACGAGGGGCCGTTCGGCGAGTTCAGCCAGATCTCGGGCGATGTGAAGTGGAACCCGATCTTCCGCCTCAAGTGCATCACGCACCGGAAGAACCCGATCTTCTATCTCCTGCAGATGCCGTGGGAGAACGATTGGCTGGCGGCCCCGGTGACGGAGGCGGCCGGGCTCCAGGCGCTCCGCATCGCGAGCGTCGAGCCGGTCGCGATCCGCGCGCCGGTCGGCGGCTGCGGCTACTGGTCGCTCGTCGCCTCGATCAAGAAGCGCCCCGGCGAGGGCAAGAACGCGGTGCTGGCGCTTCTTTCGGTCGCCGAGGTCAAGCACGTCATCGTCACCGACGACGACATCGACATCCACAATCCCGACGATCTCGAGTGGGCGATGACGTTCCGCGTCCAGGCCGACCGCGACGTGATCATCCTGTCGGGCGCGCGCGGCAAGCACATCGACCCGTCGATCAAGTCGTGGGAGCTCGGCAAAGGCGGGCTGCCGACGACGGCCAAGATGGGGATCGATGCGACGATCCCCGAAGGCGTGCCGAAGAAGCTCTACCGGCGCATCAAGACCTACGGCAAGGACCGCGTGAAGCTGGAGGACTATCTATGAGCCCGCTCGCGACGACGCTCCTCGCCGAGATTACCGCCCGCCCGCAGCAGTTCGACGAGATCGTCGACGCCCACCGCGCGGTGCCGTGGCGCACGTTCCTCTACGCCTGGGGCGAGCTCCGCGCGGCCGATCTCCTCACGCGCGACGACGACGGCAATTTCGTCGCCGTGCGGAAATAGGGGCCGTCGCCCGCGCTATTCGGCGGCGATGCTGACCGCGCCGATCGCGTTGTCGACGATCACCGGGCTCTCGAAATACTCGACCGTCGGCTCGGCGCCGAAGCGCGCCTTCATCGAGGCCCTCCACGCCGGGGTGTAGTAGGCCTCGGCCGCCGCGCGCGTCTCCCATAGATAGGCGCCGCCCGAGGTCTTGCCGTCGTCGGAGAGGAGGTAGTACTTCCGGATCAGCCCCGGCATGCCGCGGAATTTCGGTACCGAGCCCTGGAGGTGCTTGACGATCTCGGCGCGGTCGACGCCGGCGCGGGAGACGGCGAAACGGACGATCGCGGTGCAGGGCATCGGTTGCTCCTCTGTCGTGCTACTCGGCCGCCGCGCTGACGGTGCCGAGCGCGTTGTCGACGATGACGGGGCTGTCGAAATAGCTGATCTCGGGATCGGCGCCGAAGCGCTCGCGGATCGAGGCGCGCCAGGCGGCGTCATAGAACGCCGCGGCCTTCGCCTTCGATTCCCAGAGATAGGCGCCGCCCGCCGAGGCGCCGTCCTCGGCGAGTAGGTAGTATTTCCGGATCAGCCCCGGCGCGGCGCGATAGCGCGGTGCGGAGGCCTCGAACATCTTGGCGACCTCGGCGCGGTCGCGGCCCTTCGGGAACGGAAACCGGACGATGGCGGTCACGGGCATGGCGTCCCTCCTGTCGATGCGGCTCGCTAGAGCGGACACGATCCTACACGATCGCCGGTGCGGTCAGGAACCTGGAACAGGAAGCCGCGGCATCAGCGCCTCGATGCGTCGCGCGACCGCGAGGAGCGCGCGGTCGCCGCCGTGGCGGCCGACGAGCTGGATGCCGACCGGCAGGCCTTTTGCGCCGCGGTAGCCCGGCAGCGTGATGGCCGGCAGATGGAGGACCGTCCACAGCCGCTGGAACAGGAGATCGCTGATCGCGTTGATACCCTCGGGCGCCTCGCCGGCCGCGGCGGGGGTCAGGATCGCATCGACACGATTGAACACGGGCGCGATCTCGCGCCGGCACGCCTCGGCGAGTGCGAGTGCGGCCCGATACTCGGCGACCGGCACCTTCATCCCGTCGTCGAGGAGCGCGCGGAGTCGGTCGCTCAGGCCCGCGCGCCGCATCGTCCGCTCGAACGTCAGAACGCGCGCGAACTCGAACATCATCATCGTCCATTGCGCCTCGAGCACGCGCGCGAACCCGTCCGAGAGCACGATCTCCTCGGTCGGCATGCCGGCGTCGGCGAGCATCGCCCGCGCCTCGGTCATCACACGGCGCGTCGAGGCCTCTGCCTTCGGCCAGTGCGGCGAGCCGCAGAAGGCAAGGCGCGGCGGTGATGGCGGCAGCGGGTCGTGGAAAGCCTGCGCGATGCCGAGGAGGGCGGCGCTCAGGACCTCGGCGTCCTCGACCGAGCGCGTAATGATGCCGAGCGTGTCGAGCGAGGGCGCCTGGCCCTTGACGCCCTGGAGGGCGAACGTGGCGTAGGTCGGCTTGAAGCCGACCGCGCCGCAGAACGTCGACGGGCGGATGGTCGAGCCGATGGTCTGCGTCGCGAGCGCGGCCGGTACCATCCCATCGCCGACGGCCGCGGCCGAGCCCGAGGACGAGCCGCCGGGCGAGTGGCCGGTGTGATGCGGGTTCGCGGTCCTGCCCGGTGTCAGCGCCGCGAACTCGGTGGTCACGGTCTTGCCGATGATCACCGCGCCCGCCTCACGGAGAAGCGCGACCGCGGCCGCGTCCGCGGCCGGGCGGTGACCGGCGTAGATCGGCGAGCCGTAGGCGGTCGGCATGTCGGCGGTGTCGATGATGTCCTTGATGCCGATCGGCACCCCGTGGAGGGGCCCTCGCGGCGCCGCGCGGTCGCATGCGCGCGCGGCGGCGAGCGCCGCGGCGGGATCTAGGTACTCCCACGCGCCGACCGCGGCCTCGCGGCGCGCGATGCGATCGAGGCAGGCGGTGACGAGCGCCTCCGAGGAGAGCGAGCCGGCGGCAATGCGGCGCGCCGCCTCGACGACGCCGATTTCGTTGAGCCTCATGACCATTCCCTCGCTCTGTTCACCCGTTGCTCGGTTTTGCTATGATGATGCCTCGGGACAAGAAGAACGACCGGTCCGCCATCAGGGAGACGTCGCCATGATCCACCGCTCGACCGCCATCCTCGCCGCAACGACCGCCGCCTGTCTCGCCGCGTTCGCGCCCGCCGCCGCGGCGCAGGAGGTGAAGCTCGGCGCGGTCAGCTTCGTCCCCAACAACAATGCCTTCGGCAAGCCCTTCGTCGAATTCGTCGAGAAGCTCAACGCCGCCGCAAAGGGCTCGATGTCGATCGAGATCAAGGCCTCGGGGTCGATGTCGCCGTTCACGATGGCGAACGCGGTCAAGACCGGCGTCGTCGATATGGCCAACCTGCCGTCGACCTTCTACCAGAACCTTCTGCCGGTCGGCGATGCGCTCAAGATGATCCAGAAGTCGCCGAAGGAGATGCGCGAGAACGGCGCGATGGACTTCATCAACAAGCTCCACATGGACAAGGCCGGGCTCGTCTATATCGGCCACTGGGGCTCGAACGTGCCGTTCCACCTCTATCTGCGCGACAAGAAGATCGACAACATCGATCTCAACGGCCTCCGCATCCGCATCACGCCGGTCTATCGCGCGTTCTTCAGGGCGCTCGGCGCCACCGTGGTCCAGATGCAGCCGGGCGAGGTCTATGTCGGCCTCGAGCGCGGCACGATCGACGGGCTCGGCTGGCCGACCTGGGACATCAAGAGCCTGGGGTGGGAGAAGCACATCAAGTATCGCGTCGATCCGCCGTTCTACAACGTCCAGGGCGGCATCATCATGAACGTCGCGAAATGGCAGTCGCTGACCCAGACGCAGCGCGACCTCCTGACCAAGACCATGCGCGATTTCGAAGACGAGATGCTGGTCAAGGCCGCCGATCTCGACAAGGCCTACCGCAAGGAGCAGGACGACGCCGGCATCCAGCCTATCGTGCTCACCGGCAAGATGGCCGAGGACTACGTCCGCATCGCATACGAATCCGGCTGGGCCGAGGCGATGGAGCTAGACCCCGAGAACGCGCCGAAACTCAAGGCCCTGATCACGAAGTGACAGAAACGGCTGCGCCCACGCCTACGCCCGCGCCGACCACATGACGCTCGCCGCCCGGTTGTACGACGCCGTCCATCGCCTCCTCGCCATGGGCGCATGGCTGGCCGTCGCCTTCATCACGGTCGGTGTGTCGATCGACATCGTGCTCCGCAATCTGCGCTGGGGCTCGATCCCGTGGATCCTCGAGGCGAGCGAGTACGCGATGTTCGTCCTCGCCTTCCTCGGCGCGCCGTGGGTCTTGCGGCTCGGCGGCCATGTCCGCGTCGATATCGTGCTGACCGGACTTCCGCCCCGGGCGCGCGCACGATGCGAGGCGATCGGGGATGCGATCGGGCTCGCGGTTTCGCTCGTGATCCTCTACTACGCGGCCGCCGTCGCACTCGCCTCGCGGGCGCAAGGGGCGCGGGTGATCAAGGAGTTCATCTTCCCCGAATGGTGGATTTTCGCCTTCGTCGCCTGGACCGCGCTCCTTCTCGTGATCGAGTTCGCGCGCCGGCTCGCCTCGGCCGGGCGCGAGCGGCGCGCCGAGACGGGCCCCGATCTTGACCACCGCGGCGTCTAGCGATGGCGTGGTACTGGGCGCTGTCGCTGATGGTGGGCGGGCTTCTGGTCCTCCTGATGCTGGGGCTTCCGGTCGCGTTCGCCTTCTTCGCCGTCAACATCCTGGGCGCGCTCTACTTTCTCGGCGGCGAGCCGGGCCTCGCGCAGGTCGTGCGCAACGCGGTCGACGCGGTCTCGTCGTTCGCGCTGACGCCGATCCCGCTCTTTCTCCTGATGGGCGAGGTGCTCTACCACACCGGCCTCGCGCACCGTGCGATCGATGCCGTCGACAAGCTGATCGCGCGCGTTCCGGGCCGGCTGTCGCTCGTCGCGATCGTGAGCGGGACGATCTTTTCCGCGCTTTCGGGCTCGACGATCGCCAACACCGCAATGCTGGGCTCGACGCTTCTGCCCGAGATGCGCAAGCGCGGCTACGAGAAGAAGATCGCGATGGGCCCGATCCTCGGCACGGGCGGCATCGCGATGCTGATCCCGCCGTCGGCGCTCGCGGTCATCCTCGCTAGTCTCGCGATGATCTCGGTCGCCGATCTCCTGATCTCGGGCATCATCCCGGGCCTCGTCATGGCTGGGCTCTTTTTCGTCTATGTCGTTGTGCGCTGCGCACTCGACCCGACGCTCGCGCCGGGCTACGACGCCGGCAAGTTCACGCTGTTGCAGCGCCTGCGGCCGATCCTGGTCGAGGTGGTGCCGCTCCTCGGCATCTTCGTGGTCGTGGTCGGCAGCATTCTCGGCGGCTATGCCTCGCCGACGGAATCGGCGGCGCTCGGCGCGCTCGCGACCATCGTCGCCGCCGCCGCCTACCGCACGCTGACGTGGACGGCGCTCTCGATCGCGCTCACCGAGACGGCCAAGGTGTCGGTGATGATCCTCTTCATCATCTGCGCCTCGATCACCTATTCACAGATCCTCGCCTTCTCCGGCGCGACCGACGGTCTCCTCGCGATCGTCGAGGGCGTCGATATCGCGCCGATCTGGCTCGTCGTCGGCATGCTCACGATCCTCCTGATCCTCGGGACGTTCATGGATCAGCTCAGCATGATGATGATCACGATCCCGTTCTTCATGCCGCTCGTCAGCACGGCGGGGATCGATCCGATCTGGTTCGGGCTGATGATGCTGATCGCGCTCGAGATCGGATTCACGACGCCGCCGTTCGGGCTTCTCTTGTTCGTGATGAAGGGCGTCGCGCCAACCGATACGACCATGCGCGAGATCTGCTGGGCGGCGGCGCCGTTCATCGGACTCCAGATCGTGACGGTGATGCTGGTGATGGCTTTCCCGGGTCTCGCGACCTGGCTTCCGACCATCATCGGGCGTTGAAGGAGAGAGGACACGATGGCGCCAACGCTCGATGACAAGGTGGTGATCGTGACCGGCGGTGGGCGTGGGCTCGGCCGGGCGATGGCGGGCGCGCTCGCGGCGGCCGGCGCGCGGGTCGGCCTCCTCGCGCTCGAGAAACCGGAGGTCGAGACGGTGGCGCACGAGATCGCCGCGACGGGCGGCACGGCACTCCCGGTCGCGCTCGATCTCTGCGACCCGGATGCCTGCGCGGCCGCGGTCGAGCGGATGCGCGGCCATTTCGGCGCGCCCCACGGCCTCGTCAACAATGCCGGCATCGATGCCCGCTTCAACGATCCGAAGCAGTATTTCCTCCGGCCGCCCTTCTACGAGGTGTCGGTCGAATCCTGGCGCGCGGTCATCGACGTCAACCTCAACGCGCCTTATTACATGGCGCGGGCCGCGGCGCCGCATCTCGTCGCGCAAGGCTGGGGCCGCATCGTCAATGTTACGACGAGCTACGGCACCATGCAGCGCAAGGGTTATTCGCCTTACGGGATGACCAAGGCCGGACTCGAGACCGGGACGATGATCTGGGCGCGCGATCTCGACGGCACCGGCGTCATCGTCAATGTGCTGGTGCCGGGCGGTGCCGCCGACACCGCGATTATCCCCGAGCCCGCGGGGTTCGGCCGCCGTGCGCCCGATTTTCCGTTCCTCGATCCATCGGTGATGCGGGCGCCGATCCTGTGGCTGATGTCGGCGGCCTCCGACGGCGTCACGATGCGGCGTTTTCTGGGCCGGGATTGGGATCCGAGCCTGCCGCCTGCCGACGCGGCGGCCAAGGCGGGGCATCCGGCCGGCTGGGCCGTGCCTCCGGGCCAGGAGGGGCGTGGTCACAAGCCGCGAACCTGACAACCAAAGCAGCAAGGAGAGGGACCATGCGAAAGAAGACGGACATGCTCTGGGGCGTGGCGGCCGCTATCGCCGCGTTCGTGCTCGCCGGCGCCGCCGCGGCGCAGGACAAGATCAAGATCGCGATCTCGCAAAAGGGCCTCTGGGACACGGCGGTCGCCTATTTCGCGGCCGAGCGCGGCCTGTTCAAGGCCGAGAACCTCGATGTCAGCTATCTCTTCACCGGTGGCGGCACGGAGACGATTCAGACCCTCGTCAGCCGCTCGACCGACATCATCATCGGCACCGGCATCCTCGGCGTGCTCGGTGCCCATTCGAAGGGCGCGCCGATCGTCATATACCGCTCGCAGATCCTGGGCGCGCCGGAATCTTTCTGGATCGTGCGCGCGGCGAGCCCGATCCAGTCGGTGAAGGACTTCAACGGCAAGAAGGTGTCTTATTCGCGCCCCGGCTCGACGACGCATCTCATCGTCCTCACCATGGCGCGGAAATTCGACATCAAGCCCGAGCTCGTCTCGACCGGCGCGATCTCGGCGAGCCGCACCCAGCTCATGACCAATCAGATCGACGTGAGCTACTCGATCCCGCCGTTCAATCTCGACCTCGTGCGCTCGGGCGAGGCGCGGATCGTGTTCCGCGCGACAGATGTGCCGGAGCTTCAGCAGCAGACCATCCGCGTCAACGTCGCGCACAAGGACCTCGTCGAGAAAAGCCCCGACGTGATCCGCCGCTTCAACCGCGCCTACGAGAAGGCGCTCGCGTGGATGTACGAGGAGAGGGACGCTGCGGCGGCGGCCTATGCCGCCTATACCGAGACCGCGATCGAGGTCGCGCGCGAGGTGCCGCAGTTCTATCCGCGCGAGCGGCTCGTCGAGCGGCGGGTCATCGGCACCGACAAGAACGCCGCCGATGCGATCGAGGCGAAATTCATCACCCGCGCGCCGAACGAGGCGGAGCTCCGCGACCTCGTGCGCATCGTCGAGTAGACGCGCTCAGCCGGTAACAGCGGTGCGGATCTCGGCGATCGCGTCCATGTGGCGTTCGTGGTCGCCGGGAAACCGCAGGATGAAGTGCCCGACGCCGGCCGCGACATAGGCCGACAGCCACGCGATCGCGCCGGCCTTGGGGCCGGCATACCAGGCCTGCAGCCGCTTCATCAGCGCGCCGCGGCCGGGATAGTAGCTCTCGAGGAACGCGCCGATGCGCTCCTCGGCGCGCGCGCGATCCTCGTCAATACAAATCGTGAGATAGATCGCGCCGACGATCGCACCGGGCTCGCGCCCCGCGGCGCGCGCCACCGTCATCACCTCGGCCCACATCTCGCCGAACTTCGCCGGCGGGGTCGAGATCGGAAACCAGCCGTCATAGTACTTGCCGGCGCGCTGAACGCTGCCGGGCGAGGACCCGCCCATCCAGATCGGCGGGCCGCCGGCGCGATGCGGGACCGGCCCGATCGTCGCGCCTTCGAGGCGCCAGCGGCCGTTCCAGTCGACCTTGTTTCCGGTCCACAGCGCCTTGCACAGCGCCATCCCTTCGATGACGCGGCCGACGCGTTTCTCGAACGGCACGCCCGCGGCCTCGAACTCGGCGCGGATGCCGGGTGTGTCGTTGGAGATGCCGATCCCGAGGACGAGGCGCCCCCCGCTGATCTGGTCGACCGTCGCGGCCTGGTGGGCGAGGAGGACCGGGTTGCGCAGCATCGGCAGGAGCACCGCGGTGCCGAGCGTGACGCGCCGGGTGCGCGCGGCGGCCGCGGCCAGCATGGTGAGCGGCTCGTGGCGCGGCCGGTCGATCAGCGAATCGCCGATCCAGACCGAGTCGAACCCGATCGCCTCGGCGCGCACGGCGAGATCGAGGAGCGGTGCCGCCGCCGGCCGCCCCTCCATCACCCGTTCACGGGTGGGCAGGAGATATCCGAAGCGCGCCGTCATGACGCTGACGCCTAGCCGAAATTGGAGCCGCCATTGGCGACGAGCACCTCGCCGGTGACGAAGCTCGCGGCATCCGAGATCAAGTAGCAGCCGACCGCCGCCATCTCCTCCGGCCGCGCGATGCGTCCGAGCGGGAAGCGCGCGCCTTGCGCGGCCTTGGTCTCGGCCGAGTAGGAGTTGATCATCGGCGTGTCGGTGACGCCCGGCGCGACCGCGTTGACGCGGATTCCATCGGGTCCCATCGCACGCGCGAGCGAGCGGACGAGCCCCGTGATCGCCGCCTTCGAGGAGACATAGGCCGGCCCCCCCTGGCCCGACGGTCCGCCCGTCGCGCCGAGCAGCACCGAGCCCGATGCGGTGAGGACGATCGCGCCCTTCTTGCGCGTCTGCATGTGGCGGCCGGCCGCCTGCGCCATCAGGAAAGAACCGGTGACGTTGACCGCGAGGATGCGATTCATCTCGTCGGCGCCGAGCTCGGTCCAGAACTTCGACGAATGCGCCGCCGCCCAGTGGATCAGCGCATCGAGCTTGCCGAAGCGCTTCACCGCAGCGGCGACCGCGGCGGTGCAGTCCGCCGGTTGCGACACATCGCCCGCGACGAGCTTGAGCCGGCCCTGATTGTCGGGCGGGAGCGCCGCGGCGAGGGCCTCGCGCTTGAGGTCGAGCGCGACGACCTCGTTGCCCTGGTCGAGGAGCATGCGGGCGCACGCCTTGCCGATGCCGCTCGCGGCGCCGGTGACGAGAACGGTCTGGGCCATGGTCGTGTTCCCTCGTGTCAGACCGGGCGATCGCCCTCGATGGTCACACGGCGGAGAAGCCGTCGGTCGGCACGCGGGAAGTCGGTGCGTGCGTGCATGGTGCAGCGATTGTCCCACATCAGGAGATCGCCGATCCGCCACTTGTGCTCGTAGACGAAGCGCGGCTCGCGCTGGAGCTCGTAGATCTCGCGGAGGAGGGTGCTGCCCTCCGTCTCGGGGAAGTCGACGACCTCCTCGGTGGTGAGCTCGTTGACATAGACCGCGAGACGCCCGGTGTCGGGATGGCGGCGGAAGACCGGGTGCGGGTAATGGGGGGCGACCGAGCGGTCGAACTTCTCCTTGGTCTTCATCGTCGTCCCGAACTCGAACACGTTCATCGCGCGCCGGCCGGCGAGGCGGTCGCGGATGCGGGCCGGCAGGGCGTCGTAGACCATGTACTGGTTCGAGAACAGCGTGTGGCCGCCCTTGGTCGGAATCTCGATCGCGTAGAGCGAGGTCGCGGCGTGCGGGTTCGCGTCGTAGACGGTGTCGGTGTGGAACATCATCTCGCCGTCGGGGAGCGCGCCGATCGGCCGGCCCTGGTCGTCGCGGATGTTGGTGATCAGCATCACCGACCGGTGATAGGTGTCATGGTCGGGATTGCGCAGGTTCTTCGGGCGGAGATAGTCGCCGACCTTGCCGAAATAGCCGGCGAAGCGGATCTGGTCCTCGTCGGCGAGCTTCTGATCGCGGAACAGGATCACCAGGTGATCGAGCCAGGCCTTCCGGATCGTCGCGACGGCGGCCGGGTCGAGAGGCTCGCGAAGATCGACGTCGCGGATCTCGGCGCCGCACGCATCCGACAGTGGTACCACCGCGATCGCCATCCGTTCCTCCCTTGCCAGCTAGAGCATCCGAGAATGCCCCCCATCCACGGGGGCGCGCAACCTGCCTTCGCGGTCATCCGATCTTGAACACGTAGACCCAGCTCTCGACCGGCTTGCCCTTCTCGAACCGCATCGCGAACTCGTCGCGGCGGACCACCGCGAATCCAACCTCGGCGGCGATGCGCTCGACATAGGGGGCGGGATGGCGGAAGCGCGTGATCGAGCCGAGCGACGGGCGGCCGCCTTCGCCCCGTTCGAGCGAGACTGCGAAGTGCCCGTCGTTCCGGAGCGCGGCGTGCGCGGCGGCGAAGGGCTCGCCGAGCTCACCGAAATAGTTGAGGACGTCGGCCGCGACGACGAGGTCGTATCGGCGGGGGTTGTCGCGGAGGCTGTTGCACAGCTCGTCGACGATGAGCCGATCGTAGATGGCCTTCTCACGCGCCTTTTCGATCATCTTCGACGACAGATCGACGCCGTCGAGCCGGCGCGCGAGCGCGCGGAGCTCGACGCCGACGAGGCCCGTGCCGCAGCCCGCATCCATCACATCGAGCGGGCGATGATCGGGGCCCAGCACCTCGCGCAGGATCCCCGCGATCTTGGTCGGACCGTGATATTTGAGCGTCCGCGTCAGGTGATTGTCGAACGCCCCGGCGTAGGAATCGAATAGCGCAGTCACGAGCTTCGGCGACATGCGATCGGGCGGCTCGCCGACGCCGAGGGCGGCGAGATAGAAGTCGCTGCCGAGCTTCGGGTTGATCGCGTGGGCGCGCCGGAACGCATCGATCGCGCCGTCATGGTCGTCGATCTGGCGCAGCGCCTCGCCGAGGTTGAACAGGACACCGACCTCGTTGGGGCGGATCATCAGCTTGGCGCGGCAATCGGCGATGATGCGGTCGATCTCCTCGCGCTGTCGCGCCCAGCCGAACGCCTGGCGTGCGTGCTGCTCGCTCTCGTCGTGGCGAACCTCGGCGCTGAGCTTGTCGAAGTCCGGTGCGACGATCTTCGTCTGGCCAGCGATCCCCATCAGGGTCGACGACACCCCGCCCGCAGCCGCGCGCACCGCCGGTTTGTCCGGTCGGGCTTGCGGGGTCTTGTCTTTGTGGCCGCGCCGGGTCACCGCTCGCTCCGGTTCACTCTGTCGCCGTCGTCAAAGGCGGGACCATAACAGAAACCGCCCGGCCCGCGACAGGGGCAGGGCGGTTCCAGGGTCTCTTTGAGGGTTAATCCGGCCTACTCGGCGGCGACGACGCCCTTGCTCGGCTCCCAGCGGCCCTCGCCGGTCGACGCCTGGAGCGCCGGCATCACGTCGCGGGCGAAGCGCTCCATGCTCCGCATCGTGATGTCGTGCGGCATGGTCGCGGTCTGGAACATGCCGAGGAAATAGCCGAGGCCGACCTCGGCATGGGCCTCGAGGATCTGCTTGCGCACGGTCTCGCGGCTGCCGACGATCACCACGCGCTCGGCCATCAGCGTGTCGATGGTGTGGGTGTTCTTGAGGCTCGATTTCGT
This sequence comes from Alphaproteobacteria bacterium, assembly GCA_016869145.1. GTDB lineage: Bacteria > Pseudomonadota > Alphaproteobacteria > MPNO01 > VGEU01 > VGEU01. Next base: position 28,902 of record VGEU01000006.1, on the reverse strand, counting down.
CTTCATCACCCGCTTGATCGAGTTGAGCGACAGGAAGCCGGGCGGCAGCAGCATCTCGGCCGGGTAGCGGAGGAACTTGTTGAAGAAGGCCTCCATGTGCGGCGCCGCCTCGCGCCGCGCCTCTTCGTCGGTCTCGCCGACATAGATCGGGGCCGCCCAGCCGAGCTGCTCGGCCGTCGCGGTGTAGCCGTAGTCGTGCGCCTGCTGCCGGTAGGCATCGTGGAAGCGCTTGACGTTGCGGAACGGCGAATAGGTCTGGAGGTAGGTGTATTTGCGCGCGGGATGCGAGGACCACTCGATGGTCTCGGTCGAGCCCTGCGACGGAATCCAGATCGTCGGGTGCGGGCGCTGATAGGGGCGCGGCCACAAATTGACGTACTCGAAGTGATAGTGCTTGCCCTCGAACGCGAACGGGCCGGGACGGGTCCAGGCCTGGACGACGAGATCGTGCGCCTCCTGGAACCGGGCATGCGAGAGGGCCGGGTTCGCACCCATCGAATAGTATTCGCAGCCGAGACCGCGGACCATGCCCGAGATCAGTCGGCCGCCGGTGATGCAGTCGATCATCGCGTGCTCCTCGGCGAGCGTCAGCGGATGATCGCGGAGCCCGAAGGCCGAGCCGAGGATGGCGATCTTGGCCTTCGTCGTTCGCCGCGCGAGCGCCGCGGCGGGCACGATCGGCGACGGCATGAGGCCGTAGGCGTTCTGATGGTGCTCGTTGACGCAGAGGCCGTCGAAGCCAAGCTGCTCGCCATATTCGAGCTCGTCGAGGTAGCGGTTATAGAGCTCGTATCCTTTGACCGGATCGAAGTTCGTGTTGGGGTAAATCACCCAGCACGACTTGTATTGCTTGTCGTAGTCGAGGTCGAGATACGCATACGGCATGAGGTGGAACAGATAGACTTTCATGACTCCTCCGCTCCGGTCGGACGCAACTGGGGCGCGAGTTTAGGGATGGCCGAGGGCTTTGACCAGCCCCCGGCGCTCCGGATCAGAACCCGAACAGGATGTCGGGAAGATATGTCGCGCTCTTCGGCCACAAGACGACAAAGGCGAGGGTTGCGATCTGGAGCAGGATGAACGGGATCACGCCTTTATACATGTCCATATAGGTCATGCTCGGGGGCGCGATCGCCCTGAGATAGAAGATCGAGGGCGCCATCGGGGGCGTGAGGTAGGACGTCTGGATGGTGATGCAGACCAGGACCCCGAACCAGACCGGGTCGATCCCGAGCGTCTTTACGATCGGGCCGAAGATCGGGATCGTGATCAGGACGATCGAGATCCAGTCGAGGATGAAGCCGAGCACGAAGATCACGGCGAGGAACAGGAAGATCACCATGTAGGGCGAGAGCTGGTTCTGCGTGACGAGCTCGCGCACGAGCTGGCCGCCCCCGGTCAGGATGAACACGCCCGTGAACATCACGCCGCCGACGACGATCATCAGCACCATCGACGAGATGAGGATGGTCTGGCGCATCGCGTCGATGATCATCCGGATCGAGAATTGCCGGTAGCAGATGCTGAGGATCACCGCCCCGAGCGCACCGAGCGCGGCCGCCTCGGAGGGCGAGGCGACGCCGGCGAATATCGACCCGAGAACGGCCATCATCAGCGCGATCGCCGGAATGAAGGCCTTGATGACGAGTACGACCTTCTGACCGAAGGTCATGTCGACCTCGGTCGAGGGTATGCCGGGTCCGCTCGCGGGGTCGATCGTGCAGCGGATCAGGATGTATAGGAGGAAGAGACACACCATGACCGCGGCTGGAATGATCATGCCGGCATACATGTCGCCGATCGAGATGTCGGCGAGTGAGGCGTAGATCACGACGACGATCGACGGCGGGATCATGGTGCCGAGCGATCCGCCGGCGCATATCGTGCCGGCCGCGAGATCGCGCTTGTAGTTCGCCTTCGTCATCGCCGGGATCGCCATCAGCCCGACCAGGATCTCGACCGCGCCGACGACGCCCGCGCTCGCGGCAAAGATCGCGCACATGACGGTCGTCGTCAGCGCGAGGCCGCCCGGCAATCGCCCCAGGAACAGCCGGATCGCGTCGAAGAGAAGCTTCGCGATCCCCGACCGTTCGAGCACCGAGCCCATGAAGACGAAGAGCGGGATCGCCGCGAGGACGAAGTTCGACGCGACCCCGATCAGCCCGTTGTGGAACTGGCCGGTGACCTTGGTGCCGAGAAAGGCGAAGCCGAAGCCGAGCGCGGTGACGATCAGGCTGAATGAGACCGGGATGCCGAGAAAGACTAGGAGAAAGAGGGCGGGAAACATCCACGCCGCGATCGGGAGCTCCGCCATCAGTGCGATCCGGCCTCGCCGGGGCGAAGCGGCGAGGGCCCGCGACCGGCCACGGCCAGGACATGGCGGATCGTCGCCGCGATCGATTGCAGCCACCAGCCGACGAGGCCGATCGCGATACCGGTGTAGAACGGCCAGCTCACCGGCGCCCAGGTGCTGACCCGCTCGAGCTCGTCCGTGATGAACGTCCGCCATGCCTCGCCGAGCGCCGTCCAGGTGATCACCCCGAGCGCCGGCAGGAAGGCGAAGATGTAGAACGCGGCGTTGATCATGTCCTGGACGCGAAGCGGGAATCGGCTCGCCAGGAAATCGATACGGATGTGCTCGTTGCGGAGCAGCGTGTAGGCGGCGCCGAGAAACACGACCGAGCCGTTGGTCATGTAGGAGATGTCGAACGCCCAGATCGTCGGGCTGTTGAAGACGCGGCGCGCGACGACCTCGAACACCATGGCCGAGATCAGAACGACGAACAGGATCATCGCGACGCCAGCGAGGAATCGCGTGAACCTGTCGACGGCGGCGAGAAGACGGGTCATCTGCATGCGAGACCGGGAAGCGGGCCGGCCCCGTCACGGGGGCCGGCGCGACGTCCTCACTTCAACCGGTAGTCGGTGTTCGCATCCCACTCGTCGAGGAATGCGAAGTAGGAATCGGTGATGCGCTGCATCCAGGGATTACCCTTGTCGGACTGCTCCTTGGCCTTGGCGTAGGCCCACTTGCGGCTCTCGTCGCGCATCTGCTTCAGGAACTCGGGCTTGAGGTTGACCCACTCGTTGCGGCCCTTCTTCATCTCCTTCATGGCGTTGATGTCGGCCATGCCGACCTTGAGATAGGACTCGAATCCCGCCATCCGGCCGGCGAGCTCGAGCTTCTGCTGCAGCGATTTCGGCAGCGCGTCCCACGTCTCGGTCTTGAACACGATCTCGTTGACGTGCGCGGGCGAGTGGGCGCCCGGCAGGATGATGTAACGGGCGACCCGGTGATAGCCCTGCGAGATGTTGGAGGCCGGGGTCACGAACTCGGTGGCATCGACGATCTTTCTCTCGAGGGCTGAGAAGATATCGGCCGGCGCGATGATGGTCGGCGTCGCGCCGAACACCTTGAGCACGTCGGCCCAGGCGCCGGCGGTCCGAATCTTCATCCCCTTCAGATCCTCGGCCGTCTCCACCTTCTTGTGCGAATGGAGAAAGATCTCGGTCGGGCCGAAGCCGGTGATGACCGGATGCAGCCCGGTCGTCGCGCGGCGGAACTCGCGCCACAGTCGGTAGCCGTCGCCCTGGAAGATCCAGTGGAGGAGGGCATCGCCGCTCATCCCGCCCGGGAACCCAGCGATCAACGTGTTCGCCGGATCGACGTTGAGCGCGAAGCCGGGATAGGCGAAGGCAAGGTCGGCGGTGCCCTGTTGCACCGCCTTCCACGTATCCGCGAAGCCCGCGATGACGCCGACGCCGAAGCCCTGGATGCGCACCTCGCCGTCGGTCAGCGCATGCGTGGTGTCGATATAGGTCTGGATATAGTCGCGGTAGGTCGACGATCCGTCCGGAACGAACGTCGTCAGCCGCCAATTATACTTCGCCGTCTGTGCGACCGCCGGCATCGCCGCAGCCATTGCGGCGGCGAATGCGACCGCGATTCCCGCTTTCACCTTGCCCATTACCGTCCTCCGTGCTCTTCGTTTCGGCGCCCGCTCGACGGCGCGCTCACTTCAACCGATACTCGGTGTTCGCCTCCCAACGGTCGAGGAATGCGAAATAGGAATCGGCGATCCGCTGCATCCAGGGATTGCCCTTGTCGGACTGCTCCTTGGCCTTGGCGAAAGCCCACTTGCGGCCTTCGTCGCGGACCGCCTTGAGGAACTCGGGCTTCAGCGTGACCCACTCGTTGCGGCCCTTCTTCATCTCCTCGATCGCGGCGATGTCGCCCATGCCCGTGCGGAGATAGGTCTCGAAACCGGCGAGCTGGCCGGCCATGGTCAGGCGCTGCTGCAGGCTCTTGGGCAGCGCGTCCCACACTTCGGCCTTCCACACCACCTCGTTCAGGCCGGCCGGGGCGTGGATGCCGGGGAGGATGATGTAGCGGGCGATGCGATGAAAGCCCTGCGAGACGTTGGAGGCGGGCGTGATGAACTCCGTCCCGTCGACGATCTTGCGTTCGAGCGCGGAGAAGATGTCGGCCGGCGCGATGATGGTCGGCGTCGCACCGAACGCCTTCAAGATGTCGGCCCACGCGCCGGCGGTCCGGATCTTCATGCCCTTGAGGTCGTCGATCGTCTCCACCTTCTTGTGCGAGTGGAGGAATATCTCGGTTGAGATCGTGCCGGTGACGACGGAGTGAAGCCCCGTCGTTGCGCGGCGGAACTCGTTCCAGATCTTGAGGCCGTCGCCGTGATAGACCCAGTGCATCATCGCATCCGCGGTCATTCCGCCCGGGAAACCACCGAATATCGCGTTGACCGGATCGATGTTGAGGCCGAAGCCCGGATAGGCGTAGGCGGTATCGGCGGTGCCTTGCTGGACCGCCTTCCAGGTGTCGGCGAAGCCTGCGATGACGCCGACGCCGAAGCCCTGGATGCGCACCTCGCCGTCGGTTATCGCGTGGGCGTGGTCGATGAAGACCTGAATGTAGTCGCGGTAGGTCGAGGTGCCTTCCGGAACGTAGGTGGTGAGCTTCCAGTTGTGCTTCGGCGTCTGCTGGGCGGCCGCGGCACTCGCCAGCAGCGCGCAGGCGCCGGCGGCTAGGGTCGCGGTGCGGAGTACGGTCCTCAGCGTCATCAGGTTTCTCCCTGTGTTTGCCGTTCACACCGGAGCGGCGACCGCTCCGGCTCTCTAAACCTCTGTTTCTCTCGCGCTCGCGCGCGCTCTATCGCTCTCGCCGTTACTTCATGCGGTACTCGGCGTTCGCCTCCCATTCGTCCATGAAGGCGAAATAGGACTTGCTGATCCGCTCCATCCACGCATTGCCCTTGTCGGCCTGCTCCTTGGACTTGGCGGCCGCCCACTTCCGGCCTTCTTCGCGGATCTGCGTGAGGAGCTCGGGTTTGAGCGAAACCCACTCGTTGCGGCCCTTCTTCATTTCCTTGATCGCCGCGATGTCGTTCATGCCGACGCGGAGGAAGCTGTCGAAGCCGGACAGCTTGCCGGCGATCTCGATCTGATCCTGGAGCTTCTTGGGCAGCGCGTCCCAGACGTCGGCCTTCCAAGCGACCTCGTGGAATCCGGACGGCGCGTGCGCACCGGGCACGATGATGTAGCGGGCGATGCGGTGATAGCCCTGCGAGATATTCGAGGCCGGCGTGATGAACTCCGTTCCGTCGATCACCTTGCGCTCGAGGGCCGAGAAGATGTCGGACGGCGCGATAATCGTCGGTGTCGCGCCGAACGCCTTCAGGATGTCGGCCCAGGCGCCGGCGGTCCGGATCTTCATGCCCTTCAGATCCTCGGCCGTCTCGACCTTCTTGTGGGAGTGGAGAAACACCTCCGTCGGGATCGTGCCGGTCAGGATCGACTTGAGCCCCATGGTCTGGCGGCGGAACTCCTGCCACAGCTTGTAGCCGTCGGCCTGGTAGGCCCAGTGCATCAAGGCGTCCGACGTCATGCCGCCGGGAAAGCCGGCGAGGAGCGTATTGGCCGGGTCGATGTTGAGCGCGAAGCCGGGATAGGTGTAGGCGATGTCGGCGGTGCCCTGCTGGACCGCCTTCCAGCTGTCGGCGAAGCCCGCGATGACGCCGACCCCGAAGCCCTGGATGCGGACCTCGCCCTCGGTGACCGCGTGGACGTTGTCGATGAAGACCTGGATGTAGTCGCGGTAGGTGCTGGTTCCTTCGGGCACGAAGGTGGTCAGCTTCCAGGTGTATTTCGGTGTCTGCGCCGCCGCTGATCCCATCGCCGCCGCGATACCGATCCCGACAACGGCGAGCGCGCGTCCGAGTTTTCGGATGGTCATGACACGGTCTCCCCCACAGGTGCGACGTCTCGATGACCAGCACCGGGGGCGAGCATGGTTGCGCGCCTCCGCACGGTCAATCGGAATCCCGGCGCCGAAGCGCCGGTGCATCGCCGATCGGCAGAGTGGCTGCGTCGTGGGCACGGGCCATGCCCCGAACCCTGTGACGACGGGCCAACCTCGCCCTATAGTGGTAGTGTGAACGATGGCGCCGCGAGAGGGGAGTGCCCATGATCCGCTCGTTCCAGCACTACGGCCTTGCCGTGCCCGACCCGGGCCTCGGCCTCGCGTTCTATACCGATTTCGGCCTCGAGGGTCGTGCCGAGGGAAACCGCGCGATCCTGCGCTGCGCCGGGCGCGACCAGGACCAGATCGTCCTGGTCGAGGGCAAGAAGAAGCGCTTCCACCACGTCTCGTTCGGCACCCGCGCCGACGAGATCGGGGCGATGCAGCGCCGGATCGAGGCGTCCGGCGTCAAGCTCGTCGATCCGCCCTTCGTCGGCGCGCCGGATGGTCTCTGGCTCCGCGATCTCGACGGCCATCTGGTGAACATCCGGATCGCCGAGGCGACGCCGGTCCGGACCGAACGGTGGGACCTCAATACGCCGGGTCACCGACCGCGGGTGAATGCGCGCGGCTGTCCGCCGCGCGGCGTCCGCGTGCGGCCGCGCCGGCTCGGCCACATGATCCTGTTCACGCCGAATGTCGAGAAGCAGACCGCGTTCTACACCAACGTCCTCGGCATGCGTATCTCGGACACCGTCGAGGGCGGCATCATCGCCTTCATGCGCTGTGTGGGCGACAGCGACCACCACGTGCTCGCGCTCCTGAAGTCGGATCGCCCCGGCTTCCATCACGCATCCTTCGAGGTCGGCTCGGTCGACGAGATCGCGATGGGGGCGGCCGCCATGCTCGACAAGGGCTATGGCCATGGCTGGGGCCTCGGCCGCCACGTGATCGGGTCGAATTTCTACCACTACATCCGAGACCCGTGGAACAGCCTGGTCGAGATGTTCTGCGACATCGACTGGATCGCCGCCGACCAGCCGTGGGAGCCGCGCGCGTGGGCCCCGGAGGACAGCCTCTATATGTGGTCGGTCGACGGGCCGGCGCCGGAGTCCTTCGTCACCAACTACGAGGAGCGCTGACGCTCGATCAGCGCCTCGAGCGCGGGCAGCCGGTCGGCCTCGGCCGCCGGCTTCAACGCGCATGCCAAGGGCGAGCTCGGCGTCAAGACCGACATACCCTATCTCATCCTCAATGGCGAGGTCGGCAATGCCTGGAACTGGCGCTCGGGGCGGGGAGACCGGCAGCAGGGCTTCGCCGGCAGCGCGGATGCGCTCAAGCTCGCGCTCTCGCGCAACCCGCGTCTCGGGCGCTGGGTCGTGCATGGCTGGTTCGACATCATCACGCCGTATTTCGCGTCGAGCTATGTCGTGAGCCAGATGGCGCTCGCGCCCGAGCTGCGCCGGAACGTCGCCCTCACCAACTATCACGGCGGCCACATGTTCTATACCCACACCGCCTCGCGCATCGACTTCATGCGCGATGCGGCGGCGTTCTATCGTCGGACGCTGGGTGATGCGCGTCAGTGAACGTCGACGGGGACGAACAGGCTCTCGATCGCCATCGGCTTGGCGATGAAGTCCTGCTCCACCATGTAGCGCACCATGGCCTCGAGCGTCGGCCGGTTGGCCTCAACGCCATAGGGCCACGGATCGCCGCCGAACAGCTCGTCGATCTCGTCGAGATCGGGATAGAGCCAGGGCAGCATGAGCTTCTGCGCGCCGGAGAAGCGCATTTCCTCGAGCGCGCGGCGCCTCGCCGCCTCGAATGCCTTGTAGAGGCTGTTCCCGATCCACGGGTTGCGCGCGTAGACGTCCTTCCGGATCGCGACGAGGTGCATGATCGGGTGGATGCGTGTCCGCTTGTAGTAGTCGCGCTCGACCGCGCGGTAGTCGGGGAAGATGCGGACGACATCGGGGTGCTTGCCGAGATTGTCGGGCGCGCGCGAGCCGACGATCGCGTCGATCGCACCCTCGGCGAGGAGATCGCCGAGCGACTTGTCGCTCCGGTTGACCTCGATCTCGACCGGCTTGAGGAGGGGGAGGGCGTGCGGCGTCCCGTGCGTGCCCGCCTTCTCGACCGCGCCCTGCACCCAGCGGATCTTCCGGAGATCGACGCCGTATTCGTGCTGGAGGTGACCGCGGACCCAGATCATGGCCGTCTGGGTGTAGAGCGGGATCCCGACGCGCTTGCCCTCGAGATCCTTGGGCGTCCGGATGCCGGCCTTGCGGTTGGCGAACATGAAGCCGTGGCGGAACACCTTCGAGGGAAACACCGGCAACGCCACGAACGGGCATGTGCCGCGACCGGTCTGGGTGATGAACTCGGAGGCCGAGAGCTCGGACAGATCGAACTCCTGCCGGCCGCACATGCGGTCGAAGATCTCGCGCGGCGCCTGGATCTCGAGAAAGTTGAGGTCGATGCCCTCGGGCAGGACGGCGCCGGTCTTGAGCGCCTCCATGCGGTCATAGGGGCCGCACGCGAAGGTGAGGGGTAGTTTGGCCATCGCCGTCTCCCGCATCGATCTGGTCCCGCCGCGGGACCGTCGCCGGGCCTATCTACACAGGCGGGCGACCGGTTTCAACGCAGGCCGCCCGCCGGCACCCTGGCGAGGCAGAAGATCGTGAGCCTGAGCCAGCGGTTGAGGCCGAGGAACCGGAGCTCGGCCGCGTGCGCGGCGATCAGCGCGCGGTTGACGACCGCGCCGTGGCGCTTGAGGCTGCTCTTCGGCACCATCGCCCCGCGCGCCATCGCGACCCGCTCGACGAGACGCTGCAACGCCGCGAGCGGCAGGATCAGCCCGAAGAAGAACCGGGTTCGTACCGGCTCGAGGCCGGCGGCGCGGACCACGTTTTCGAGCTGGTGGCGGCCGTAGCGCCGGCGGTGCTCGAGAAAGAGATCGTGGGCGGAAAAGAGCGCCTGGAACGCGGGCACGGTGATCAGCACGTGCGATCCCGGCCGCATCAGACGGGCATAGCTCCGGATCAGCCCGACGTCGTCGTCGACGTGCTCGATCACGTCCATCATCAGCGCGAGATCCGCCTCGGTCGCCTCGATGTGGCGCCGGAATCGGATCGGCTTGCCGCGATGGTCGACGTCGCGGTCGTTCTCATACGCGGTGTCAACGAGTGTCGCCTCGGCGGCGCCGTGCTCGATCAGGAGCTTGGAGAAGATGCCCGAGCCGGCGCCGATGTCGAGGATCGAGCGCGGCGCGATCCCGGCGACGAAGGCACGGAGCGCTCGGCCCTTGCTCACATAGTACCAGTGCGACGATACATGCTCGCCGAGGATCTCCTCTTCCTTGACGTCCATGGTGGTCTAGAGAGGCTCGTTGTTGACGGGCAGGGGCCGCGCGATCGTGCGGCCGCGCGGGTGAGAATCGCAAGGGATCCGTTCGTATCAGGCGGCGGCGTCGGCGATCGACGGTGCGCGTCCTTCGGGGGCTCGATCCGACGTGCCGGCGAGGAGTTCATAGAGTTCGCGATAGCGCACCGCCGAGCGGCTCCAGCCGAAATCGACCGTCATGCCGCGGCGGCGGACCTGTCGCAGGGTCTCGTCGCTCTCGAACAGGGCGAAGGCTCGGTCGATCGCGCCGAGAAGGCCGGAGAGATCGACCGCGTCGAACACGACACCGGTCGCCGTGTCGGTCGAGACGGTGGTGTCGTCGGTGTCGACGACCGTATCGGAGAGCCCGCCGACGCGGCTCACGATCGGCACCGCGCCATAGCGCATGGCGTAGAGCTGGGTCAGGCCGCAGGGCTCGAACCGCGACGGCACGAGCGAGAAGTCGCCACCGGCCTTCATCCGGCGCGCGGAGGGCTCGTCATAGCCGATGCGGACCGCGACCCGTCCGGGCTGTTCGCGACCCATCGCGCGCACCCGCGCCTCGATGCCGGGATCGCCGCGACCGAGAACGGCAAGCTGGCCACCACGGCGGCAGATCGAGGCGACCGCGTCGGGCAGGACATCGGCCATCTTCTGCTCGGTGAGCCGGTTGACGAAGACGAGGAGTGGAGCCCGTTCGGACGTCTCGAGGCCGAGCTCGCGCTGGAGGGACGCCTTGCACGCCTCTTTGCCGACGAGATCCTGCGGACCGAAGCGCGCGGCGAGGTTCAGCCCGTGCGTCGGCGACCAGACACTGTAGTCGACGCCGTTGAGGATGCCGACGAGATCGCGCGCGCGCGTTCCGAGGACGCCGTCGAGGCCGCAGCCGCGCTTGGGAGTCAGGATCTCGCGCGCATAGGTCGGGCTGACCGTCGTCAACTTGTCGGCGAACCGGATGCCGGCCTTGAGGAAGGAGACCTGACCGTAGAACTCGATCCCGTCGGGGCTGTAGAGCCAGGGCGCGAGACCGAGCCGGGGGAAGACGCCTCCGGGGAAATCCCCCTGGAACGCGACATTGTGGATGGTGAGGAGCGTGCGCGGGCGCGGTCGCGCCTGGGCCGCGAGGATGGCGGGCACGAGCCCGGTCTGCCAGTCGTTGAGATGGAGCACGTCCGGCCGCCAGTCCTGGCCGGCGCGATCGAGCGCGAGCCGCGCCGCGGCATGGGCGAACAACGCGAAGCGGAGATGATTGTCCGGCCAGTCGGCCCCGTTCGCCTGCTGATAGGGCGTGCCGTCGCGCCGGAAGAGTGCCGGGCAGTCGACGAGCCAGAGCGGCAGGTCGCTGTCGGGCGTGCGCGCGCCGAGGAGACGCACGGGTCCGAACCCCAGAATCTCGCCGAGATCGACATCGCGCCCAGTCAACCGGGCCTGGTCGAGCGCCGGGACATAGCTCGGCAGCAACAGCCGCATGTCGGTGCATTGCCCGGCGAGGGCGGCGGGGAGCGCGGCGCTGACGTCGGCGAGACCGCCGGTCTTGGCGAGCGGATAGATCTCCGACGAGACGAAGAGTGTGCGCACGGGCCGATCCCCGAATGGCGGCCGCGCGGTGTGCGCGGACCGGCGCTGTTTCGTCTTTCTGCAACAGGTTTGCTTTACGAGTCCTTAACGTACATCAGGCGCGATGACCGCCGTGTGACTTTAGGCTCGCGCGATCGAGCCAAGCGCCGGCGCGACAGTTGATCGGGATCAAGAATGACCGCCCCACCTCCGTAGAGACGGTACCGTGACGCCCTTCGACGCGATCGTCGCGCGCACGCGCATCGCCTATTTCACGATGGAGATCGCGTTGCATCCCGAGATCCACACCTATAGCGGCGGTCTCAGCGTGCTCGCCGGCGATACCGCGCGCTCGTGTCTCGATCTCGGTCTTCCGGTGGTGTTCGTCACGCTGGTCAGCCGGTTCGGCTATCTGCGTCAGGAGATCGACGCTGCCGGACTTCAGGTCCACGGCCACGATCCCTGGGATCCGGCCGCGTGGGCGGCGCCGCTCGGGGCCAAGATCACCGTCGATCTCGACGGCCGTCCGGTATGGGTGCGGGCCTGGCTCCATCTTCTCAAGGACGGCAGCGGCGAGGCGGTGCCGGTGCTCCTCCTCGACACCGACGTAGAGGACAATGCTGCCGAGGACCGAACGATCACGCACTGCCTCTATGGCCGTGACGAGGGCTACCGTCTGAAGCAAGAGGCGGTTCTCGGGATCGGCGGCGTCCGGCTGTTTCGCGCGCTCGGTTTCGAGGTCGGGACCTACCATCTGAACGAAGGGCATGCCGCGTTGCTCGCGGTGGAGCTCTTGCGCCGCGAGCGGCTGCCCTCGACCGATCTCGCGGCAAACGGCTGCGCCTATGATGTCGCGCACGTGAAGGCGCGGTGCATCTTCACGACGCACACGCCGGTCGTTTCCGCGCACGACCAGTTCCCGTACGAGCTCGTCGCGCGTGTGCTCGGCGGCCTGATCGAGATCGATCAGCTGCGGCTTCTGGCCGGAGCCGAGCGGTGTAACATGACTCAGCTCGCTCTATCGCTCTCGGGTTACGTCAATGGTGTCGCCGAGCAGCACGCGCGCACGGCGCACCGGCTCTATCCGGGCTACCGCATCCGCGCCATCACCAACGGCATCCACGTCGGGACCTGGGCGGCGCCGAGCTTCGCCGCGCTGTTCGATCGCCACTTCCCGAACTGGGTGCACGAACCTGAGTCGTTGATGCGGGCCGATCTCCTCGATGATGCTGCCATATGGTCGGCGCATGTCGAGGCCAAGCGGCGGCTGATCGACCATGTCCGGACCGCGACCGGCCTCGGCTTCGCGCTCGATCAGCCCATCATCGGATTGGCGCGCCGGATGACCGGCTACAAGCGCCCCGATCTCCTGTTCAGCGATCTCGCCCGGCTCAAGGCGATCCGTCGCCGCCACCCGTTCCAGGTCGTTCTCGCCGGCAAGGCGCATCCGCGCGACGAGCAGGGCAAACGCTTGATCGAGGAGATCCACGCGACGATTCGCGCGCTCCAGGGCACCATCCCGATCGTCTTCCTCCCCGGCTACGACATGGCGATGGCGAAGCTTCTGGTCGCAGGCGCGGACGTCTGGCTCAATACGCCGATGCCGCCGCTCGAGGCCTCGGGCACGAGCGGCATGAAGGCGGCGTTGAATGGCGTCCTCAATCTCAGTGTCCTCGATGGCTGGTGGATGGAGGCGTGGATCGAGGGCCGCACCGGCTGGGCGGTCGGCGCGGCGGGCGATTCCCCCGCCGAACACGCGGTCTCGCTCTATGACAAGCTCGATGCCGTGGTTCTTCCCAAGTTCCACGCCGATCGGGCGGGATGGGTCTTCATGATGAAAGAGTCGATCAGCAAGATCCCCGCCTACTTCAACAGCCAGCGCATGATGCGCCGCTACGCGACCGAAGCCTATCTGCGCTAGCCGGTAGCCGCGGTGTCCGCATCGCTCCCGTCAGCCGATTCTATCGCGGCCCTGGTCGCCGGCGAACACGGTGACCCGTTCGCCATCCTCGGTCCGCATCGCGCTCCCGACGGCACCGTCGCGGTGCGGGTGTTCGAGCCCGACGCCCGCTCGGTCGCGGTGATCGACGAGACCGGCGTGAGCCTCGGCGATCTTCGCCTCAGCCACGAGACGGGGTTCTTCGCCGGCCCGATCGATGCGCGTGTGTGGCCGATCCCCTATCGGCTCCACATCGACTACGGCAACGGCGCCGTCGAGCGCGACGCCCCCTACCGCTTCCCGCCGGTGCTCGGCGAGCTCGACGTCCATCTGATCGCCGAGGGCAACCATCTCCGCCTCTACGAGACGCTCGGCGCGCGCGTGGTCGAGGTCGCCGGCGTCGTGGGCACGGCGGTCGCGGTCTGGGCGCCGAACGCGCGACGGGTCAGCGTTGTCGGCGACTTCAATCGCTGGGACGGTCGCGTCAACCCGATGCGGAACCGGAACGGCGTGTGGGAGATATTGCTCCCCGGGGCCGGCGCCGGCACGCTCTACAAATTCGAGATCAAGGGCCGCGACGGGGCACTCCTGCCGCTCAAGGCCGACCCGTGCGGGCTCTTCTTCGAGCGTCCGCCCGGCAACGCGGCCATCGTGACCGACCCGCCCCGCTACATCTGGCGCGATGCGGCGTGGCGGGCGCATCGCGCGGGCAACGATCCGCGGCGGTCGCCGATGGCGATCTACGAGGTCCATCTCGGTTCTTGGCGGCGACGGCTCGACGAAGGCGGACGCCCTCTCTGGTACGGCGAGCTCGCCGACGAGCTCGTGCCCTACGTCGCCGAGCATCCGTTCGACGGCTCGTGGGGCTATCAGCCGATCGGGCTGTTCGCCCCGACGAGCCGGTTCGGCTCGCCCGACGATTTCCGCGCACTGGTCGATCGGTTCCACGATGCCGGGATCGGCATCATCGTCGACTGGGAGCCGGGCCATTTCCCGAGCGATCCGCACGGGCTCGGCTGGTTCGACGGCACGCATCTCTACGAGCATGCCGACCCGCGCCAGGGCCGCCACATGGACTGGAACACGCTGATCTACAATTTCGGCCGCAACGAGGTCGCCAACTAACTTGTCGCCAACGCGCTCTACTGGGCCGACGTCTTCCACATCGACGGTCTCCGCGTCGATGCCGTCGCGTCCATGCTCTATCTCGACTATTCGCGCGAGCCGGGATCGTGGATCGCGAACCGCTACGGCGGCAACGAGAACCTCGAGGCGATCGCCTTTCTGCGCCGGCTCAACACGCTTGTCTACGGCCGCAACGAGGGGCTCGTGACGATCGCCGAGGAATCGACCGCGTGGCCGATGGTGTCGCGCCCGGTGCATGCCGGCGGTCTCGGCTTCGGCTTCAAGTGGAACATGGGTTGGATGTACGACACGCTCGCCTATATGCGCGAGGACCCGATCCACCGCCGCTGGCATCACGACAAGCTGACCTTCGGGCTCCTCTACGCGTTCAACGAGAATTTCGTTCTGCCGCTCTCGCACGACGAGGTGGCGCACGGCAAGGGCTCGCTATGGTCGAAGATGCCGGGCGACCGCTGGCAGAAATTCGCGAACCTCCGTCTATACTACACGTTCCTCTACACGCAGCCCGGCAAGAAGCTCCTGTTCATGGGCGGTGAGTTCGCGCAGGTGCGCGAATGGAACCACGACATCGGTCTCGACTGGCAGCTCCTCGACGATCCGATGCACAGGGGCGTGCGCGATCTCGTGCGCGATCTCAATGCGATCTACCGCGGATTGCCGGCGCTCCATCAGGCCGATCACGAGCCGCACGGCTTCGCCTGGATCGACTGCACCGACGCCGAGAGCTCGGTCGTCGCCTATATCCGGCGCGGCGACGATCATCGCGCCTTCGTCGTCGTCGCGTGCAATTTCACCCCGGTCGTCCGGCGCGACTATCGTATCGGCGTGCCAGAGGTGGGCTTCTACCGCGAGCGTCTCAACAGCGATGCCGTGATCTATGGCGGCAGCGGGGTCGGGAACGCGGGCGGCGTCGCGGCCGAGGCGGTGGCTTGCCACGGCCACGCCTGGTCGGTCCGGCTCACCTTGCCGCCGCTCGCCGCGGTCGTCTTCCTGTCGCCGGGCTCAGGCGACATTGGGCGGCCGGGATGACGGCGCTCCGGGTTCTCGCCGGCGAGCCCGCGCCGCTCGGCGCGACGTGGGACGGCCGCGGCGTCAACGTCGCGGTCTTCTCCGAGAACGCCCTGCGCGTCGAGCTCTGCACCTTCGACGAGACCGGCATGGTCGAACGGTCGCGCACCGTCCTCGCCGAATACACCGACCAGGTCTGGCACGGCTATTTCCCGGACCTCCGCCCCGGCATGCTCTACGGGCTCCGCGCCCACGGACCCTGCGATCCCGCCGCCGGCCATCGGTTCAACCATCACAAGCTCCTCATCGATCCCTACGCCAGGGCGCTCGTCGGCTCCTTCGTCTGGGACGACGCCCTTTACGGGTTCGTGGTCGGGCATCCCGACGGCACGAAGTCCTTCGACCGGCGCGACAGCGCGCCGGTCGTGCCCAAGTGCCGCATCGTCGCGGCCTCGGATGACAGCGGACAGGCGCGTCCGCGTGTTCCGTGGTCGGAGAGCGTGATCTATGAGATGCATCTCGCCGGGTTCACGCGGCTTCACCCGGCGGTGACGCCGCGACTGCGCGGCACCGCGGCGGGGCTCGCGACGCCGGCCGTGATCGACTATCTCGTCGCGCTCGGGATCAACGCGATCGAGCTGATGCCGGTGCAGGCCTTCATCGACGAGCACCATCTCGTCGGCCGCGGGCTCCGCAACTACTGGGGCTACAACCCGATCGCGTTCCAGGCGATCGCGCCACGTTTTCTCGCGAGCGGCGATAGCGAGGAGTTCCGCGCCCTCGTCGCGCTCCTGCACGCCGCCGGGATCGAGGTCATCCTCGATGTCGTGTTCAACCACACCGGTGAGGGCAACGAGCACGGGCCGACCCTTTCGTTCCGCGGTCTCGACAACGCGGTCTATTACCGCCTCGACCCCGCCGACCGGTCGCGCCATGTCGACGTCACGGGATGCGGCAATACGCTCGACGTGTCGCATCCGCGTGTCATGCAGCTCGTCCTCGATTCGCTCCGCTACTGGGCCGCAACCATCGGCGTCGACGGCTTCCGCTTCGATCTCGCGCCGGCGCTCGCGCGCGATGAACGCGGCGCGTTCGATCCCCGCGCGGCCTTCTTCCAGGCGCTCGCCCAGGATCCTGTCCTCGGTCGGGTCAAGATGATCGCGGAGCAGTGGGATTTGGGCCTCGGCGGCTACCGGCTCGGCGGCTTCCCGCCCGGCTGGTCGGAGTGGAACGACCAGTTCCGCGATACGGTGCGTCGCTTCTGGATGGGCGAGCCGGGGCTCGTCGGGCCGCTCGCCTCGCGCATCGCAGGATCGAGCGACCTCTTCCGCCGCGCCGGACGGCGGCCGTGGTCGAGCGTCAACTTCGTCACCGCACATGACGGGTTTACGTTGCGCGATCTCGTGAGCCACGCGACCAAGCACAACGAGGCGAACGGCGAGGACAACCGCGACGGCACCGACGCCAATCACAGCCGCAACCACGGCGTCGAAGGCGAAAGCCCCGATCCGGTGATCCGCGCCGCGCGTCTCCGCGACATGCGCAACATGCTCGCCACGCTTCTCCTCGCGCAGGGAACGCCGATGCTCCTCGCCGGCGACGAGCGCGGCCGGAGCCAAGGCGGCAACAACAACGCCTATTGCCAGGACAACGCGACCGGCTGGATCGATTGGACCGAGCCGTCGCCGGGCTTCGCCGATCTCGCCCGCTTCGTCCACGCCTTGATCGAGCTGCGTCGCCGTCATCCGAGCTTTCGTCGCTCACGCTTCCTGCGCGGGGGGGAAACGGCCGATCCGGCCGACCATGACGTCCGCTGGCTGCATCCGTCGGGGCGGACGATGAAGGTCGCCGATTGGCACGCGGCGGAGACGCGCGCGCTCGGGTTCGTGCTTTCGGGAGAGGGCGCCTATGCGGACGAAACGGCGCCGGGCCGCATCGACGAGACCTATCTCTTCCTCATGAACGCCGCGGAGACGGCGATCGTCTGGACGCTGCCGGCGCCCGGCGCGGATCACGACTGGGTCACGGTCCTCGACACCGCGACCGGCGTCGTCGACGGGGTGCCCGTAGCGGTGCGCGGATCGATGACTGTGACCGCGTCGAGCATGGTGGTTCTCGCGCAGCGGCCGGTCCAGGCGATGCGCGTGCCATGACCGGGTTCCCGACAGCGCCGCTCATCCGCCGCGCCGGCGTGCGCGCTGCCTATCGCGATGCCTGGGGCGGGCGTCGCCACGCCGTGCCCGAGGTCGTCGCGGCCGTCATGGCGGCCCTCGGCCTTCCGATCGACACGCCCGCGGCGGTCGAGGCGAGCCGGCGACGCCTTATCGCGCGCCGCTGGCATCGCGTATTGCCGCCGGTCGTCATGGCGGTCGAGGATGTGGCGGGCGCCGTCTCGGTGCCGCTGACGCTGGCGGCCACGCGGAGCGGCGTCGTCCTGTCGTGGACGCTCCGGGCCGAGACGGGCGAGACGCGATCGGGCTCGGTCCGGGTCGATAGCCTTCCGGTCATCGCCGCGCGGCGCATCGATGGTATCCGCCACGAGACCCGGCGCTTCGTCCTCCCCGTCGCGCCGCCGCTCGGCTACCACGACGTCGCGCTCGACGGTCTCGGCGATCATCCGGGCACGACGACCCGTCTCATCGTCGTGCCGGCGGTCGCGTTCCTGCCGCCGGGTCTGGTGGAGGGCGCGCGGCGCTGGGGCTTTTCGATCCAGCTCTATGGGCTCCGGTCGGCGCGGAACTTCGGTGTCGGCGATTTCTCCGATCTCGCGGCCTTCGCCGAGGCGAGCGCACGGCTCGGTGCCGCGGTCGTCGGCCTCAACCCGCTGCACCAGCGCTTTCCCGCCAACCCGGCGCACGCCTCGCCCTATGCGCCCTCGCATCGGGCCTTCCTCGACACCGCCGCCATCGACCCCGCGGCGATCGACGGCTTCGCGGGCGCGGCCGAGATCGATGCGATCCGCGCCGATCCCGCGTTCCGCGCGACGCTCGCACGCGCCCGCGCGGCCGACCTCGTCGACTACCCGGCGGTCTCGAAATTGAAGCGGCCGCTGTTCGAGGCGCTCCACCGTGCGTTCCGCGCCTCGGGCGACGGGGCGGCGCGGCCCGCATTCGAGGCGTTCCGACGCTCGGGTGGTGCATCGCTCGAGACCTATTGCCGTTACGAGGTGCTCGCCGAGCGGTTCGCCGACCGCGGCGGCTGGCCGGCCTGGCCGGAACCGTTTCATGACCCGGCTGCCGCCGCGGCGCGAGCGGTCGCGACGGAGGCGCCGGAGAGCGTCGAGTTCTACGCCTGGCTGCAATGGCAGGCCGACCGCCAGCTCGCGCGCGCGGCCAAGTGCGCCGCCGCATCGGGCATGGTGCCCGGCCTCTATCGCGATCTCGCACTGGGTGCCGACGGTGGCGGCGCAGAAACGTGGGCAAACCGTGCATTGATCGCGACCGGGGCGAGCCTCGGGGCGCCGCCCGACGACTGGAACCGCCTCGGTCAGGACTGGGGCTTGCCGCCCTACGGGCCGCAGGCGCTTCGCGACGCCGCCTACGCGCCCTTCATCGAGACGGTGCGCGCCAACATGCGCCATGCCGGCGCGCTCCGCGTCGACCACGTGATGAGCCTTCTCCGGCTCTACTGGATCCCGAGAGGCGCGCGCGCCGACGAAGGCTGTTACGTCCGCTATCGGTTCGACGAGCTCGCCGGCATCGTCGCCTTGGAGAGCCGTCGGGCGCGGACCATGGTCGTCGGCGAGGATCTCGGCACCGTCCCGCGCGGGTTTCGCGAGCGTCTCGCACGCGCCGGTATCCTTTCCTATCGGCTCCTCTTCTTCGAGCAGGAGGCGCCGTCGGTCTACCGGAAGCCGACGCACTATCCACGACAAGCGACGGTCACGGTCTCGACCCACGATCTCGCGACGCTCGCCGCGTGGTGGCGGGGCGAGGACATCGTGTTGCGGGCGACGCTCGGGCTCTTTCCCGATGCGGAGACGGCGGCGCGGATCCTGGACCAGCGCTGGCGCGACCGGAGCGGGCTGATCGAAGCCCTGCGGCGCGAGGCGCTGATCGGCCCGCACGAGCCCGAGGACGACGCGTTGACGCCGTCCGTCATGCGCGCGGTCCACCTGTTCCTCGCCCGCACGCCGTCGATGCTGATGAGCGTTCATCTCGGCGACATTCTCGGCGAGACCGCGCAGATCAATGTGCCGGGAACGACCGATCAGCATCCGAACTGGCGGCGGAAATTCGAGCCCGCCGTCGAGACGCTGGAGAGCGACGAATCTGTCCGGAGGGTTGCGGCCGAGATCGGGGCGACCCGGGCCGAATAGCCGCGTCGGTCAGTGCGCCGTCGTTGAGGCCAGATGCAGGATGCCGGCAGTCTGCGCCTGGCGGCGACGCTGCTCGATCGCGCGCGCCTCGCTCTCGGCGAGCGCGCCGGGATCGCCGCCGAGGCCCCAGACTTCGCGCCCATACTCGACGATGGCGCGGTCGGACGACATCCGGCCCATGCGCGCGACGTTGAGGATCGCGTGCCGCGTCCATTCGTCCCGGTCGCGATGGACCGCGTCTATCCGGTCCTGCGAGTCGACATAGCCGCGATAGTCCGCGCACAACATGTAGCGGTCGCCGTGGCGGAGCGAGTCGACGAGCGGGCGGAACAGGTCGCGCTCGCGCGGTGAGAACAGCCCGGACGCGATCATGTCGATCACGACGCCGAGCTCGTGGTTCTCGTGGATGAAGGTGTTGGGGTCGTAGCCGGCGGACCGGAGCGCCACGATCTCCTCGACCGAGAGCCCGAAGATGAACATGTTCTCGCGTCCGACGGCCTCGGCGATCTCGATATTGGCGCCGTCGAGCGTGCAGACGGTCAGAGCGCCGTTGAGGGCGAGCTTCATGTTGCCGGTGCCCGAGGCCTCGGTGCCGGCGGTCGAAATCTGCTGCGACAGATCGGCCGCCGGGATGACCCGCTGGGCGAGGCTCACGTTGTAGTTGGGCAGGAACACGACCTTGAGGAGGTGGCGCGCCATCGGATCGGTGTGGACGACGTGGGCGACCTCGTTGATCAGCTTGATGGTGAGCTTCGCCATCGCGTAGCCGGGCGCCGACTTGCCGGAAAAGATCACCGTGCGCGGCTGGTGGACGCTCTGCGGGTTCGCCTCGATCCGGTAGTAGCGCGTGACGACGTGGAGCACGTTGAGGAGCTGGCGCTTGTACTCGTGCAGCCGCTTGATGTGGACGTCGAACAGCGAGTGCGGATCGATCGAGATGCCGCAGCGTTCGGCGATGTGGCGGGCGAGCGCTTCCTTGTTGGCGTGCTTGACGGCGCGGAAGGCGGCGCGGAAGGGCGGATCGTCGGCGAGCGGCGCGATCGCCTCGAGATCGTCGAGCCGCATCAGCCAGCGGTCGCCGATGCGGTCGGTGATGATCTTGGCGAGGCCGGGATTGGACCCGGCGATCCAGCGCCGGGGCGTGACGCCGTTGGTGATGTTGACGATCCGATCGGGATGGAGCCGGTTGAGATCGCGGAACACCGTCTCCTGCATGAGCCGGGTGTGGACGCGCGACACGCCGTTGACGCGGTGCGACGTGGCGAACGCGACATGCGCCATGCGGACATGGCGCTCGCCGTTCTCGCCAATGATCGAGACGCGCTCGAGGAAAGCGAAGTCGCCGGGATTCGTCCGCGAGGCCTCCCGGATCAGCCGCTCGTTCATCTCGTAGATGATCTCGAGATGGCGCGGCAGGAAGCGCTCGAAATAGGCGACCGGCCAGACCTCGAGCGCCTCGGGCATCAGGGTGTGGTTGGTGTAGCCGAAGGTGCGCCGGGTGATCTCGAGCGCGCGGTCGAAGTCGACACGGTGATCGTCGACCAGCACGCGGATCATCTCGACCGGCGCGATCGCGGGATGGGTGTCGTTGATCTGGATGGCGACGTGGTCGGGGAGCGTCTCGATCGTCTCGTGGTTGTGGAGATAGTGCGCCAGGATGTCGTGGATCGAGGCGGTCGCGAAGAAGTACTCCTGCTTGAATCGGAGCTCGCGCCCGGCCGGCGTCGCGTCGCTGGGGTAGAGCACGCGCGAGAGGTTCTCCCACGCCGTCCGGCTCTCGACCGCGCGGTTGAAGTCGCCCTCGTTGAAACGGACGATATCGAACTCCTCGCGGGCGCGCGCGGACCACAGGCGGAGCGTGTTGACGGTCTCGCCCGTGTAGCCGACGACGGGCACGTCATAGGCGATGGCCGTCACCTCCTCGGTGTCGATCCAGCGCCGGATCGGACGGTCGTAGTTGTCGCGCGAATCGACGACACGGCCGTTGAAGCGGATCGGGAAGGCGACCTCGGGGCGCGGGAACTCCCACGGATTGCCGTGGCGGAGCCACAGCTCGGGATACTCGACCTGCCACCCGTTCTCGAGCTTCTGGGTGAACATGCCGTACTCGAAGCGGATGCCGTAGCCGCCGCCGCAATAGCCGACGGTCGCCATCGCATCGAGGAGGCAGGCCGCGAGCCGGCCCAGGCCGCCATTGCCGAGCGCGGGATCGTGCTCGAACTCGCCGAGCGCCTCGAGGTCGACCTGGTAGATCGCGAGCGCGTCGCGGACGTTGTCGTAGAGGCCGATATTGCGGAGCGTATCGGAGAGGAGCCGGCCCGGCAGGAATTCCATCGAGAGGTAGTAGACGCGCTTGCCCATCCAGCAGTCGCGCTCGCGCCCGCTCGGCGACCAGTGCTTGACCATGCCCTCGCGGGCGAGGCCGGCGGTCGCGATGAACCAGTCGCGCGGCTCGGCGTGGCCCGGGTCCTTGCCGGTCAGGAAGCGGAGGTGGCCGACCAGACGCTCGGCGAACGTCTTCGGATCAGGGGCGGCCTACTCGATGAGGCCCGAGCGACGCGTCGACATGATACGCACCTACGCAACTACGCCGTGGCCGGATCGGGAAGGACGCCCCGAACCGGCGTTCCGGCCAACCGCACGGTCGACCCGAAGCCACCATCCTGTCCGAGCCCCGTTAACGGAGCCTTGCGCGCGGGCGCCGGATGAGCCGGCCGGCCCGCGGCGCGCGGCCGGCCCGTGGTCACGTCGAATACCGCTGTACACCGACTTGTCCGCCACTCGTTTCTTTGTTTCGGTCGTATCCGCCACCCGGCCGCAACTCTAGCGATGGGTCGGGCTCCGATCGACCCCTATTTCCTCGGACCCGATTGCGGCCGGGACGCGGCACGATCAAGGTATTCTCGGTTCATCGCCGGGGCTTCGCGCGATTGGTCGGCGGTGCCGCGAGCGGGTCCTCGGGCCACGGGTGCTTGGGGTAGCGACCGAACATCTCGCGCCGGACGGCGCGATAGCTGTCCTGCCAGAAACCGGCGATATCGCGCGTGATCTGGACCGGCCGGCCGGCCGGCGACAGGAGCTGGAGGACGACCGGCACGCGGCCGTCGCCGACGGCCGGGTGGCGAGTGGTGCCGAACATCTGCTGCAGGCGGACGGCGAGGACGGGGACGGCGCCGGGCTCGTAGTCGAGGGGCAGGCGCGTGCCGCTCGCGACCACGAGATGGGTCGGCGCAAACCGGTCGAGGCTCGCGCGCTGGGCGTGGTCGAGCCGGTCGCGGAGGAGGCGGACGAGGTCGAGCCGCGCGAGATCGTCGGCCTTGGAGCACCCGCCGAGCGCCCCGGTGAGCCAGGCGTCGAGATCGGCGAGGAGGGCCTCGTCCGAGACGTCCGGCCAATCGCCCGGCGCGGCGCCATGATGGCCGGCGAAGGCGATACGCGCGCGGAGCTGCGTCGCCTCCCGCGTCCACGGCAAGACGCCGAGGCCGAGGGCGCGCACCCCGTCGCGCATCGCTTGCGCCCGTCGCGCCGGATCGAGGCCGACGATCGGCTCGTCGCGCAGCACGAGCGCGCCGAAGCGCCGCCGCCGCCGTGCCGCGACCGATCGGGTGCGGCCGTCCCAGGCGACGATCTCCTCGTTCACGATCTCGTCCGCGCGCAATTCGGCGATGTCCTCGACGGCGAGTGGCGCGGCGAGATGGATTCGGGCATCGGCGCCGGCTCCGTCGATATCGGCAGCGACGAGCGCGTCCGCGGCGGCGAGCGGGTCGATCGGCGCCAGCGTCGCGCCGCGGCCATTGCTGAGGAGGAATTGTCCGGTCGTGCCGGGGCGGCGGAGCGCGATCCGGTCGGGATAGGCATAGGCGAGCGCCCGACCGGCGGCGGCGATATCGCCGGAAGCGAGCGTATCGGCGCCGGCCTCGAGCGCGAGGAGACGGGCGTTGTGGCGGGCGGCGATCCGGATCTGGCGCACGAGGCCATGATCGACGCCGGCGGGCGCGGCGTCGTCGCGGCCGGCGAGGATCTCGAGCCGGTGCCGGAGGTCGCTGTCGCGCGCCGGGCCGGCGCGGAGGATGTCGCGCTCGCCGAGGAGGGCGGCGATCGCCACGCCGAGCGCGCCCTGCCCATCGGTCCGGCAGCGGAGCGCCATTGCGGCGAGCCGCGGGTGCATGCCGAGCCGCGCCATCTGTCGGCCCTGGTCGGTGAGGCCGCCGTCCGCATCGAGCGCGCCGAGGCGGCCGAGAAGCTCGCGCGCGCTCGCATAGGGACCGGCTGGTGGCGGGTCGAGCCAGCGGAGTGCCGCGGGGTCTTTCACGCCCCAGGCCGCTAACTCGAGCGCGAGCGGCGCGAGATCGGCGGTCGCGATCTCGGGCGGCTCATAGGGGCGGAGCGCCGCCTGCTCGGCCTCGGGCCACAGACGCACGCAGAGACCGGGCTCCGTCCGACCGGCGCGCCCGCGCCGTTGCTCGGACGCCGCTGCCGAGATGCGCACCGTCGCCAGCCGCTCGAGACCGGTCGAGGGATCGAAGCGGAGCGCGCGACGAAGCCCGCTATCGACGACGATCCGAACGCCCTCGATCGTGAGGCTCGTCTCGGCGATCGCGGTCGCGAGGACGATCTTGCGCACGCCCGGGGGCGACGGCGCGATGGCGCGGTCCTGGTCGGCCGGGTCGAGGTTGCCGTAGAGCGGCTCGATCCGTATCGCCGACGGGACCGTATCGGCGAGGCTCGAGGCGACGCGGCGGATCTCGCGCTCGCCGGGCAGGAAGACGAGCACGCTGCCGGGCTCGGTCTCGATCGCGCGGACGACCGCAGCCGCGACCGCCGGCTCGATCGGACCCGCTGGCCGCCGCTCGGCATGCCGCGTCGCGACGGGAAAGGCGCGGCCGGCGCTCCGCACGATCGGCGCATCACCGAGGAGGCGGGCGAGCGGCTCGGCCGCGAGCGTCGCCGACATGACGAGGATGCGGAGCTCGGGACGGAGCGCCGCCTGCGCATCGAGCGCGAGCGCGAGGCCGAGATCGGCATGGATCGAGCGCTCGTGAAACTCGTCGAAGACGAGGGCGCCGACACCGTCGAGCGCCGGATCGCGCTGCAGCATCCGGGTGAGTATGCCCTCGGTGACGACCTCGATCCGGGTGTCGCGACCAACGCGGGTGTCGGTGCGGGTGCGGTAGCCGATCCGGCCCCCGACGCCTTCGCCGATGAGATACGCCATGCGGCGCGCGGCGGCGCGCGCGGCGACACGGCGCGACTCGAGCATCACGATCTTCGCGCCGCCGAGCCAGGGCGCCTCGGCGAGCGCGAGCGGCACGACCGTCGTCTTGCCGGCGCCGGGCGGAGCGGAGAGGACGCATGACGGTCGCGTCGCGAGCGCGGCCCGGATCTCGTCCAGCACCTCGGCGATCGGAAGCTCGGAGGCCGCCTTCGGGACGGCGATGCGCGGATCGGACATCGGCTGCTTTATACTGTGGCCAGCGGATATGATCGCAACGACGTCGCGATGCAAGAGACGGTCAGCACGGGAGGAGACGGATGGACGCCACCGAGGGACCAAGGGCGACGCGGCTCGCGGACTATCGTCCGCCCGACTACCGCATCGACCATGTGGCGCTCGAGGTCGATCTCGACCCCGGCGCGACGCGCGTCGCGGCGACGCTCGCGATCCGCGCCGCGGGCGAGACCGGCCCGGAGCTCCGGCTCGACGGCGCCGATCTCGCGCTCCGCGCGCTCCGGATCGACGGCCGGCCGCTCGATGCGACCGAGTATGCGGTCGACGACACCGGGCTCACGATCCACCGGCCTCCGGCGCGCTTCACGCTCGAGATCGACGCGACCATCGATCCGCGCGGCAACACCCGCCTCGAAGGGCTCTATCTCTCGAACGGCATCTTCACCACCCAGTGCGAGGCCGAGGGCTTCCGCCGCATCACCTATTTCCTCGACCGTCCCGATGTCATGAGCACCTATCGGGTCGCCGTGCGCGGCGACCGGGCGAGCCTTCCGGTGCTGCTCTCTAACGGCAATCTCGTTTCGACGGCCGATCTCGGCGACGGCCGCCACGAGGCGGTGTGGGACGACCCGTTCCCGAAGCCCGCTTATCTCTTCGCACTCGTCGCAGGCGATCTCGCGCTGGTCGAGGATCGTTTCGTCACGCGGTCGGGGCGGACGGTGACGCTCCGCATCTATGTCGAGCACGGCAACGAGCGGCGCTGCGACTATGCGATGGATTCGCTCAAGCGCTCGATGCGCTGGGACGAGGAGGCGTTCGGCCTCGAATACGATCTCGACCTGTTCAACATCGTCGCCGTGTCGCACTTCAACATGGGCGCGATGGAGAACAAGAGCCTCAACGTCTTCAACGCCCGCTACATCCTGGCCGATCCCGAGACCGCGACCGATCTCGACTTCGCGCGGATCGAGGCCGTCGTCGCGCACGAGTATTTCCACAACTGGACCGGCAACCGCGTGACCTGTCGCGACTGGTTCCAGCTCTCGTTGAAGGAGGGGCTCACCGTCTTTCGCGACCAGCTCTTCGTGGCCGACATGCGCTCGTCCTCGGTCAAGCGGATCGAGGAGGTGCGCGCGCTCCGCGCCCGCCAGTTCGCCGAGGACGCCGGGCCGCTCGCCCATCCTGTCCGCCCCGACAGCTACATCGAGATCAACAACTTCTACACCGCGACCGTCTACGAGAAGGGCGCCGAGGTGATCCGCATGATGCATCGGATTCTCGGCCCGGCGGGGTTCCGACGCGGCATGGACCTCTATTTCGCCCGCCATGACGGCGAGGCCGTGACCTGCGACGACTTCGTCGCCGCGATGGCCGATGCGAACGGCGTCGATCTCGGACGCTTCAAGCGCTGGTACGTTCAGGCGGGCACGCCCGAGATCGCCGCGCGCTGGCGTTGGGACCCGGCCTCGCACGCGCTCGATCTGACGCTCGCCCAGACGACGCGCCCGACGCCGGGCCAGCCCGCGAAGGAACCGCTCCATCTGCCGATCGCGGTCGGCCTCATCGGGGCCGACGGCGCGGCCGTGCCGCTTCGCCTCGCGGGTGAGACCGAGGCGGCCGGCACCATGCGCGTTCTGGCGCTCGTCGAGCCCGAAGAGACCTGGCGGTTCCTCGACGTCCCATCGCCGCCGGTGCCGTCGCTCAACCGCGGCTTCAGCGCACCCGTCGCGCTCCGCGCCGACTATTCGGTGGACGAGCTCGCATTCCTGATGGCGCGCGATGAGGATCTGTTCAACCGCTGGGAGGCCGGGCAGCAATTCGCGACGCGCCTCCTACTCGAGCGCGCGTCGGGCGGCGGGACGGTCGCCGAGAGCGCCTTCGTCGCGGCGATCGGGCGCATCCTCGACGAGACCGGCCGGGATCCGGCCTTCGTCGCCGAGGCGATCCGGCTGCCGAGCGAGGACTTCCTGATCGAGCAGATGCGGACGATCGATGTCGAGGCCGTGCACGCGACACGCGAGCATCTCCGCCGGACGATCGCGACGGCGCTCGAACCGGCGCTCCGGGCGGCCTATCGGGCGAACCAATCCAACCGGCCCTACTCGCCCGAGGCCGGCGAGGCGGCGCGCCGCGCGCTCAAGAACGAAGCGCTTTCCTATCTCGCCTGTCTCCGCACCGACGAGACGATCGCGCTGGTCGCCGCGCAATACCGGTCCGCCGACAACATGACCGACCGCGCCGCCGCACTCGCCATCCTCGCCGATCTCGACGCCCCGGCGCGCGAAGAGGCCTTCGACGATTTCTATCGCCGCTTCAAGGACGATGCGCTCGTCGTCGACAAGTGGCTCTCGCTCCAGGCGACATCGGCGCGCCCCGACACGGTCGCGGTCGTTCGCGCGCTCCTCGGCCACGGCGCCTTCTCCTATGACAACCCGAACAAGGTGCGGGCGCTGGTCGGTGCGTTCGCCAACGGCAACCCGCTTCGCTTCAATGCCGCCGACGGCTCGGGCTACCGCCTGGTCGGCGAGGTGGTCGCCACACTCGACCCCAAGAACCCGCGGATCGGGGCGCGCCTGGTCGGCGCGTTCGGCCGCTGGCGGCGGTTCGATCCCGGCCGCCAGGCGTTGATGCGGGGCGAGCTCGAGCGCATTCTCGCGCTCCCCGGCCTGTCGCAGGACACCTACGAGATCGCGAGCAAGACGCTCGCCTGAGCCGTGCAGGAGCCGAGCGGGCGGTGCCGCGACCGTCCGTCCCCTTGATGCCCGGGCGCAATCGTGCCAGCGTCAGCGCGTCGACCGGATGCCGAGGAGAGGAAGCCATGAGCGTTGCCCGCCACCCGCGACCGAAGGAACTCGAGAACGCGACCCTCGAGGAGGTGCTCGAGACCTATACGGCGCGATTCCGCGACCGGGTGCCGGACTGGGCCGCGTTCGAGGACGCCAAGATCGAGGGCTTCAAGCGCGCCCAGCACCGCTTCATCGGCGCCGGCGGATCGGGCAAGCACACCGACAGCAAGGCCATCCCGCCGCGCGGTTTCACGCTCAGCATCATGTATGTCGAGCCCGGGCAGGGAAACGCCGCCCACACCCATGAGGTGGAGGAGGTCTTCTTCGTCCTGAAGGGACTTCTCGATGTGTTCGTCGAGGACGAGACCGGCCGCCGCCTGTGGACGCGGCTCGGCCCGTGGGAGTGCATCGCCTGTCCGCCCGGCGTGATCCATGGCTATGACAACAGGAGCCTGGAGCCGGTCTGGTTCCAGGTCATGCTCGGCGGCGGACGGCCCGACACCATGGGCTATGCCGAAGACGAGCTGTTCAAGCGTCGCGCCGCCCATCTGAACGCCGCCGAATAGGCGATCGACCGGCCGCACCGGCCGCACCGGTCGCCGGGCCGGTGAGGCGTCGGCGCTCACGCTTTGCTCACCACCGTGAATCGCGCATTCGGGCATGCTTCCCGGGCCTGTGCGTCTCAGCGCGGAAGGGTGGTTCCAGCGGGAACGGCGCGATGGAAGATATCGTCGATCTGATGCGCGGCATCGCCGCGTTCATTGGCTGCGTGGGCGGCGCCGGCGCCGTCGCGCTGTGGCTGAGCGGTCTTGCGGCCTAGGGTCTGGACTCATTTGCTCCAGTAGATGAGGGCGGCGGCGAGGAAGGCTGCGCTGAGATAGTTTGCGGCGAGTTTGTCGTATCTGGTTGCGATGCGCCGCCAGTCTTTGAGACGACACCACATGCGCTCGATCCTGTTTCGGTCTCTGTAGGCGAGCTGGTCGTAGGGTATCGGTCTGTGGCGCGAGGTGGTTGAGGGAATGACGGCCTCGGCATCGCGTTCTGCAAGATAGC
>VGEU01000005.1 GCA_016869145.1 Alphaproteobacteria bacterium | reverse complement strand
ATGACCGCGACCGAGACGATGCGATGGTCGCGGCGCGCCTTGACGTAGGTCGCATCGAGCCAGAGATATGGCCACTCGCCTTCGATCGGCCGCGACAGGCCGCGCGCGTGATGCGCCGGCGCCACACGCCGCGCGGCTTGCGCCGTCTCTCGCGCCAAGCGATAACCGGCGCGGACAGCCGGGGGAGCGAGATCATGGCGAATGGGGTGAGGCGCGTCGTCACGGGCCATGACGCACGCGGCAAGGCGGTCGTCATCCTCGACGAGGAGACCCCCAATGTCGTCCGCCCGCCCGCCCGTCCCGGCGTCGCGATCAACAATATCTGGCGGGCGCTTGAATCGCCGGCGAGCCTTGCCGGCAACGAGGACACCACCAAGGCCACGATCGGGCTCGAGCCGCCCAAGAACGGCTCGGTCTTCCGCGTCATCAATTTCCCGCCCGAGAAGGGCTGGATCGACAAGGTCGACCGCGCCGCGGCGATGGCGAGCTTCGCCGCGCTCGGCGCCAAGTACGCCGCCGATGCCAGCGCGAAGCCGCCGCACCCGCTGATGCACAAGACCGAATCGATCGACTACGGCCTCGTGCTCGAGGGCGAGATCTATCTCGTGCTCGACGAGTCCGAGGTGCTGCTCCGGGCCGGCGACACCTTCGTCCAGCGCGGCACGAACCACGCCTGGAGCAACCGCTCCGATGCGGACTGCAAGGTCATGTTCGTCCTGATCGACGGGAAGTTCTGACGCGATCGCCGGCTCAGAGGCCGGCGACGACCGGGTTCTCGAGCGTGCCCAGCCCTTCGATCTCGATCCGCACCCGATCGCCCGGGCCGAGATAGGTGCCGCGCGCGTGGCCGACGCCGGCGCAGGTGCCGGTCGCGATCACGTCGCCCGGCCTGAGCGTCAGCTGGCGGCTGATCGCCGCGATCTGCTCGGGAATGTCGAAGATCATCCGCCGGCTTGAGGAGTCCTGGCGGAGCGCCTCGTTGACCCAGGTCCTGATCGCGAGCGCGTGCGGATCGGCGATCGCCGCGGCCGGCGTGATCCACGGGCCCATCGGTGCCGAGGTATCCCAGCATTTCTGGCCGAACCAGTCGGAGCGGAACGGCCAGTCGTCGCGCCGCATGTGGTCGCGGGCCGAGAGATCGTTGACGACGACATAGCCCGCGACATGGTCCATCGCGCGCGCGGCCGGGACGTTGCGCGCCGCGCGGCCGATCACGACGCCGATCTCGGCCTCCCAGTCGACCTTCCCGGTGTGGCGCGTCGGGAGGCGAATCTCGGCGCCCGGTCCGATCACCGACTGCACCGGCGTCTTGAGGAAGAAATACGGGGCGAGCGTGCTCTTGTCGGGGGCCTTGCCGGTCATCTCCTCGAGGTGGTCGCTGTAGTTCGCGGCCGCACAGTAGAGCGCGCCGGGATAGAGGATCGGCGCCATCAGCCGGGTCGCGGCGAGCGGCCATCCCGCGACCGGCGGCGGGTCGGCGGCGATGATCTCGAGAATGGGCCGCGTCGCCTCCCAGTCGCGGAGGATGTCGAGCATCGTCGACCATTGGAGGCCGTGGTCGCGGCCCGCGGCGCGGGTGAGCGCGTCGAGATCGTAAACGAGGTCGCCGATCAGGAGCCCGGCGCGCGGCTCGCCGGTATCGGCGAAATAGCTGAGGAGACGATAGGGAACCATGACACTCCGAGCGAACGGCGCCGCCCCTGAAACGAAAGGTTCAGTCGCGACGGGCGTCGCAACCGGACCCTACACCCTGATGGTTCGCCGCTCACCCTACCGTACCGGTGGCCGAGCCCCGAACCACTTCCCAACGTGGTGATAGGACGATAGCCGACTTGCCCGAAGCGCCCAAATCACGTCGCACTCACGTCTCTGCGCGTCGACTGTGATCGGCAGGGTTGCAGGGCAAGGTCGGGAGATGGTCGGAGCGACTGGATTTGAACCAGCGACCCCCAGACCCCCAGTCTGGTGCGCTACCAGGCTGCGCCACGCTCCGGTCCCGATGCGGCGGGCACCTTACGACGCCGCGGCACCGCACGCAACGGCCGCCGCCCGCCCGGCTCAACCGATCAGCCGGTCGAGGCGCACGCGGAGCGCCTCGAGCTCGACCAGGAGCTCGCCGAGCGCCTCCGCCGTCGCCGGGTCGAGTGCCGGGAGAGCGCCGGCTTTCCGCGCGCCCGGCCCGCGCCCCGTCTTCGCGCGCGGCGCGACCGCCTTGCCGTCGCGCGCCGGTGTGCTCGCCAGTGGGCTTGGGGATGTGCTTGGCGGCGGCGCCTTGGCCGCGCCCTCGCGGAGAAGCTTCTGGACGCCCTTGATCGTGTAGCCGTCATTGTAGAGGAGGCGGCGGATCGTCCGCAGCAGCTCGACGTCCTCGGGCCGGTAGTAGCGCCGCCCGCCACCGCGCTTCAGTGGGCGCAGCTGGCTGAACCGGGTCTCCCAGAACCGCAGCACATGCGCCGGGACATCGAGGTCGATCGCCACCTCGCTGATGGTCCGGAACGCCGCCGCCGACTTGGTGCCGGCGCGGCGCTCGGCGCGCACCGTCTCGGTCGTCTCGCTCATCCGCCGGAGGCCGTGCCCCGGGTGCCGCCACCGGGCTTGGAGAGCCCGGCGTTGATCCGGCCCTTGAGCACGTTCGAGGCCCGGAACACGAGGACCCGGCGCGGCAGGATCGTAACCTCCTGGCCGGTCTTGGGGTTGCGCCCCACACGTTCACCCTTCTGGCGAACCGAGAAGGTGCCAAAGGACGAGATCTTGACCGAATCGCCGCGGGTCAAGGTGTCCGCGATCTCGTTAAGTACTATCTCAACAAGCTCTGCCGACTCATTGCGAGACAATCCGACTTCCTGGTAGACGGCGTCGCTGAGTTGGGCGCGTGTTATTGTGTTTCCGGCCATCGGATCCCCCTGAGCGCCGCCTTGAACCGTAGCGTGCACGGCCGGCGTGCGTCAATCTCAATTCGCCTCAATGGGATAGGTGAATTCGCTTAGATGCCAAGCGACAATTTTGGGCATTCACCAGCGAATGACACTCGCGCCCCAGGTGAACCCGCCGCCCATCGCCTCGAGGACCACCACGTCGCCGCGCTTGATCTTGCCGGCACGAACCGCGCTGTCGAGCGCGAGCGGGATCGACGCCGCCGAGGTGTTGGCGTGCTGATCAACGGTGACGATGACCTTCTCGGGCGGCAGGTCGAGCTTCTTCGCCGTGCTCTCGAGGATGCGCTGGTTGGCCTGGTGCGGCACCAGCCAGTCGATCTCCGCCGCCGTCATGCCGTTGGCGGCGAGCGCTTCGTCGATGACCGCGGAGAGATTGGTGACCGCGTGGCGGAACACCTCGCGCCCCTGCATGCGGAGATAGCCGGCCGTCTGGGTCGTCGACGGCCCGCCGTCGACATAGAGCATGTCGTGATGACGACCGTCGGCGTGGATGTGATTGGAGAGGATGCCGCGGTCCTTCTTGCCACCCTCGCCCTCGGCGGCCCGGAGCGCCACCGCGCCGGCGCCGTCGCCGAACAGGACACAGGTCGTCCGGTCCTTCCAATCGAGGATGCGCGAGAAGGTCTCGGCGCCGATCACGAGCGCGGTCTTGTACTGACCGACCCGGATGAAATTGTCGGCGACGTTGAGGGCGTAGACGAAGCCCGAGCAGACCGCCTGCACGTCGAACGCCGCGCCCCGCGTCATGCCGAGCGCGGCCTGCACGCGCGTCGCCGTCGCCGGGAACGTCTCGTCGGGTGTCGCCGTCGCGACGATGACGAGGTCGAGGTCGCGCGCGCTCATCGACGCGGCATCGAGCGCGGCGCGCCCGGCGTGGAGCGCGAGATCGGAGGTGAGCTCGCCCTCGGCCGCGAGATGGCGTTTGCGAATCCCGGTCCGCTGCACGATCCAGTCGTCGGAGGTGTCGACGAGCGCCGCGAGCTCGGCGTTGGTCACCGCGCGCGCGGGAAGATAGGCGCCGACGCCGGCGACGATGGAACGGATCACCATTAGGACGCCGCCACCTGGGCCGGCGCGGGCCGCGCGGCGCCGTAGCGTGCGAGCTCGCCGGTGATCACGTCGCCGAAACCGTTGCGCGCCATGTCGACCGCGACGCCGACCGCGTTGGCGAAGCCGAACGCATCCGTGCCGCCGTGGCTCTTGACGACGATGCCCTTGAGGCCGAGGAACACCGCGCCGTTGTAGCGGCGCGGATCGACGCGGGCCTTGAGCTTCTGCAAGGCACGCCGCGCCAGGAGATAGCCGAGGCGGGATGCGATCGAGCTCTTGAACGCGCGGCGGAGGAACTCGCTGTAGAGCCGGACCGTGCCCTCGGCCGACTTGAGCGCGACATTGCCGGTGAAGCCGTCGGTGACGATCACATCGACCGAGCCGCGCGCGATTTCGTCGCCCTCGACGAAGCCCGTGAACTCGAGCGGCATATCGCCATAGGCGCGCAGCATCGCCGCCGCCTCGCGCACGCTGTCGCTCCCCTTCGGCTCCTCGGCGCCGACATTGAGGATGCCGACCTTGGGCCGCTCGACGCCGAGGACAACGCGCGAGAAGGCACTCCCCAGCATCGCGAACTCGAACAGGTTGCGCGCGTCGCATTCGATATTGGCGCCGAGATCGAGCATCACGCTCTCGGCCGCCATGGTCGGGAAGAACGCCGCGATCGCGGGGCGGTCGATCCCCGGCAGCGTACGGAGCGAGACCTTCGCCATCGCCATCAGCGCACCGGTGTTGCCGGCCGATACGACGCCGGCGGCGCTGCCGTCGCGGACGGCGTTGATCGCGAGCTGCATCGAGGAATCGCGTCCCTGCCGGAGCGCCGCGGAGGGACGCTCGTCGTTGCGGACGGCGATTTCGGTATGCCGGATCGTGCACCGGCGACGGAGCCCCGGGCGCCGCTTCAGATAGGGTGCGATCTTCGCCTCGTTGCCGAAGAGCTGGAACTGGACGTCGGGAAAGCGCCGTCCGGCGAGGTTCGCCCCCTTGACGACGATCTCGGGCGCGTGGTCACCCCCCATGGCGTCCAGCGCGATCACAAGGGGCCCGCTCACCGGTCCCCTCCCCTAGCCCGAACGCGAGGCGTTCATGCTCCGGCTTACGCAGCCGACGACGCGACGACCTCACGCTCGTCGTAGTAGCCGCAAGCCTGGCAGACATGGTGCGGGCGCTTGAGCTCGCCGCAATTCGGGCACTCGACATAGGCCACCGTCTTCACCGCGTGGTGCGACCGCCGCATGTTGCGGCGCGACTTGGAGACCTTTTTCTTCGGGACGGCCATCGTCGACGCTTTCCGGAAAACGGCATGATTGGGAAGCGTCTACTTAGCCGAAGCGCCTGCCGAGGGCAACAAAATCGAGGGCTTGGCCGGCTACGCTGGCGGCTTGGGGCCTTTCTTCAGCGCCGCGAGCGCGGCGAAGGGCGAATCCGGGCGCTCCTCGCCCGTCGCCGGCGGCTCGACGAAGGCCTGTCCGGGCGCGCGCGGATAGGGATCGAGCGCGAGCGCAAGCTCCTCGGCGATCACCTCGCCGATGTCGATCCGGTCCTCGTAGAGCGGCTCCGGATCGGCGTCCGTGTCGATCACGACTTCGGTTGGATCGGACGCTTCGCCGACCCGCTCGAAGGTAAGATCAAACGTCGCCGCGACGCGCTGCGGCACCGGCTCGAGCGTCACGACACAGCTCTGCACCACGTCCGCCGCGAGGTCGCCGAGGAGGCGAAACCGGTTCGCCCGCGGCAGGCGGATGACACGCACGCGCGCATCGAGCTGTTCGATCGTGAGGATCGCGAACCGCGTCGCGAGCGCGAGACGCTCGGCCGCGCTCGCGGCGATCTCGAACCGGGTCTCGCCGGGATGGAGGCTGTCGAGCGCGACGGGCCGCGAGAACTCGGGTGACCGTTCGCCGCCGCTCGCGCCCGCGCCGCTCATGCGACCGCGCCGTCGCCGGGTGCCGGACCGAAGCGGACCGTGCCGACCAGGAGATCATCGAGCCTCTGTTCGACGAGCGCGGCCGCCTCCCGCTCGAGATAGGCGGCGATCGCCTTGAGCGCCTCCGGTCGGACGTCTTCGCCGCGGAAGAGGTTCCGACCGATCGCCTCGTCGAGCATGACACCGCCCTTCGCGAGCCCCTCCTCATAGGCCGCGATGCGACCATAGAAGGCCTTGGCCATCGCCTTGACGCGCCTCCCCACCCCGAGATCCCCGGCGCCCATCTCGCGCAAGCTCCGGTCCATGTCGGTGAACAGGAGATCGAACAGCGCCTGCGACAAGGGCGCGGCCGCCGGCCGGCCATCCTTGAGGCGGCGGAGCACCAGGAACGCGTGGAGCGCGATCAGGTCGAAACGCCCGTCGACCGTATCCGGCACCCCGCCCGCGAGGTAGAAGCCGGGCTGGCGCGCCTGGGCGACGATCGCCGCATAGAGGCGCTCCGACGCCGCCTCGAGCGCCGCGCGGCTGGATCGGCCGGCCAGGGCCATCGTGCGAACTCCCGTCGGATTGACAGCGCGGGGAGCTCTGTGCACTCTCGCGCCGGGTCTGTTATGGGACGCACGACGCGCCGCGTCAACGCGCGGCCGTGAGCGCCGCCCGAAGCCGGAACCGCGAGCCGCCGAAAGGACCGGGGGTCACCAATGCGCCGCATGCTGACGACGATCCTCGCCTCGACCGCGCTCCTTGCCGCCGCCACCGGCTGCGTGCCGACGGTCGACGTCCATGGCAACATGCCCGAGCAGGACGTGCTCGACGAGATCCAGCCCGGGATCGCGACCCGCGAGACGGTGTCGGAGAAGCTCGGCACGCCGTCGACCATCGCCATGTTCGAAGGCGAGACCTGGTACTATGTCGGGCGCAAAACGCAGACCACGTCCTTCTTCAACCCCAAGACGCTCGACCAGCGCGTCATCGTCGTCCGCTTCGACGGGCGCGGTCGGGTCGATGCGGTCGACACGATCAATGGCGATGCCGCACGCCCGGTCCAGATCGTCGAGCGCGAAACGCCGACCCGCGGCCGCGAGTATACGTTCGTCGAGCAGCTCCTCGGTAATATCGGCCGGTTCAACAACTCCGGCCGCGGCCGTGGCGGCGGCGATCCCCAGTTCTGAGCCGCCGACGCCGCCTTTCGGCATCGCGACGCAAAAGCTCCAAGCAGAAGCCCCAAGCAGAAGCCCCGGCCGATCGGCCGGGGCTTCTCGTCGAGGCCTCTCGTTTCGCCTCAGCCCGCGACGATCGCGAGCAAGAGAAGCGCCACGATGTTGATGATCTTGATCATCGGATTGACGGCGGGACCGGCGGTGTCCTTGTAGGGATCGCCGACGGTGTCGCCGGTGACCGCCGCCTTGTGCGCCTCCGAGCCCTTGCCGCCGTGGTGTCCTTCCTCGATGTACTTCTTGGCGTTGTCCCACGCACCGCCACCCGAAGTCATCGAGATCGCGACGAACAGGCCGGTCACGATAGTGCCGAGAAGCAGCGCGCCCAATGTCACGAACGCGGCGACCTGACCGGCGACCGCGTAGATCACGACATAGACGACGATCGGTGCGAGGATCGGCAGGAGCGACGGCACGATCATCTCGCGGATCGCGGCCCGTGTCAGGATGTCGACCGCGCGGCCATATTCGGGCCGCGCCGTGCCTTCCATGATGCCCTTGATCTCCCTGAACTGGCGGCGGACCTCGACGACGACCTCGCCGCCGGCGCGACCGACCGCCATCATGCCCATGGCGCCGAACAGATAGGGCAGGAGCCCGCCGATGAAGAGGCCGATCACGACGAACGGATCCTC
This sequence comes from Alphaproteobacteria bacterium, assembly GCA_016869145.1. Classification (GTDB taxonomy): domain Bacteria; phylum Pseudomonadota; class Alphaproteobacteria; order MPNO01; family VGEU01; genus VGEU01. The sequence continues at coordinate 63,397 of VGEU01000005.1, read as the reverse complement.
GAGCCTGAAGGTCACCTGATCGGCGATCTTCGGGAAGTAGTATTTGAGGTCCTGGGTGTAGGCCGCGAACAGCACCAGCGCGGCGAGACCGGCGGAGCCGATCGCGTAGCCCTTGGTGACCGCCTTGGTCGTGTTGCCGACCGCATCGAGGGCGTCAGTGACCTTGCGGACGTCGGCCGGCAGGTCGGCCATCTCGGCGATGCCGCCGGCGTTGTCGGTGACCGGTCCATAGGCGTCGAGCGCGACGACCATGCCGGCGAGCGCCAGCATGCTGGTCGCCGCGATCGCGATGCCGAACAGCCCGGCCGCGAAATAGGCGACCACGATCGCGGCCGAGATCACGAGCACCGGCAGCGCGCACGCCTCCATCGAGACCGCGAGGCCCTGGATGATGTTGGTCGCGTGACCGGTCTCCGACGACCGCGAGATGCTGCGCACCGGGCGGTAGGCGGTCGAGGTGTAGTACTCGGTGATCCAGACGAGAAGGCCGGTCACCGCGAGCCCGATCAGCGCGCAGTAGAGGAGATGGCGCGGCTGGATCGTCTCCGCCCCCATCTTGATCGGGGTCGAGAAGCTGCCGAACAGCATCCAGATCGAGACCGCGATCAGCACCGCCGAGATCACGGCGGTCACGATCAGGCCCTTGTAGAGCGCCGCCATGATGTTGTTGCTCGGACCGAGCCGGACGCAGAACGTCCCGATGACCGAGCCGATGATGCAGACGCCGCCGATCAGGAGCGGCAGCACCAGCATCGTTTCCTGCACCGCGCCGGTGAAGAAGATCGCGGCGAGCAGCATCGTCGCCACCACGGTGACGGCGTAGGTCTCGAACAGATCCGCCGCCATGCCGGCGCAGTCGCCGACATTGTCGCCCACGTTGTCGGCTATCACGCCGGCGTTGCGCGGGTCGTCCTCGGGGATGCCGGCCTCGATCTTGCCGACGAGGTCGGCGCCGACGTCGGCGCCCTTGGTGAAGATACCGCCGCCGAGGCGGGCGAAGATCGAGATGAGCGATGCGCCGAAGCCGAGCGCGACCAGCGCCTCGAGGATGTGGCGGAGCCCCTTGGGATCGGCCGGATTGTAGATCTCGCGGAGGACCAGATAATAGGCCGCGACGCCGAGGAGGCCGAGCCCGACCACCAGCATGCCGGTCACCGCGCCCGACTTGAAGGCGACCGCGAGCGCCGGGACCATGCCGCCGGTCCGCGCCGAATCGGCGGTGCGCACATTGGCGCGCACCGACACGTTCATCCCGATATAGCCCGCCGCGCCGGACAGGATCGCGCCGAGGAAGTAGCCGATCGCGACATAGATGTTGAGGAGCACGCCGAGGAGCACGCCGATGGCGACGCCGACGATCGCGATCGTGGTGTACTGGCGATTGAGATAGGCCCGCGCGCCTTCCTGGATCGCGCCCGCGATCTCCTGCATGCGCGCGTTGCCGGCGCTCGTCGCCAGCACCGAGCGGACTGCGTAGACGCCGTAAAGCAACGCCAACGCGCCACAGGCGATGACGATCCAGTACGTGCTTGCCATGGGCGGGATCCTTGTCTGGTCTTCAGGGTCTGGTCTTCAGGAATACGGGCGGGATCGAACGGGGCAGGACGGTCCTTGAGTCGAATCGGCCCGCTTCGGCGGCGTGGTCGGTAACCGCCGGGTTCGCGGGCGCGAAATCGCGCGGAAAATGACAGAACTGGGCGGGCAAGGCAACCGATCCGACCGGTGCCCGGCCGGACGATTCGGATCAGGCGGGGGCCCGGGCGGCGGCGCTCTTGAGCCAGAACAGCGCCCCCAGGACCACGACCACCGGGATCACCATCATGACGTTGACCGCGGTCCAGCCGACCGCGTGCTGGAGCGCACCCGAGGCGAACACGCCGATGGTGATGCAGCCGTAGATGATGAAGTCGTTGATGCCCTGGACCTTGGCCCGCTCGGCCGGCTGGTAGCATGTCGTGAGGAGCGTCGTGCCGCCGATGAAGAGGAAATTCCAGCCGACGCCGAGGAGCGTCATCGCGGTCAGGAAGTGCAGGAACTCGATCCCCGAGAGGTTGATCAGAACAGTCACCACGAGGAGCGCGGCGCCGGTCGTCATGATGTTGATGGCGCCGAACCGGGCGATCAGGTGGCCGGTGATGAAGGACGGCGCGAACATGCCGAGCACGTGGCCTTGGATCACGAACGCCGAATCGGTGAAGGTGAAATTGCACTCGGCCATGGCGATCGGCGTCACCGTCATCAGGAACGACATGACGACGTAGCCGACCACGGCGCCGAGCACGGCGATGGCGAAGGTCGGCTGGCGGGCGATCTCGAGAAACGGCCGCCCGGACGCCCGCCGCTCGCTCTCGGTCGGCCTCGGCAGCCGGATCGAGAGCACAACAAGGGCGATCAGCGCCTGGACGCCGATGACCGCGACATAGGTTCCGGCGAAGGCGATCGGCGCGAACAGATCATTGGTCAGATGCGCGAGGTTGGGCCCGGTGAACGAGGCGATCACCCCGCCGGCGAGGACATAGGAGATCGCGCGCGGGCGATAGGTCTCGTCGGCGGTGTCGGCGGCGGCGAAGCGGTAGAACTGCGCGATCGAGTTGAAGCCGCCGATGATCGCGCTCCCGAGGCAGAACAGCGTGAAGCTCGCCTCCAGGATCGCGTAGGCCGCGGTGAGCGCGCCGACCGCCCCGATGCCGGCCCCGACCAGGAACCCGGCCTGGCGGCCATAGCGCTTCATGAACAGCGAGGCCGGCACCGTGACGCACATGTGGGTCAGGAACTGCAGCCCCACCGGCAGCGTCGCGAAGGCCTTGTTCTCGGCGAGCTGATAGCCGGTCAACGCGATCGAGGTCACGATCGCGGCCGTGCAGGTCATGAACAACGCCTGGCACAGGGCGAGAAGGAGGACGGTGCGACGGTTCTCGCGGGACGACATGGCGGGGCCGAGCATAGGCAAGCGAAAGGGTGCTGGATACCGGCAATTGCCTACGGCCAGCCGCGTCTCAGCGCCCGACCGGGCGGTCCTCGAAGGCCTGCTGGATCAGGATCCGGCGATCCGGCCCTGCCCCACCTCGCGCTCGGCGGCGTTGCGCAGGTTCCGTTTGAGGCTCGCGAGCGGCGGCACGCCGCGCCGGCCGGGCCGGCTGGTGATGGTCCGGAACAGCGTCTCGTACATCGCGGCGCGAACGCGCGGCAGGCGCTTGGCGATGTCGACGCGGTGATCCTCGTCGACGAGCTCGATCGCGATGACGATCGAGACCTGCCCGTCGAGCTCGCCATCGGAGAGGAGCGGCACGACGAACGGCTCGAGCATGTAGTACTTGGCTCCAGCGAACCGGGGCACGACGCCCGGCCCTTCTGCCTCGTCCTTCGACGGAGCCGGCGCGCCGGCGGCGCGCGCGCCCTCGACGCCGCCCGCGACGAAGGCGAGCAGGAACGCGCACCAGACGGCGCGGTTGAGAGGGCCTCGGCGCGAGCCGGGGCGGCCCGATCCCTCCATCGGCATTCTCCGGTAGGCGGCCACAGTCCGGCCATTTGACCGCAGAATGGGTAACGCCGCGTTAAGGCGTCCTCACCGGTGCTGATATCCTGCCGCGCCGAGCGCGAGCGGCCGGCCCAAAGCGTCGAGGACCGTGACGCCCGAACCGGCGACGATGCGCCCGATCGCGCTCACCGGTACCGCCGCCGCGGTCGCTGCTGCTGCGATCGCGGCGTCGCGTTCGGGCGGCGCGGTGAAGACGAGCTCGTAATCGTCGCCGCCGGCAAGGAGGCTCGCCGCGAGCGCCGGATCGGCCGCCACGGCCGCACGGGCCGCCGGCGACCACGGCACGCGCGCCGCCTCGATCACGGCGCCGACGCCCGAGGTCTCGGCGATGTGGCCGAGATCGGCGATGAGGCCGTCGGAGACATCGGCCATGGCCGAGGCGATGCCGCGAAGAAGCGGTCCCAGCCCCGTCCGCGGCTCGGGCAGGCGGTAGCGTTCGACGAGCATGGCGCGCGCCGCCGGATCGCCGATCACGAGGCGCCCCTCGAGCACGCGAAGCCCGAGCGCGGCATCGCCGATCGTTCCCGAGACGTAGACGTGATCGCCGGCGACGGCGGTCGAGCGCCGGATCTCAGCGCCGGCCGGCACCACCCCGAGCGCGGTCAGCGTCAGCGTCAACGGCCCCGGCGTCGCCGTCGTGTCGCCACCGACGAGCGCGACGGCGAAACGCCGGAGATCATCGCCGAGGCCGCCGGCGAAGGCCGCGATCCAGGCTTCGTCGCAGTGCTCGGCGAGGCTGATCGCGAGGAGGCATGCCGTCGGCGTGGCGCCCATCGCGGCGATGTCGGAGAGGTTCACGCGAAGCATCTTGCGCGCGATCTGGTCGGGTGGATCGGCGGCGAAGAAGTGGACGCCCTCGATCAGCGTGTCGGTGGTGATGACCTGGCGATGGCCGTCGGGAAGCGCGATCACGGCCGCGTCGTCGACGAGACCGAGGGCGGCGTCGACGCCCGCCGCGAGCGGCGCGAAATAGCGCCGGATGATGTCGAACTCAGCCGGTCGGGGCGGCCTGGTCACGACCAGGGCCCTCCAGCTCGCCGGGGCGAAGGCTCCGCGCCAGCCGGTCGAGGATGCCGTTCACCATGCCCGTCTCGGGCTCCGACAGGAAGCCGCGCGCGAGATCGACATACTCGCTGACCACGACCCGCACCGGCACGACGGGTCGCGCAAGAAGCTCGTACGCCCCGGCGCGGAGGACCGCCCGCAGGACGACCTCGAGCCGTACGAGCGGCCAGCTCGGCGGCAGGACCGCGACCAGCATCGCATCGATCTCGGCCCGCCGCCGCATCGTGCCGCGCAGGATCTCGGAGAAGCGCGCCGTGTCGACCGCCGGCCCCTCGCCCGCGCCGCGTGCCAGCCGGTATCGCAGGAATTCGGCGAGCACGGAATCGACCGGCGCGCCGGTGAGATCGATCTGGTAGAGCGCCTGGACGACCGCGACGCGCGCCTCGCGCAAGCGGCGCGGACTACGCCCGCCGCGTTCGGACGGTTTCGGGTGTGACGCCTCTTCCATCGGCCGGCATCGGCTCAGCGCGGATCGAGCCGGAACTGACGCCTGAGCTCGATCTGGCGGAGGAGTGCCCGCGCCGCATGGCCGCCGCGGTCCTTGCCGTTGCCCCCGCTCTGGGCGCGTGCGAGCGCCTGCTGGTAGTTCTCGGTCGTCAGGATGCCGTAGCCGATCGCCGCCGCGTGGTCGACGGCGAGGTCCTGGAGCGCGCGCGCGCTCTCGGTGCAGACATAGTCGTAGTGCGTCGTCTCGCCCCGGATCACGCAACCGAGGGCGAGATAGCCGTCATAGCGCGGCCCGGCGCCGAACAGCTCGGCGGATTTGAGCGCGAACTTGATCGCGGCCGGGATCTCGAACACGCCGGCGACGGCATAGCGGTCGTGGCTCGCGCCCGCGGCCTCGAGGACGGCGGTCGCGTTCCGGTAGAGCTCATCGGCGAGGTCGTCGTAGAAACGCGCTTCGACCACCATGACGTGCGGACGCTGGTACACGCTAGAACTCCCAAGGCTTGAACGGCCGGCGCTCGACGAGGCGGAGCCCATAACCCTCGAGACCCGGCACCTGACGGGTCGTGTTGGTGAGGAGAATCATGTCGCGGATGCCGAGACTCGCGAGGATCTGCGCACCGACGCCGTAGTCGCGGAGCGGCAGCACAGTCGGCTCGCGCGGCTGCTCGGCCGCCTTCGGGTTCGGGATGTCGAGACGATCGCGCACCTGGGCCGAGAACTGGTGGACGCGCGGCTCGCGGATCAGGACGACCACGCCGCGGCCCGCCTCACCGATGAGGCGGAGCGAGGCCTCGAGCTCGCCCGACCGGCTGCTCGCGAGATCGTGCACGAGATCGTCGAGGATGTTCATCGCGTGCATGCGGACGAGCACGGGCTCAGGTCCGCCGATGTCGCCCTTGACCAGCGCCATGTGCTCGGCGCCCGAGACCTTGTTGACGTAGACGATCAGCCGGAACTTGCCGCCGTGACGGCGCTCGACCGCGGTCTCCAGCACGGACTCGACGATCGTGTCCTTCGACAGCCGATAGGCGATCAGGTCGGCGATGGTGCCGAGCTTGATGCCGTGGAACTGGGCGAACTTGGCGAGGTCGGGCAGCCGCGCCATCGTGCCGTCCTCGTTCATGACCTCGCAGATCACGCCCGAGGGATCGAAGCCGGCGAGCCGCGCGAGGTCGACGGATGCTTCGGTGTGGCCGGCGCGCACGAGGACGCCGCCGTCCTGTGCGACCAGCGGAAACGTGTGACCCGGGCTCACGATATCGTCCTTGCCCTTGGACGGATCGATCGCGACCTCGATCGTGCGCGCGCGGTCGAATGCGGAGATTCCGGTCGTGATGCCTTCCCGCGCCTCGATCGAGACGGTGAAGGCGGTGCCGTGACCGGAGCGGTTGTGGCGCGTCATCATCTGGAGGCCGAGCGCCTCGACGCGGCTGCGGGTGAGCGACAGGCAGACCAGGCCGCGGCCGAACTTGGCCATGAAGTTGATGACGTCGGGCGTCGCCTTCTCGGCCGCGACGATGAGATCGCCTTCGTTCTCGCGGTGCTCGTCATCGACGAGGATGACCATCTTGCCCGCACGCACGTCCTCGATGATCGCCTCGATCGGCGACAGGAAGCCGCGCAGGTCTTCCTTCGCCGCCTCGACGACATCGGACTTCGACACCACCGTGAACTTCTTGTCGGCCACCTTCAGTCCTTCTCCACCATGCGCGCGACATAACGCGCGATGACATCGACCTCAATGTTGACGCGGTCACCGACGGCGAGCGCGCCCAGCGTCGTGTGCGCCCGGGTATGGCTGATGATGTTGACCCCGAAGCGGGCGCCCGCCACCTCGTTGATGGTGAGCGAGACGCCGTCTACGGCGACGGAGCCCTTCTCGGCGATGTAGCGCTTGAGCGTCTCCGGGACCTCGAAGCGGCACCGCACGCTGTCGCCCTCCGGGGTGCGATCGATCAGCCGTCCGATCGCGTCGACATGGCCGGTCACGATGTGGCCGCCGAGCTCGTCGCCGACCCGGACGGCGCGTTCGAGATTGACCCGCGATTTCTCGCGCCAGCCGCCGATGGTCGTGCGGGCGAGCGTCTCGGCCGAGGCCTCGACGGCGAACCAGCCCGGTCCCTTGTCGACCACCGTCAGGCACGGGCCGGAGCAGGCGATCGAGGCGCCGATGTCGACCGCGGCCGTGTCGTAGGCGGTCTCGATCACGAGGCGCGTATCGCCCCGCTTCTCGATCGCGCGGACCCGTCCGACGTCGGTGACGATACCGGTGAACATGCGCGGTCGCGGGCTCCCTAGGGGCGTGCGTAGGTCTCGATCCGGTCCGGGCCGGCCGGCTGCGACCCTAGCATGACGAAGCCGGCGGCGTCTTTGAGTTCGTCCACCGCGAGCGCGCCGATGCCGGCAAGCCCGTCGCCGCCGATCACCGTCGCGGCGCGATGCCAGACCAGCCGATCGACCAGCCCGGCGGCGACGAAAGCGGCCGCGACCGTACCGCCGCCTTCGATCAGAAGCCGCGTGATGCCGCGCGCCGCCAGCTCGGTCGCGACGGTGCGCGCATCGGGTCGTCCATCTGCGCCGGCGGGCAGCGCGATCACGACGACGCCGGCGGCCTCGAGGGTGGCGCGGCGCGCCGGATCGGGATCGGGACCCGCAATCACCCAGGTCGCCGTCTCCGCGGCCGTGACGACCAGTGCCGACTGCGTCGGTAAACGGAGCCGCGGATCGAGCACGACCCGCACCGGAGACCGTGCTCCGAGGCCGGGCAGCCGGCAGGTGAGCGCGGGATCGTCGGCGAGCGCGGTGCCGATGCCGACGAGGATCGCATCGTGGCGGGCGCGGAGCCCGTGCCCGAGATCGCGCGCGACGGGGCCGGTGATCCAGCGGCTGTCACCGCGCCGCGTCGTGATCCGGCCGTCGAGCGTCGTCGCGAGCTTGAGGGTCACGAGCGGGCACATGTCGCGGAGGCGGAGGAGAAAGCCCTGGTTCACCGCCGTCGCCGCGTCCGCGCTGGTTCCGAGCGTGACGGCGATCCCGGCGGCACGGAGCTGGGCGAGGCCCCTGCCGTCGACGCGCGGATCGGGATCGACGATCGCGATGACGACGCGGGCGACGCCGGCGGCGATCAGGGCGGAGGTGCAGGGCGGCGTCTGGCCGTAATGCGAACAGGGCTCGAGCGAGACATAGACGGTCGCCCCGCGGGCCGCCTCGCCGGCACGCCGGAGCGCCTCGGTCTCGGCATGGGGACGCCCGGTCGGCTGCGTCCAGCCGCGACCGACGATCGCGCCGTCGCGAACGATGACGCAACCGACCGCCGGGTTCGGCCAGACATTGCCGTGGCCGCGTCGGGCGAGCCCGATCGCGACACGCATGTAGCGCGCGTCGTCAGTCCTTGTCGTCTCTGGCACTCAACGCTCCGACGAAGTCCTCGAAGTCGCGCGCCTCGCGGAAATTCCGGTAGACCGAGGCGAAGCGGACATAGGCGACGGGATCGATGTTGGCGAGCGCGTCCATCACGAGCTCGCCGATATTGGCCGACGGGATGTCGGACTCGCCCGAGCCTTCGAGGCGGCGGATGATGCCGCTGATCGCGCGCTCGACCCGATCCGGATCGACCGGCCGCTTGCGGAGCGCGATCATCATCGAACGCACGATCTTTTCGCGATCGAAGGACTCGCGTCGTCCGTTCTGCTTGACCACCGTGAGCTCGCGCAATTGCACGCGCTCGAAGGTCGTGAACCGCATGCCGCAGGCGTTGCAGGCGCGGCGGCGCCGGATGGCGCTGTTGTCCTCGGTCGGTCGCGAGTCCTTGACCTGGGTATCCTCGTTCCCGCAGAAGGGGCATTTCATGGTCGGACCCGTTCCTCGCTACATGCCGGGATAGATCGGAAAGCGCCGGCACAACGCCTCGACACGCGCACGCACCGAGGCCTCGGTCGCGCTGTTGTCGCCGTTGCTCCGCGCGAGGCCGTCGAGCACCTCGGCGATCATCGCCCCGACCTCGGCGAACTCGCCCGGGCCGAAGCCGCGCGTCGTCGCGGCCGGCGAGCCGAGCCGGACGCCCGAGGTGATCGTCGGCTTCTCGGGATCGAACGGCACGCCGTTCTTGTTGCAGGTCATGTTGGCCCGCCCGAGCGTCGTCTCGGCGTCCTTGCCGGTGAGCCGGCGGGCGCGGAGATCGACCAGGAGGAGATGGGTGTCGGTGCCGCCGGAGACGATGTCGAAGCCCTTCGATTGCAGGCTCGCGGCGAGCACCGCCGCGTTCTCCACCACGGCCTTCGCATAGTCGCGGAACCCCGGCTGCAGCGCCTCGTGGAACGCAACCGCCTTCGCCGCGATGATGTGCATCAGCGGCCCACCTTGGGTGCCGGGGAAGACCGCGCTGTTGATCTTCTTTCCGATCTCCTCGTCGTTCGAGAGGATCATCCCGCCGCGCGGACCGCGGAGCGTCTTGTGTGTCGTGGTCGTCACGACATGGGCGTGCGGCAGCGGGCTCGGGTGGACGCCGGCGGCGACGAGGCCCGCGAAATGCGCCATGTCGACCATGAGATAGGCGCCGACGGAATCGGCGATGGCGCGGAACCGCGCGAAGTCGATGACGCGCGGATAGGCCGAGCCGCCGGCGACGATGATGCGCGGGCGGTGCTCGCGCGCGAGACGTTCCACCTCGTCAAGGTCGATCCGCGCATCGTCGCGGCGGACGCCGTACTGGACCGGGTTGAGCCAGCGGCCCGACAAATTGGGCGCCGCTCCGTGCGTCAGGTGCCCGCCGGCGGCGAGCGACATGCCGAGGAGCGTGTCGCCGGGCTTGAGCAGCGCGAAATAGACCGCCGCGTTGGCCTGTGCGCCCGAGTGCGGCTGAACATTGGCGAAGGCGCAGGCGAACAGCCGCTTCGCACGCTCGCGCGCGAGCTCCTCGGCGATGTCAACGAACTCGCAGCCGCCATAGTAGCGCCGGCCCGGATAGCCTTCGGCGTATTTGTTGGTGAGGACCGAGCCCGCCGCCTCGAGCACCGCGCGCGAGACGATGTTCTCGGAGGCGATGAGCTCGATGTGGCGCTGCTGGCGATCGAGCTCCCGGCCGACGGCGGCATGGAGCTCGGGATCGGCCACCGCCAGGCGATCGCCGAAGAAACGATCGAGGCGCGTCGCCCGGCTGGCCACATCGACGGCGTTCATACGGAAACTTCCTTCACTGGCGCACGCGTGGACATCGGATCACCGGCGGATCAGGCGAGCTTCGCCACCCGACGCGCGTGCCGGCCGCCGTCGAAGGGCGTGGCGAGAAACGCGCCGAGGCAGGCCGAGGCCGTTTCGGCATCGATCAACCGCGCCCCCAACACGAGGACGTTGGCGTCGTTGTGCTGGCGTGCGAGGCGGGCCATCTCGACCGTCCCGCACAACGCGGCGCGGATGCCGGGATGACGGTTCGCCGCGATCGACATCCCGATGCCGCTGCCGCAGACGAGCACGCCTGCCCCCGCCTCGCTCCGCGACAGCGCCGCAACGAGGCGGTCGGCGAAGTCGGGATAGTCGACCGAGGCCTCGCCCTCGGTCCCGAGATCGACGACCAGGCAGCCCATGTCCGCCAGCACCGCGACGAGCGCGCGCTTCAACGCGTAGCCGGCGTGGTCGGCGGCGATGGCGATGGTGGTCGGTGGCATCCGGGGATCCGCGCTCCGGGTTCGCGTGCCGGTGGTGGAATACCACATCTCGACATGGGGCGTAAGCCCGACACAAGAAGTCGTCCTCTCCCCAGCGGCCTCCGGGGACCCCGGTGGACGGCCTGCCCGCGAGATTCCCCGTCAGGGCCGGAAAGCCGACCAACTTCCGCCACACTTCGGCGGATTACTTCGCGCCGACGAATGAAAAACTATGGGGGCCCACTAAGAATACAACACCTGCCAGACGAACGGCGCGCCGATCTGCACTTGGTTTTGGATTGACTTCAAAATCCTACCGTGCAAATTGGCGGCTCCGAATTGATGCGGTTGGCTCTAACCTGCAACTCAGGCCAAACACCCGATGAGCGAAGATAACGGCAAGAAAGTGGATCGTATTGGCGTGCTCCGTATGGCGGTCGACATCGTCGCCACCTATGTCGGACATAATACAGTTGCCTCTAGCCAAGTCCCGGACGTGATCAACACGGTCTACCGTTCGCTGTCAGCGTCCTTGAACGACGAGGACATCGCGTCCCCCAACGAACCCCTGAAGCCGGCGGTGAGCGTCCGGCGCTCGGTTACACCCGAGTACATCGTGTGCCTCGAGGATGGCAAGAAGCTCAAGATGCTCAAACGGCATCTGCGCGCCGCCTACAACATGACGCCCGACGAGTACCGGGCGAAATGGGGCCTGCCGCCGGTCTATCCGATGGTCGCCCCCAACTACGCCGCGCAACGCTCCGATTTCGCCAAGAAGATCGGCCTCGGGCGTCGTCGCGGCGAGCGGGCGCCGCGCTGCGGCCGCCGCGGCGCGGTCTGAAGCGCGCCGATCGTAGTTCCGTGTGCCGCCTGCAACGACGACGCCCGGGAACCATCCCGGGCGTCGCGAGCTAGCGCCGACGAGCGTCGCGCTCAAGGCGTGTAGTAGTCGTATTTCCCGTCCTTCCACTGGTAGAAGACATAACCGGGTGCGGTGACGTCGCCCTTGCGGTCGAAGCCGATCCGTCCCAGCACGGTCTCGAACTGGTTGCCCCTGAGGGCTGCGATCACGGCGGCGGAATCCGCCTTGGCGGCCTTCGTGACCGCCTGCACCCAGGCCTGGATCGCACCATAGGTGTAGAGCGTGTAGCCTTCGGGGTCACCGCCCGCGCGGCGGAACTGATCGACGATCTGCGCGTTCGCCGGGTTCTTGCGCGGATCAGGGCTGAAGGTCATCAACGCGCCCTGGCCGGCATTGCCTGTGATCGCCCAGTATTCGTTGGTCACCATCGCGTCGCCCGACACGATCTGGGCGTCCATGCCCTGCTCGCGCATCTGGCGGGTGATCAGTCCGGCTTCGGTGTGGTAGCCGCCGACATAGACCGCGTCGACGCGGCTTTGTTTCATCTTGCTCACGAGCGGGCCGTAATCCTTTTCTCCCGCGGTGTAGGCCTCGTAGAGCGCCTCGGTCACGCCCTTGGCGTTCAACGCCTTCTTCGTTTCGTCGGCGAGACCCTTACCATAGGCGGTCTTGTCGTGGAGGATCGCGATCCGCTTGCCCTTGAACCGGTCGGCGAGGAAATCGCCGGCGACCTTGCCCTGCTGATCGTCACGACCGCAGACACGGAAGACGTTGGAGAATCCCTGCTCGGTGAGCTGCGGGTTGGTCGAGGCGGGTGAAATCTGGACGATGCCCTCCTCGTTGTAGACCCGCGACGCCGGGATCGAAGAGCCGGAGCAGAAGTGGCCGGCGACGAACCGCACCTTCTTCCCGACCATCTGGTTCGCGACGGCGACCGCCTCCTTGGGATCGCAACGGTCGTCGCCGATTTCGAGCTTCAGCTTCTGGCCGAGGACGCCGGCGGCGGCGTTGAGATGCGCGATCGCCATCTCGGCGCCGCGCCGCATCTGTTCGCCGAACGCCGCCTCCTTGCCGGACATCGGCCCGACGACGGCGACGACGATCTCCGCGCGTGCGGCCGCCCCGAACCCGACCGCCACCGCGAGCGCGGCCGTCATCAACATGGTGCTTCGCTTCATGGGCTATCTCCCCGGTTTGTGGATGCCACGACTAGAACCTAGTGATGCGAGGGGTCACGCGCCAGTTCCCGCCTTGTCGGACCGCGCGCCGCCCTCGAGATAGGCCGCCCGTATCTCGGGGTTGTCGAGGAGCGCCGCGCCCTCGCCGCTCAGCGTGATGCGGCCGTTCACCAGCACATAGCCGCGGCGCGCGAGGCGGAGCGCATGATAGGCGTTCTGCTCGACCAGGAGGACCGAGACGCCGGCGGTCTCGTTGATATCGCGGATAACCCGGAAGATGTGCTGCACGATCATCGGGGCGAGACCGAGCGAGGGCTCGTCGAGAAGAAGGAGGCGCGGCCGGCTCATCAGCGCACGACCGATCGCGAGCATCTGCTGCTCGCCGCCCGAGAGCGTGCCGCCGCGCTGGCCCGACCGTTGGCGCAAGACCGGGAACAGCGTGAAGACGCGCTCGACGTCGGTCGCGAAATGCTCCGGCGCCGCCGTGAGCGCCCCGAGCTGCAGGTTCTCGAGCACGGTGAGGCGGGGAAAGATGCGGCGGCCCTCCGGCGCGTGGGCGATCCCGGTCCGCATGATCTCGTGCGTCGAGCGTCCGGCGAGCTCCTTCCCCTGGAAGCGGATCGAGCCCGCGCGCGGCGCCGGCTTGCCGCAGACCGTCATCAGGAGGGTCGACTTCCCCGCGCCGTTGGCGCCGATGAGAGCGACGATCTCGCCCTCGCCGACATGGAGGTCGACGCCGCGGAGCGCCTGGATGTGGCCGTAGAACGTCTCGACGCCTCGGAGATCGAGCATCGGCTCAGACCGCCGCCATGCCGTCGCTGTCGCCGGTGCCGAGATAGGCCGCGATCACCGCGGGATCGGCGCGCACCGCCGACGGCGGCCCGTCGGCGATCTTGCGGCCATATTCGAGAACGACGATCCGATCCGAGATCGCCATGACGAGCGCCATGTCGTGCTCGATCAGGAGGATCGCGACGCCGTGATCGTCGCGGATCTCGCCGAGGAGCGCGCTGAGCGCGCCGGTTTCGCGTGCATTGAGCCCGGCCGCCGGTTCGTCGAGACAGAGGAGCACCGGATCGGTGCACATCGCACGGGCGATCTCGAGCCGCCGCTGGTCGCCATAGGCGAGGCTGGCGGCCTCGTCGTCGGCGTGAGCGAGAAGGCCGACGCGATCGAGCCAGAAGCGCGCGCGCTCGACCGCCGCGCGCTCGGCGCGTGCGTAGCCGCCGAGACCGACGAGCGCGAGGATCGTATAGCCCGAGGCACGCATCAGCGTCCGATGCTGGGCGAGGATCAGGTTCTCGAGCACCGTCATCTGCGGGAACAGGCGGATGTTCTGGAACGTGCGCGCAAGCCGCGCCTCGGCGGCGATCCGGTGGTCGGGCATCGCCTCGAGCGCGAAGCTCTGCCCGCCGTGGCGGAGCGCGAGCGCGCCCGAGGACGGCCGGTAGAACCCGGTGAGGCAGTTGAAGACCGTCGTCTTGCCGGCGCCGTTGGGCCCGATGATCGCGGTGATCGCGCGGTCGTCGGCGCGGAACGAGACCGCGTCGACCGCGAGGAGCCCGCCGAACCGTATGGTGAGATTCGAGACATCGAGAAGCGGCGGGCTCGCGTTCACGACGGCGCGCCCCGTCGGCGGCGGCCGAGGCGGATCGTCGGCTCGCGCACGGCGAGAAGACCCCGTGGACGCCAGATCATAACCGCGACCATCGCCGCGCCGAAGGCGATCATCCGGTAGTCCTGCAGCTCGCGGAACCACTCCGGGATGCCGATCAGGAGGAGCGCGGCGAGGACAACGCCGAGCTGGCTCCCCATGCCGCCGAGCACGACGATCGCGAGTATGATCGCCGATTCGATGAAGGTGAAGCTCTCCGGGCTGACGAAGGTCTGGCGCGCGGCGAAGAACGTCCCGGCGAAGCCGCCGAACATGGCGCCGATCGCAAACGCCGCGAGCTTGGTGTTGGTCGGGTTGATGCCGATCGCGCGGCAGGCGATCTCGTCCTCGCGCAAGGCTTCCCAGGCGCGCCCGAGCGGCAGGCGCCGGATGCGGAGCGTGAAGAAGTTGGTGACGAGCGCGAGCACGAGGATCAGGTAGTAGAGGAAGATCACGCGGTGGAGCGTCGAGAACTCGAGCCCGAAGAACTGGTGGAAGGATTGGGTCCCCGGTTGCGGCTCGCGCGTGAACTCGAGGCCAAAGAAGCTCGGCCGCGGGATGCCCGAGATGCCGTTCGGCCCGTTGGTGAGCGAGGTCCAGTTGACCAGGACGATGCGGATCATCTCACCGAAGCCGAGCGTCACGATGGCGAGATAGTCGCCGCGGAGCCGCAGCACCGGGAAACCGAGGAGAATGCCGAACAGCGCCGCGAACAGGCCGGCGAGCGGCAGGCAGGCCCAGAAGCCCCAGTCGAAATGGAGCGCGAGGAGGGCGAAGCTGTACGCGCCGACCGCGTAGAACGCGACATAGCCTAGGTCGAGGAGGCCGGCGAGGCCGACCACGATGTTGAGCCCCCAGCCGAGCATCACATAGGTGAGGACGAGGATCGCGAGATCGAGGAGCCGACGGTCGACGAAGGGCAGGAAGGGCAGCACCAGTGCGACGACGAAAAGGACCGGGCCGAGATAAGGCAGAAGCCGCGCCGCGCCGTCGGCGAGCGCGTCTGCGCCGGTGCGCCTGCCGGCGCCGGGCTCGGCGCTCCCGCGCGCCGCCCGCATGGCGCCGCGAATGAGCACGACGAGACCGGCGGCGATCGCGAACACCGCGACCTCGCGGCTCGGCAGAAGTCCGACCCAGCCGATCGCGGCGACTGCGAGACCGAGGACCGCCGCCCCGGCCGCCCACGGTCCGCGCGCGAGACCGAGGCCGAGACGGCCGACGAAAGCGAGGCCGGCGATCGCGACGAGATCGGGCAGCCGCGTCGCGAGGCGGAGTCCCGCGGTCGCCGGAACGGTGTAGATGCCGATGAACGGCAGCGCGAGCGCGGTCGCGATCAGCGCGAAGACGAGGGCGTCGGACACCTCTCTCCGGAGCGTCCCCGCCGGCGCGGAAAGCGGCCGAGCCACCGTCAGACCTTCTCCACCTCGGGCCGGCCGAGGAGCCCGGTCGGCCGGAACAGGAGCACGAGCACGAGGATCGAGAACGCCGCGACGTCCTTGTACTCGATCGAGAAATAGCCCGACCAGAACGCCTCGATCAGCCCGATCAGGAGCCCGCCCAGGATCGCGCCCGGTATCGATCCGATGCCGCCGAAGACGGCCGCGGTGAACGCCTTGATACCGGCGACGAAGCCGATGAAGAAATCGATCACGCCGTAATAGAGCGTCACCATCAAGCCAGCGACGGCGGCGAGGGCTGCGCCCATCACGAAGGTGAGCGCGATGGTGCGGTCGACGTTGATGCCGACGAGCGCGGCCATGGTCGAATCCTGCTCGCACGCCCGCTGCGCACGCCCGAGCGCGGTGCGCGTGATGACGAGCGTGAAGATCGTCATCAGCGCGATCGTCGCGACGACGATCAGGATCTGCATGTAGCTGAGCGATACCTCGAAGCCATCGTGCTCCATCAGCGTGAAGCCGCCGGCGACGAGCGGCTGCAGAGTCTTGACGCGGGCACCCTGGGTGAGCTGGACATAGTTCTGGAGCAGGATCGACATGCCGATCGCCGAGATCAGCGCGGCGAGGCGCGGCGCGCCGCGGAGCGGCCGATAGGCGACGCGCTCGAGCATCCAGCCATAGGTCGCGGTCAGCATCATCGCGACAAGGAGCGCGAGGAGGATCGCGAGCACGACCGCACCGGCGCCGACTGGACCGATCGCGAGGATCGTGCCGAGCGCGATGAAGGCCCCGATCATGTAGATCTCGCCGTGGGCGAAGTTGATCATCCCGATGATTCCGTAGACCATCGTGTAGCCGATCGCGATCAGGCCGTAGATGGCGCCGAGCGTGATGCCGTTGATGAGCTGCTGGAGAAAATATTCCATCGGCACCGGGAGCCGGATCGGCCCTCGCCGGCCCGGCTGCCGCCGACGGTCAGGCGACCGTGCCGCGGCCGTCGCGCCGACGGCTGATCACGTAGGTGAGCTTGTTGATCGCGATGCGGGTGAGTTCGGCCTCGCTCGACCTCGCCGCGCCGACGATGGACACTTCGACGAGCGTCGCCGCATCGATGGCCGTGACCTTCACGGCGTTCCCGATCCGGTGGAACTCGAGGAGAACCTCGCCCGTCCTGCTGCCCATGCTCGCCGGCCGCTTGTGGTCACTGTAGCAGACGCAACCGGAATCGCTACCGGGCGCGTCAACCCGATTCATGCGGCGGTCGTGCGAACAGGCCGTTAACGGCCCCGGCTTGCCTGGGCCGCCCGGCGCCGATAGAACGCGCGTCGCGCACCCATCCACCGTGGAGATCGCAGATGGACCTTCCCCCCGGCGCTTTCACCGTGCAACGGCGCATCGCCTTCTCGCACTGCGACCCGGCGGGAATCGTCTTCTATCCGGAGTTCTTCCGGATGTTCGCCGACCTGTTCGAGGAATGGTTCGAGGTCGCGCTCGGCGTGCCGATGGCCGACGAGTTCCTGGTCCACGGCCGGATGTTCCCGTTCGTCCACGTCGACACGGACTTCAAGGTCGCCCGGCGCATGGGCGACAATATCGCGCTGACGCTGGTGCTGCACCGGCTCGGCCGGTCGTCGATGCACTACGCGATCCTCGGCCACGACGAGGGCCGCGAGATCCTCACCGCCAACCTCGTCAGCTGCCTCGCCTCGAAGGAGACGATGAAGACGATCCCGTTCCCCGACTATATGCGCCGCCCGCTCGAGGCCTATCTCGCGCTGTGCGGCGGCACCAACTAGGCGGCGGCGTCCTCGACCGCGTTCTTGGGCTCGAAATCGACGCACAGGCGGTCGACCTCGCCCACGCCGAGCGCATCGCCCGTCAGCGCGCACTGGCCGCCGCACGCGATCTCGCGGCCCGCCGTCGGCACGAAATGCGCGCACTTGGCGCACAAACCGAAGGTCGGCTTGCCGATCGCGCCCTGGAGCCGATCGACCAGCCGTTCGATCGCGGCGACGAGGGCGGCTTGATCGGTCGCGGAGAGCGTACCGGCCGCGTGCTCGATCACGTCGAGCGGGTCCTGGCGCAACAGGCTCTCCCCGGCGGCAGTCAACGCGATGTGGACCGAGCGCCGATCGGTCGCGGACCGCGTGCGCGACACGAGGCCCTTGGCCTCGAGCGCGTTGATGGTCTGCGACGCCGTCCCCTTGGTCGTCGCCATATATTCGGCGAGCGCCCCCGGCGTCATCGAGTAGCGGTTGGCCTTGCCGAGGAACCGGAGCGCCTCCCACTGCGCGGGGTTCAGGTCACCGGCGAACTGCACCGTATGGGTGATGCGCGACAGCCGGTCGATCAGTTCGGCGGTACGGGCTCGATGGGGCATAAGGTGGTATTCCTGCCTAGGGACCGACGTGAGGTAGGGCGAGCCGGCGACCAAGACCAGACACCCCGATGGATTCGGGCCGAGCGTGGCATGACCGAATGGCCGGGCCAGGTCGCACGGGCACCAGATTTGATAGCGAGTCGAAATTAATTATGGCGCGGGCCGGGCGCCCCGGATAACTTAGTGTCGACTCGATAGGAATCGAGCCACCGCGCCCCCCCGAGGAGGCCCCCGATGCCGCAGACCACCAGCGTTTCCCCCGACCGGAACGACCGCCGCTATATCGCCACCGCGATGCAGGTGCCGCTCCTCGAGCGCGCCGAGGAATCGGCGCTCGCCCGGCGCTGGCGCGACCACGGCGACAAGGTCGCCCTGCAGAAGATCATCACCGCGCACATCCGCCTCGTGGTCCGGATCGCGGCCGGCTTCCGCGGCTACGGCCTGCCGCTCAGCGATCTCATCCAGGAAGGCAATGTCGGGCTGCTCGAGGCCGCCAACCGGTTCGACCCCGACCGCGAGGTCCGATTCTCGACCTATGCAACCTGGTGGATCCTCGCCGCCATCCAGGAATACATCGTCCGCAACGCCTCGATCGTCCGGATCGGAACGACGCCGGCGCAGAAGAGCCTCTTCTTCAACCTGCGGCGCCTGCGGGCGCGGATCGGCTCCAACCCAAGCGGGCCGATGACCTCTCAGGAGTGCCGGCGCATCGCCGACGAGCTGCGTGTGCCGATCGAGGCGGTGGAGCGGATGGAGGCGCATCTGTCACGGCCCGACCGCTCGCTCAATGCCGGCATCGGCGGCGAGGACACCGACGAGCTGCAGGACTTCCTCGCCGACAGCCGCCCCACGCCCGAGGCCGACGTGATGGAGCGGCGCGACCGGCGGACCTTCTCGATGCATCTGCAGAGCGCGCTCCAGCGCCTGACCCCGCGCGAGCGCCAGATTATCACGCGCCGCTTTCTCAACGACGATCGCCGCACGACGCTCGCCGATATCGGCGAGGATTACGGGGTGACCAAGGAGCGGATTCGCCAGATCGAGAGCAAGGCGCTCGGCAAGCTCCGCCAGTATCTCGGCAGCGCCGTCGATCCGCGCGACGCGTTTGCGACCTGAGCCCGACCGGCTCGGTCAGGCGGCCGGCGACAGGCGTTGCAGGCCGCCCTGGCGGGCACCCCAGGCGAGATCGTCCGACCAGAACCGCTCGAGCTGGCGGAGCGTCTTCGTGACCTCGGCGAGCACCGGCTCGGTGAGCGGGCCGCCGGCCATGGCCGCGAGATGGCGGTCGTGCAGCGCCGCGATTTTCTCGCAGAGCACGAGCCCCTTGTCGGAGACGCGGATACGCACCGAGCGGCGGTCGTGGGCGGAGCGCTCCTGCACCAGATAGCCGTTCTCGACCATCTTCTTGACGTTGTAGGAGACGTTCGAGCCCAAATAGTAGCCGCGGTGGGTGAGCTCGCCGACGGTCAGATCCTCGCGCCCGATATTGGACAGGATCAGGCTCTGGACGTTGTTGATGTCCTCGATGCCGAGCCGATCGAGCTCGCCCTTCACCACCTCGAGGAACTGGCGATGCAGCCGCTCGATCAGCAGGATAGTGTCGAGATAGGTTTGCTTCACGGTACGCCCTTTCGGAACAGGGACCCGGCCTGACCCGCGGCGAAAGTGGCATCGGGGCGTTAATTTTCGTTTAATCTCGTGCCGACCTCGGCGGACCGGCGCATGCATCGTTTGACCGGCCCGCCGCCGCACCCGCCCGTCGACCCATCGCGAGAGGCTCCCATGAAGAGCAAGCATCCGGAGACGCTCGTCCTCCACGCCGGCAGCTATCGGCGCGACGCCGCGACGACCGCGGTCGCGGTGCCGATTTATCAGACGACGTCCTACCAGTTCAATTCGACCGAGCACGCCGCGAACCTGTTCGCGCTGAAGGAGCTCGGCAATATCTACACGCGGATCATGAATCCGACCCAGGCGGTGTTCGAGGAGCGGGTCGCGGCGCTCGAGGGCGGCGTCGCCGCGCTCGCGTTGAGCTCCGGCCAGGCCGCCGAGTTCATCGCGGTCCAGAACATCGCCCATGTCGGCGACAACATCGTCAGCTCGACCGATCTCTACGGCGGCACCTGGAACCTCTTCGCCAACACGCTGAAGACGATGGGGATCGAGACGCGCTTCGTCGATCCGGTCGACCCCGAGGCGTTCGCGCGCGCGACGGACGCGCGCACGCGCTGCTATTTCGCCGAGACCCTGCCCAACCCGAAGCTCCAGGTCTTTCCGATCGCCGAGGTGGCGAAGATCGGCCGCGCGCGCGGCGTGCCGCTGATCGTCGACAACACCGCCGCGCCGATCCTGTGCAAGCCGCTCGAGCACGGGGCTGCGGTCGTCGTCCACTCGACCACCAAATATATCGGCGGCCACGGCACCTCGATCGGCGGCATCATCGTCGACGGCGGCAATTTCGACTGGGAGAAGCACGCCGACCGCTTCCCGATGCTGAACCAGCCCGATCCGAGCTATCACGGCGCGGTGTGGACGCAGGCGGTCAAGCCGCTCGGCCCGGTCGCCTATATCATCAAGGCGCGCGTCACGCTGCTCCGCGACATCGGCGCCGCGGTCAGCCCGTTCAACGCGTTCCTGTTCATCCAGGGGCTCGAGACCATGCCGCTCCGGCTCCGCGCGCACTGCGAGAACGCGGCGCGCGTGGCGAAGTTCCTCGCCGGCAACGCCAAGGTCCGCCACGTGATCTATCCCGGGCTGATGGAGGGCGAATACCGTCGCCGCGCCGACGCCTACCTGAAGGGTGGCTATGGCGGACTGGTCGGGTTCGAGCTCGCCAAGGGCGGCGACGCCGGGCGCCGGTTCATCGAGGCGCTCGAGATGTTCTATCATGTCGCGAATATCGGCGATGCGCGGAGCCTCGCGATCCACCCCGCGACCACCACGCACTCGCAGCTTTCGGCCGACGAACAGCTGGCGACCGGCGTCAACGACCGCTATGTGCGGCTCTCGATCGGCATCGAGCACATCGACGACATCCTCGCCGATCTCGACCAGGCGCTCGCGAAGGTCTGAGACCGCGGGCGATGAGAATCCCCTTCCCCGTGCGCGCGCCCTATCCGCGGACGCGGATGCGGCGCAACCGACGCGACGACTGGACGCGCCGGCTGGTCGCCGAGACCCGGCTCTCGCCGAGCGATCTGATCTGGCCGGTCTTCGTCCACGACGAGCGCGAGGCGCGGGCGGCGATCCCCTCACTTCCGGGCGTCCACAGGCTCTCGATCAGCGCCTTCGTCGACGCGGTCGGGCGCGCCCGCGCGCTCGGCATCCCGCTGGTCGCGGCCTTTCCGGTGATCCGCCCCGAGCTCAAGTCCGAGCTGGCCGAGGAGGCCGTCAACGCCGAGAACGTGGTCTGTCGCGCGGTGACGGCGGCCAAGGAGGCCTACCCGGACGTCGGCATCATGTGCGATGTCGCGCTCGATCCGTTCACGAGCCACGGCCATGACGGCCTGATGCGCGACGGCGAGATCATCAACGACGAGACCGTCGCGCTCCTCTGCCGCCAGGCGATCGTGCAGGCCGCGGCCGGTTGCGACGTGATCGCGCCGAGCGACATGATGGACGGCCGCGTCGGCGCGGTGCGCGAGGCCCTCGATGCGGCGGGCTACGGGCACGTCCGCATCCTCTCCTACGCCGCCAAATACGCCTCCGCGCTCTACGGCCCGTTCCGCGACGCGATCGGCTCGGCGCCCAATCTCGGCCGCGGCGACAAGCGCACCTATCAGATGGATCCCGCCAACAGTGACGAGGCGCTGCACGAGGTCGCGCTCGATCTCGCCGAGGGCGCCGACATGGTGATGGTGAAGCCGGGGCTCTTCTATCTCGACATCGTGCGGCGCGTGAAGGACGCCTTCGGCGTGCCGACCTGCGTCTACCAGGTGAGCGGCGAATACGCGATGCTGCGCGCGGCGGCGGCCAATGGCTGGCTCGACTGGGACCGCGTGATCATGGAGAGCCTGCTCGCGTGCAAGCGCGCGGGCGCCGATGCGATCCTCACCTATGCCGCGGTCGAGATCGCCGAGCGTCTGCGCTGATCGGGTCGGTCAGGCGGGCTTAAACAGCTTGAGCGAGATCACGACTGCGACCAGCACGAGCGCCACGCCGGCCAGGATCGCGATCCCGATCAGGCTCTTCAACATGAATTCCTGTCGTCTCGGCACCGCGGTACGACCTCCGTGGGGGGCTTGCCGGTCGCGGAGAATACACGCTTCGCCGCTTCGGCCCAACGGTCACCCGGCGCCTGCCACCCGGGCGAAGAAACCGAGCGCGGCGCGGTTGTGCCAGGCGGGCGGCGCGCCGCGGTCGTGAAACCCGACATGGCCGCCGCCCGATGCGAGCGCGACCCGGACCAGCGGGTTGGCGCGCCAAGGCCCGGCGCGGTAGGGCGCGGCCGGGATCCAGGGATCGTCCTCGGCATGGATCAGGAGCGTCGGCACCTCGATCGCGCCGAGAAAACGCGTGGCGGCGTTCTCGGCGTAATAGGTCGGCGCGTCGCCATAGCCGAAGCGCGGCGCGACGAAGCGGTCGTCGAACGCATAGACGCTCCGCGCGGCCGCGATGGCCGCCCGCTCGGACGGGCCGAGCCGCGCGCCGGGCGCGGTGCTCTCCGCCTTCATCCGCGCCAGGAGCCAGCGGTGATAGAGCGCGTTCCGCGGCGCCATCATCCGGCGCGCCGCCGCGTGCGGATCGATCGGGGCCGAGACGGCGACGATCGCCCGGAGCACGCCGCGCCCGGCCTCGGCGGCATGTTTCACGACGATGCTGCCGCCGAGAGAGAACCCGATGCCGACCACCCCCTCGGCGACCATCTCGCGCGGCAGGCTGGCGAACGCGTCGGCGATGTCGCGCGAGCGCCCGAGATGATAGTGGTCGGCACAGCACCGCCGCGACGGTCCGGCACCGCGGAGATTGAGGCGAAGGACGCGGTAGCCCTCGGCGAGGAGCGCCGCCGCGCTCGCCCGCATATAGACGCTGTCCTCGCAGCCGGTGAGCCCATGGACGAGGAGCGCGAGCGGCCGTCGGCGAAGGCCGTGGTCGGGTATATCGAGACGCGCGAGGAGGATATCGCCCGATCCGTCGGTCGTCGGGAGCTCGATCGTCTGGCGCGCATGCGGCGGCAAGCGGACGCGGCGGAGGAGGTAATTCCGGAGCGTCTGCGCATCGCCGCCCCACCACGGCGCCCGCGGCCTGAAAGGCGGCGGCGCCGGGACGTCATCGTCGAGCAGGGACGCTTGGGCATCGGGCATCGGGGGCCGTCTTGCTTCGTTGTCGCGCGGGCCTCTTCGGCCTATCTAACCGCGCGTCGCCGCCGTTCAAGGGGCGATCATGGGGGCGATCATGATAGCGCGGCCCGGCCCCGCCGCTCCAACCGCCGACGGAGACGCCCGTGACCCGACCGCCGCGCCGCCGCCGCCGCCGCTGGCTCCGCTGGACCGGACGGGCGATCCTCGGCGTTCTCGGCGCGATCGTGCTCGCCGTCGGCGCCGCGGTCCTCTGGCTCCGCACCGGTCTCCCGTCCTATGACGGAACACTCGCCGTCGCCGGCATCGAGGCGCCGGTAGAGATCGTCCGCGACCGCAACGCGGTCCCCCACATTCGCGCCGCCTCGCTCGCCGACGCCTATCGCGCGCTCGGCGTCGTCCACGCCCAGGACCGGCTGTGGCAGATGGAGACGATGCGCCGCGCCGGCGCCGGACGTCTCGCCGAGATCGCCGGCCCGCCGGCGCTCCGGGCCGACCGGATCATGCGCACGCTCGGTCTCTATGCGCTCGCCGAGGAGAGCCTCTCGCATCTGTCGCCCGAGGCGCGCGGCCTGATCGAGGCCTACACCCAAGGCGTCAACGCCTATCTCGCGGTCCATCGCGGACCGTGGCCGATCGAGTTCTATCTCGCGCGCATCAGACCGGAGCCGTGGCGGGCGGCGGACACGCTCGTCTGGGGCCGCGTGATGGCGCTCCGCCTCACCGGCAATTGGCGCGACGAGGTGTTGCGCGCGCGGTTCGCGGAGCGGCTGACGCCCCGCCAGATCGCCGATCTCTGGCCGCGCAACGGTAACGAGGCGCCGACGACGCTGAGCGCGCGGCCGCCCGGTCCGGGCGAGGCGGCAACGCTCCGCGCCCTCGCCGGCGCCTTCCCCGACACGCTCGCGCCGACCAGCGCGTCGAACTCCTGGGCGATCGCGGGCACGCAGTCGGCGACCGGCAAGCCGCTCCTCGCCAACGATCCGCATCTCGGCTTCAGCGCGCCGGGCATCTGGTATCTGGCGCGGCTCTCGGTGCCCGGTCTCGATCTCGCCGGTGCGACGACGCCCGGTGTGCCGATCATGATCCTCGGCCACAACGGACGCATCGCCTGGGCGCTGACGACGACAGACAGCGACACGCAGGACCTCTATTGGGAGAAGACCGAGGGCCTCGCCGACGGGCATTATCTGACACCGGACGGGCCGCGCCCGTTCGAGACCCGCAGCGAGACGATCAAGGTGCGGGGCGAGCCCGACCAGGTGCTCGCGGTGCGGCACACACGACACGGCCCGGTGATCTCCGACCTCGATCCGAGCCTCGTGCCGTCGGGCCGCGTCGTCGCGCTCGGATGGACCGGGCTTCGCGCGGACGATCGCACGCCGGAGGCGATGCTCGGCATCAACCGGGCGACCGACTGGTCCTCGTTCCGCGACGCGCTCCGGCTCTACACCGCGCCGCAGCAGAACATCACCTACGCCGACACGGCCGGGAATATCGGCTTCATCGCGCCGGGGCGGGTGCCGATCCGGCGCTCGGGCCGCGGGCTCGAGCCGGCGCCGGGCTGGACCGACACGCATGGCTGGTCGGGGATGATCCCGTTCGACGAGCTGCCCCAGGCCTTCAACCCGCCGGCCGGACGGATCGTCAATGCCAATCACCGAATCGTGCCGGACCATTATCCGTACTGGCTCGGTGACGGCTGGGCCGAGCCGTACCGCGCGCGGCGCATCCATGCGCTTCTCGATTCGCGCGAGAGCCACGACGCCGCGGGTTTCGCGGTCATGCAGTCGGACGCGATCACGCTCGCCGCCGCCGAGCTCGTACCGCGCCTCACCCGCACCGAGGGCTTCGAGGGGCGCGCCGCCGCCGCCGTCGCCCGCCTCCGGCAGTGGGACTTCGCCGCGACGCGCGATCGCGCCGAGCCGCTGATATTCACCGCCTGGCTCCGCGAGCTCGGCCGCGCCCTCTACGCCGACGAGCTCGGCCCCTTGTTCCGCGACTACTGGGACCTCCGACCCGGTGTCCTTCTCCACATGCTCGCCGAGCGCCCGGAATGGTGCGACGACGTGACGACGCCCGAGCGCGAGGATTGCGCGGGGCGCGTCCAGATCGCGCTCGACCGCGCGCTCGACGATCTCGCGGCGCGCTTCGGCGACGACATGAGCCGCTGGCGCTGGGGCACCGCGCACACCGCACGGTTCCGTCACAGCGTGTTCGGATTCATCCCCGTGCTCCGCGATCTCGTCGATATCCGCGTCGAGACCGACGGCGATGCGTTCACCATCAACCGCGGCGGCACGCCGATCGCGCGCGACCGCAACCCGTTCGAGCACGTGCACGGTGCGGGCTTCCGCGCGGTCTACGATCTCGCCGATCTCGGCCGGTCGGTGTTCACGGTCGCGACCGGGCAGTCGGGAAGCGTGTTCTCGCGCCACTACGACGATCTGACCGTGGGGTGGCGCGACGGACGGACGATCACCATCCCGCTCGACGCAGCCGCCGCGCGAAAGGACGCGATCGGGGTCCTCGTCCTGAGCCCGGCAGGGCCATGACGGTCACGCTCGACGATGTCCGCGCCGCCGCTTCGCGCATTGGTAGCGGGATCGCACGGACGCCCTGCGTCCGGTCGCGGACTCTCTCGGCGATCACGGGCGCCGATGTCTATCTCAAGCTCGAGAACATGCAGTTCACCGCCTCGTTCAAGGAGCGCAGCGCGCTCGCGAAGCTCCTCGCGCTCTCCGCCGACGAGCGCGCACGCGGCGTGATCGCGATGTCGGCGGGCAACCACGCACAGGCCGTCGCCTATCACGGCGCGCGGCTCGGCATCGCGACGACGATCGTGATGCCGAGGACAGCGCCCTTCACCAAGATCCGGAACACCGAGCGCCACGGCGCGCGCGTCGTTCTGGCCGGGGAGGGCTATGACGAGGCCGCGCGTTCGGCACGCGCCGAGGCGGAAGCGCAGCGCCTCACGCTCGTCCACCCCTATGACGACCCGGCGATCATCGCCGGTCAAGGCACGGTCGCGCTCGAGATGCTCGAGGATGTGCCGGCGCTCGAGATGCTCGTCGTCCCCGTCGGCGGCGGTGGGCTGATCGCCGGTGTTGCCACCGCCGCCCGCGCGCTCCGCCCGGCGATCGAGGTGATCGGTGTCGAGGCCGCGCTTTACCCGTCGATGCAGGCCGCGATCGCCGGCCGCGCGGTCACCGCGGAGGGCGCGACGCTCGCCGACGGGATCGCGGTCAAGGAGCCCGGCGCACACGCGGTCCCGATCGTCCGCGCGCTGGTCGCCGACATCCTCCTCGTCGAGGAGGAGGCGATCGAGCATGGGGTCCAGCTCCTGGTCGAGATCGAGAAGATCGTCGCCGAGGGCGCCGGCGCGACACCGCTCGCCGCCCTCCTCGCCCACCCCGCGCGCTTCGCCGGCCGGACGGTCGGTCTCGTCATCTCGGGCGGCAACATCGATTCGTGGATCCTCGCATCGGTTCTGATGCGCGGGCTCGTGCGCGCGGGCCGCCTCGTCCGGCTCCAGGTCGAGCTCCCCGACCACCCCGGCAGCCTCGCCCGCGCCACCCGTCTCGTCGGCGAGCTCGGCGGCAATATCGTCGAGGTCGCGCACGAGCGCTGGTTCCGCGACGTGCCGGTCCGTCTCGCCGTGATCGATGCGTTGGTCGAGGTGATGGACATCGAGAGCGCCACAGCGATCGTCGCCGGTCTCAACGCCGCCGGCATGCCGGCGCGGCTCGCCACGGTCAGCGGGCGCTAGGCCGGCGCCCCGATCCGGGCGTACTTGCCGCGGTAATAGAGGAGCGGCTGGCACTCGCCGTCCTCGAAGCGGATGCGGCGGACCTTGCCGATCAGGATGACGTGGTCGCCGCCCTCGAAGACCTGGTCGACATCGCATTCGAGCGCCGCGATCGTCTCGGCGAGGATCGGGCAGCCCGTCTCCCACTTCTCGTAGGGGATCCCGTTCCACTTGTCGGGGCCCGAGCGCGCGAAATTGCGCGACAGCTGCTCCTGCGTCGAGCGGAGCACGTTGACCGCGAAGTGACGGTTCCGATGGAAGGCATCGAAGCTCATGCTCTTGCGGTCGAGGCAGAACAGCACGAGCGGCGGATCGAGCGACAGCGAGGTGAACGAGTTCGCGGTGATCCCGACCGGGTCACCGTCCTGGTCGATGGTGGTGATGATCGTGACGCCCGTGGCGAAGCAGCCCAGGGCCTTGCGGAACTCCATCGGATCGAGACTCATGGGTGAGACCGTATCATGAGAAAGGCGGGATCATGAGGAACGCGGGTGGCGCGGCCGCGGCGGCGCCGGCATGGTAAAGCACGCAGGCGACGGGTCCAACGGCCCGTATCACGCCTTCGGCGGCTGGGTGAAGTAGACGCCCCGCCCGCTCGCGATGAGCCGGTTCTCGCCGTCATAGACCATCGCCTCGGCGACCGAGAACGTGCCGCCCATGCGGATCACCCGTCCGACCGCGCGGAGATCGCCCGGCATCGCGGCGCGATGGTAGTCGACCCGCATGTCGACCGTCGGGACCGGCTGGCCGAGCTTGGCCGCGATCGCGAAATCGGCGGCGACGTCGATCAGCGCGCCGATGATGCCGCCGTGGGTGTAGCGGGCCTTCGGGTTGGAGACCATCTCCTCGCGCCAGGTCAGGCCGACCTCGAGCTTTTCCTCGTCGAGCCCGAGCACCTTGAGGCCCATCCAGTTGTTGAAGGGGTTGGCGACCAGCCGCTCGTGCAGCTGCGCCGCGGTCACCACGTTGTCGGCCATCACCCCTCCCGTCTCGCGCCGCCGACGCCCCTCGCGCCTGCGCGCCTCACATACAACATCCCGGGGCCCGAGTCCCCCCTCTCCCCCGCGGCCCCGGATAACCGGATCTTAACCAGCCGCGTTCAGCATCCGGGGGCACGTTCTCCGCCTCCTGCACGGTCGGTCGATGCTCGTCATCGTTGGTATCGTTCTCGTCTTCGCCTGCGTTCTCGGCGGCTATGTCGCCATGGGCGGCAAGCTGTTCGTCCTGTGGCAGCCCTTCGAGGTCGTGATCATCGTCGGCGCCGCGGTCGGCGCGATGATCATCGGCAGCACCAAGCCGATCCTGAAGCGCGTCGGCAAGGCGTTCGGCCATGCGATGAAGGGGCCGAAATACACCAAGAAGGACTACATCGACCTTCTCAGCATGCAGTTCCAGGTGTTCAAGATCGCCCGGACCAAGGGCATGCTCGCGCTCGAGCAGCACATCGAGAACCCCGACCAGAGCGAGCTGTTCAACCAGTTCCCGTCCTTCGCCAAGAACCACCACGCGGTGACGTTCTTCTGCGACTATCTCCGCATGATCAGCCTCGGCAGCGAGAACCCGCACGAGCTCGAGGCGATCATGGACGAGGAGATCGAGACCCATCACCAGGAGAACCACGCCGTCGCCGGCACGGTTCAGAACATGGCCGACAGCATGCCCGCGCTCGGCATCGTCGCGGCCGTGCTCGGCGTCATCAAGACCATGGGCTCGATCACCGAGCCGCCGGAGGTCCTCGGCAAGCTGATCGGCGGCGCGCTGGTCGGCACGTTCCTCGGCGTGTTCATCGCCTACGGCATCCTCGGCCCGATCGCCAACGTGCTGAACCGCACCTACGAGGCGGAGACGCGCAATTTCCAGTGCATCAAGTCGGGCCTCCTCGCCTACATGAACGGCTGCGCGCCGCAGGTCTGCGTCGAGTTCGCCGGCAAGGCGCTCGAGAGCTCGGTCCGGCCGTCGTTCACCGAGCTCAAGGAAGCGGTCTCCGCGCTCCCCGCAGCCAACGCCTGATCCCGTCGGGGTGAACGCCGGTGGCAGGCAACAACGCGACCATCGTCATCAAGAAGATCAAGAAGGGCGGCCATGGCCATCATGGCGGCGCCTGGAAGGTCGCCTATGCCGACTTCGTGACGGCGATGATGGCGTTCTTTCTTCTGCTCTGGCTCCTCAACTCGACGACCCAGGAGCAGAAGAAGGGCATTTCCGACTATTTCTCGCCGACCACGGTCTCGAAGAGCAAGAGCGGCGCCGGCGGCCTCCTCGGCGGCGTCACCGTCTCCTCGCCCAGCGCCCAGGTCTCGCGCACCTCGCCGCCCGGCGTCACCATCAACCTCAAGCCGACCGCCAACGAAGGCGAAGGCGAGAATGACGACTCCAAGTCCGAGCTGTCGCAGCAGGACGTCGACGAGCTGATCGCCGAGCGCGAGGAGGAGCTCTTCAAGGAGAAGGAGCAGGAGCTCCGCGAGGTCATCGACAAGGACCCCGAGCTCAAGCAGCTCGCGAAGAACCTCCTGATCGACCAGACACCCAAAGGTCTTTGCATCCAGATCATCGACCAGGACGGCCAGCCGATGTTCCCGACCGGCAGCGCCCGGATGGTGGAGCGCTTCAAGAAGCTCGTGCACCAGGTCACCAAGGTCGTGCTCTCGATGCCGAACAAGCTCTCGATCTCGGGCCACACCGACGCGATGCCGTTCCGCGCGGCGCAGGCGGGATACGGCAATTGGGAGCTCTCGAGCGACCGCGCGCACGCGAGCCGGCGCGAGATTCTCCAGGCCGGCATGCCGGCGGCCCGGATCAGCAAGGTGGTCGGTCGCGCCGAGACCGAGCCGCTGACGCCGGACAATCCGAACGATGCGCAGAACCGACGCATCTCGATCGTCCTCCTGCGCGAGGCCGGCCTGGCGGCGCAGAAGCCGGGATCGAGCCCGGGCAAGCGGGCCGATGCGCCGGCGCCCGAGTTCCGCCGCGACTGGACCGGGCCGCGGGTCCGCTGACCACGTCCGGCGCCGGGGCGATTGGACGTCCGCCCGATCCCGTCTATAGTCTCCGGCCATGTCGATCGGCCGCGTCGATCCCGCCCCGCTGCCGGGGCAATCCACCACGGGCACGAGCCAGTCTCTGGCCCGGCCGCAGCGCTTCTTTTTCGGCACCCGGGCGCTTCCCTGCCCCTATGTCGCGGGCCGCATCGAGCGCAAGGTGGTGACCGATCTCGCCGGACCCCATTCCCAGGCCTATTACGAGCGGCTGTCGCGGGCCGGGTTCCGCCGCAGCCACGGCCTCGCCTACCGGCCCGCCTGCCCGGCCTGCAATGCCTGCGTCCCGGTCCGCATCGTGGTCGGCGATCTGGTCCGCAACCGCTCGCTCCGGCGGACCGAAATCCGCAACGCCTCGCTCCGACGGGCCAATCTCACGGCGCTCGCCACCATGGAGCAATATCGACTGTTCGCCCGCTATCAGCGGTCCCGCCACGGCGGCGGCGACATGGCGGCCATGACCTTCAACGACTTCCGGGCCATGGTGGAGGAGACCCCGATCGACAGCCGGATCATCGAGTATCGCGAGCCCGATGGTCGCCTGGTCGGCGCGATGCTGGCCGATCGGCTCGACAACTCCTATTCGGCCGTCTACAGCTTCTTCGATCCCGAGATGGCGGGCCGCGGCATCGGCACGTTCATGATCCTCGACCTCGTCGCGCTCGCCGCCGCCGAGAGCCGCCCCTATGTCTATCTCGGCTACTGGATCGCCGACAGCGACAAGATGGCCTACAAGACCCGCTTCCGGCCGCTCGAGCAGCTCGGCCCGGATGGCTGGGGCCCCCTCCCCGGCTAGGCAGCCCCCCGCAGAGTGCCGACAAATTTTTGTCACGGGATTGCTGCGGCCGCGTCACCACGCTAGATGAAGCGATCGGAGGTGGACGGCCAAGGCGCACCCGAGGCGCATAGCCGTCCAAAATAACGCGCAGCAACCCCCGCGCCTGGGAGAGAAACAATGCCGAAAACCGTACGACGCCGTTCATTCATCGCCGGAGCCGCGACCGCCGGGCTCGGCGTCGCCGCCGCGTCCTCGTTCCCCGCGCCCGCGATATCGCAGGGCCGCCTCGAATGGCGGATGGTGACGAGCTGGCCGAAGAACTTCCCCGGCCTCGGCACCAGCGCCGAGAAGCTCGCCCAGCGCATCGGCCAGATGTCGGACGGGCGCCTGACCGTGAAGGTGTTCGCGGGCGGCGAGCTCGTGCCCGCGCTCCAGTGCTTCGACGCCGTGTCCAACGGCACCGCGGAGATGGGCCACGACGCCTCGTACTATCACCTCGGCAAGCACCGCCAGACCGCGTTCTTCGCCGCCGTGCCGTTCGGGCTCACCGCGGGCGAGATGACGGCCTGGATCCACCATCTCGGCGGCCAGGAGGTGTGGGACGAGCTCTACGCGCCGTTCAACCTGAAGGGCTTCCTCGCCGGCAATACCGGCACCCAGGCGCTCGGCTGGTACAAGAAGGAAGTGAACGTCCCCGACGACTACAAGGGCCTCAAGAAGCGGATGCCCGGTCTCGGCGGCGAGGTCATCAAGAAGCTCGGCGCAACCGTCGTCCTTCTCGCCGGCGGCGAGATCTTCGCCGCGTTGCAATCGGGCACGATCGACGCGACCGAGTGGGTCGGTCCCTATAACGATCTCGCCTTCGGCTTCCACCAGGTCGCCAAGTTCTATTACAGCCCGGGCTTCCACGAGCCCTCGACCGGCATCCAGCTCATGGTCGACAAGCGCAAATACGATGCGCTGCCGAACGACCTCAAGATGATCGTCGCCGCCGCGTCGCAGATGGGCCACGACGACGTCCTCGCCGAGTTCAACGCGAAGTCGGCGGAAGCCTCCGAGACGCTCAGGACCCGCCACGGCATCACGATCCGGCGCGCCTCGAACCAGCTTCTGATCGCGTTCGGCAACGCCTCGGGCCAGGTCATGATCGAAGAGCGCGACAAGGCCGATGCCGTCGGCAAGAAGGTGTTCGACTCCTTCCTCAATGCGCGGAAGACGCTCCTTCCCTATATGCGGAACTTCGAGCAGGCCTATTACAACGCCCGCACGCTCGCCTACAAATACGTCGAATAGGCCGAACGCGCGCGCGAACGATCGAAGGGCCGGGCCGATCGCCCGGCCCCTTCTCGTTCCGGCCTCAGAGAAAGAATCCGTCGATCACGAGCGCGACGCCGACGACGAGAAGAATGATGTGGATCAGGAGCGCGGTCTCGATCCCGCGGTTGCCGCGCAACGGGCTGCGCTCTCCGGCCCGCGCGGCGCGGAGGAGCGGCAGGAACACCAGCGCATAGAGACCGAGGAGAGCGAGACCGATCGTCGATTCCATGGCTCTAGCCGGGCGGTGGGTCGCCGGGGTCGACCTCGGGACCATCCATCGGCGGCGGCGGCGGCGCGTTCTGGATCACGGTCGCGATATCGTCGCGGAAGATCAAATTGGGGAGCCAGGTCGCGAGCTCCTCGTAGTGCCAGACCAGCGCGAGACCAACGACCTGCAGAACGACGAACGGAACGACGCCCCGCCAGATCGCCGTGGTCGGGATCGACGCCGGCGCGATGTTCCGCATGTAGAACAGCGTGAATCCGAAGGGCGGCGTGAGGAAGCTCGTCTGGAGATTGATGCCGATCATGACGCCGAGCCAGATCGGGTCGAGCCCCATCACGAGGAGCGGCACGCCGCAGATCGGCAGCATGATGAAGATGATCTCGAACGTGTCGAGGAAGAACCCGAGCACGAACATGATCGCCATGACCAGCATCATGGCGCCGAACACGCCGCCCGGCATGTCCTTGAGGAACTCCTCGACCATGACCTCGCCGCCGAGGCCGCGGAAGACGAGCGAGAAGATCGACGCGCCGAGCAGGATGATGAAGATCATCGACGTGGTGAGCGTCGTGTTGTAGGCGGCCGTGCGCAGGATCTCGTAGGAGAAGCGACCCTTGAGAAGCGCGAGGACGATCGCGCCGATCGCGCCGATCGAGGCCGATTCCGTCGGCGTGGCGACGCCGGCGAGGATGCTGCCGAGGACGGCGAGGATGAGAAGAAGCGGCGGCAATAGCGTCGTCACGACGCGGACGGCGAGGCTCCGCTTCTCCTCGGCGCTCATCACGAGGGCCAGCACCGTGTGCGGCTGGAACACGGTCTTGTAGAAGATCCAGAGCGCGTAGAGGCCGACGAGGATCAGCCCGGGAATGAGCGCGCCCGCGAAGAGATCGCCGACCGAGACGGGCTCGGGCGCGAAATTGCCGCGCTTGAGCTGCGCCGTCTGGTTGATCCCCTGCAGCATGTCGCCGACGAAGATGAGGACGGTCGACGGCGGAATGATCTGGGCGAGGGTCGCCGAGGCGCAGATGACGCCGGTCGATACCTTGGGGTCGTAGCCCGCGCGCGTCATCGCGGGCAGGCTGATGAGACCCATCGTCACGACGGTCGCCCCGACGACGCCGGTCGAGGCCGCGAGCAGCGCGCCGACGAGGACCACCGAATAGCCGAGACCGCCGCGCGCCGAGCCGAAAAGCTGGCCCATCGTCGTCAGGAGGTCCTCGGCGATGCGCGAGCGTTCGAGGATCATCCCCATGAAGACGAACAAGGGCACGGCGACCAGCACCTCGTTGTTCATCACCCCGAAGATGCGCGAGGCGACACCGTGCAGGATCGCGAAGTCGAAGGCGCCGAACAGCCAGCCGACCGAGGCGATGATCAGCGACGTGCCGGCGAGGCTGAACGCCACCGGATAGCCCGCCATCAGGACGAAGCAGATGACGATGAGGAGCGCGCCGCTCAGGAGCTCGCCGATGACGACGGTCGACATCGGTGCGCCGTCTCAGGCCGCATCGCCGCGCGGCGGCAGGAGATCCTGCCGGTTCGCGAGGACGAGGACGCTCCGCGACACCGCGGCGAGCCCCTGGACGCCGAGGACGAAGCAGAAGATCGGGATCGCGGTCTTATAGAGGAATACGCCCGGCATGCCGCTCGCCTGGCTCGAGGATTCGAGGATGCGCCAGGACAGCCCGACGAACGGCACCGCGGCGTAGATGATGACGGCGAGCCAGGGCAACAGCAGCACGAAGAAGCCGATCAGCTCCACCCAGGCGCGCCGACGCTCGTTCATGCGGATATGGAGGAGGTCGACGCGGACGTGCTGGTTCTTGTAATACGCCCACCCGGCCGCAAGCGTGAAGTTGAGCCCGAACAGGACGATGTAGAGCTCCTGCATCCACACGAAGCCGATATTGAGGGCGTAGCGCATGATCGCGGTCGAGGCGCAGATCAACACCGAGCCGAAGATCAGCCACGCGATGGTGCGACCGACGAGGTCGTTGAAGCGGTCGACGAGGCGGACGAAGGCCGCGAGCCCCTGCACGCCGTTCTCCGGCTGACGTGGATCCTCCCGACCGAACGCGCGCGCCTTGCCGGCGCTCCCCTTGTCTGCATCCGGTCGCCCGCTTGTAGCCGAGGCTTCGCCCGGCTGGCCAGCGAAAACCCGGCCCGTCCGCTGCGTCAGAAAAACCGGTTGGACTTGGGGAAGCCCTTGGGCACCATCCGGCCGGCCTGGGCGCGGGCACCCAGCCAATCGCGCAAGTCGTTCTCGACCCGCGTCCGATCGCCGAGGCGCCAGGCGAGGCCGTCGGCGAGGCGGAACACCTGGACGTCGGCGAGCTCGCCGTCCTTGTGCTTCTGGAGGATGACGCCGCGGCCGCGGGTCATCTCGGGCAGTTCGTCGAGCGGGAACACCAGGAGCTTGCGGTTGGAGCCGAGGACCGCGACGCTGTCGCCCTCGGCCGGCACGCAGACGCGCGCCTCGATATCGCCCGAGACGTTGAGCACCTGGCGGCCGGCCCGGGTCTGCGCCAGCACCTCGTCCTCGGGCACGAGGAAGCCACGCGCGTCGGTTGCGGCGACGAGGAGCCTCCGCCCCGGCTTGTGCACGAAGAGCGCGACGATGTCCTGGTCGTTGCCGAGATCGATCATCAGCCGGACCGGCTCGCCATGGCCGCGCGCGCCTGGCAGCTTGTCGGCGGAGAGCGTATAGAAGCGGCCATTGGTGCCGAAGAGGACGATCTTGTCCGTCGTCTCGGCGGGGACTACGAAGCGGCCCCGGTCGCCTTCCTTGTATTTGAGCTCGGCGCCGTCACCGAGATGGCCCTTCGCGGCGCGGATCCAGCCCTTCTCCGAGCAGATGACGGTGATCGGCTCGCGCTCGACGACCGCCTCGAGCGGCACGTCGACGACCGTCGGCGCCTTGTCGATGGTCGTTCGCCGCTTGCCGAGCGCGGTCGCGCCACCGAAGCGTGTCTGGGTCTCCCGGATCTCGGCGCCAATCGCCTCGAGCCGTGCCGCCTTGTCGCCGATGAGCGCGTTGAGAGTCTTGCGCTCGGCCTTGAGGTCCTTGACCTCCTTCCGGATCTCGATCTCCTCGAGGCGCCGGAGCGAGCGGAGACGCATGTTGAGGATCGCCTCGACCTGGGTCTCGGTGAGCCCCCAGCGCGCCATCATCACCGGCTTGGGCTCGTCATCCTCGCGGATGATGCGGATGACCTCGTCGAGGTTGAGGTAGACGATCAGATAGCCGTCGAGGATCTCGAGCCGGCGGTCGATGCCCTCGAGCCGGTGGCGCGAGCGGCGCACCAGGACATCGAGGCGATGATCGACGAAGGCCTGGAGCACCTCGCGGAGATGCATCACCCGCGGCAGCCGCCCGCCGTCGAGGACGTTCATGTTGAGCGCGATGCGGGCCTCGAGCTCGGTCGCCCGGAACAGCGATTCCATGAGCACCTCGGGCTCCGTCGTCCGGCTCCGAGGCTCGAGGACGAGACGCACGTCCTCGGCCGATTCGTCGCGGACGTCGGTGAGAAGCGGCAGCTTCCGCTGCAACAGGAGCTCGGCGATCTTCTCCACCACCCGCGATTTCTGCACCTGGTAGGGAATCTCGGTGACGACCACCTGGTACTGGCCGTGCTTCAGCTTCTCGACCGTCCAGCGCGCGCGCACGCGGAAGCTGCCGCGTCCGGTCACATAGGTCTCGCGGATGCTCTCCGGGCTTTCGACCAGGATGCCGCCGGTCGGAAAGTCCGGTCCTGGCATGCGGCGGAGAAGCTGGTCGATCGTGGCCTCGGGATGGCCGATCAGGTAGCGCAGCGCCTCGCAGATCTCGCCGACATTGTGCGGCGGAATCGACGTCGCCATGCCGACCGCGATGCCCGCGGCGCCGTTGGCGAGGAGGTTCGGCACGCGGGCTGGAAGGACGACGGGCTCACGCTCGCTGCCGTCATAGTTGTCGCGGAAATCGACGGTGTCCTCGTCGATGCCTTCGAGCATGGCCTCGGCGAAGGCGGTCAGCCGCGCCTCGGTGTAGCGCATCGCGGCGGCGTTATCGCCGTCGATATTGCCGAAATTGCCCTGCCCCTCGACCAGCGGATAGCGCGCCGCGAATTCCTGCGCGAGGCGGACCAGCGCGTCATAGACCGCGACGTCGCCATGCGGGTGATATTTGCCGATCACGTCGCCGACGACGCGGGCGCATTTCTTGAAGCCCGCGCGGGGATCGAGCCCGAGCTGGCGCATCGCGTAGAGGAGTCGGCGGTGGACAGGCTTCAGCCCGTCGCGCACATCGGGGAGCGAGCGCGACGTGATGGTCGAGAGCGCATAGGCGAGGTAGCGCTCGCTCAACGCCTCGGTCAGCGCAACGTCGCGGATCTGTCTGTCGTCAGGGGGCATCGGTCATCCCGGCCGACAGACTAGCGAGCCGGCGAACCTCGTCAACGAATCGATCGCGGGCGGCCGGCAGGCGCCGACCCTGCGGGACGAGGAGATGGCGCTCGACAAAGTGGCCGGTGAGGGCGAGCCCGGCCGCGATGTCCGAAGGCGTCGGCGCCGCGCTGCCGCCGGCGGCGAGAAACCGCGGCAAAGCGATCAGGCGGTCGCGCCACGGCTCTGCCGCCGCGGTCGAAACCGCTCGCCCCGTCCGCGGCGAGACGAATGCGAGGTCGTCGACCGTGCCGGTCAGCGCGCAGCGCGCGAGATCGAGGCCGTAGCCGAGCTCGGCGAGGAGCGCGAGCTCCCACTGGACATAGGCGGCGGGCCAGCCGGGCGCCGCGAACGCCTCGATCAGCGCCGCGGTCGTCGCGAACAGCGGCGCGTGCCGCTCGCGCTCGGGGAGCGTCGCCTCGGCG
This sequence comes from Alphaproteobacteria bacterium, assembly GCA_016869145.1. GTDB lineage: Bacteria > Pseudomonadota > Alphaproteobacteria > MPNO01 > VGEU01 > VGEU01. The sequence goes on along the minus strand of VGEU01000005.1, from coordinate 25,923 downwards.
ACGGCGGCGAGCGCGCCGAGCGCCGCGAGCGCGAGCGGATCGCCGAGGATGTCGGCGGCATGGGCGCGCAGCAGCTCGCAGCGCCAGGTGCCGAGATGCTCGCCGAGCCGCGCGCTCCATTGGGCGGCGACCCGATTGCCGGTCTGCATCGTGCCGCGGGTGGCCTTCGCGCGGCCGTCGCGGAGAAGACCGGCGTGACGCCCGTGCTCGCGCGTGAGGAGCGAGGCGATCGCGCCGTGCTCGCCGTGGCTCCGGACGGTCAGCACGATCGCATCGTCCGACCATTGCATGATGCGGCCCGCTCAGCGCCCGCCCGGTTCGGGCGGGTCGAACTCGAGACCGATGGCGGCGTAGCGTTCAGGGTCCTCGCCCCAGTTCTCGCGGACGAGGACGTGGACGAAGAGGTGCACCTTGCGGCCGAGCTCGGCCTCGAGCGTGTGGCGCGCCGCCGCGCCGATCGCCTTGACCGTCTGGCCGCCCTTGCCGAGGACGATCGCGCGCTGGCTGTCGCGCTCGACATAGACGACCTGGCTGATCCGCACGCTGCCGTCGCGGAACTCCTCCCAGCCCTCGGTCTCGACGGTGGTCGAGTACGGGACCTCCTGGTGGAGGCGGAGAAAGACCTGCTCGCGCGTGACCTCGGCGGCGAACAGCCGCTCGTTGACGTCGGAGAGCTGGTCGTCGGGATAGAGCCACGGCCCTTCGGGCAGGCGCGCGGCGACGTGGCGACGGAGATCGCCGACGCCGTCGCCGTTCTGCGCCGAGACCATGAACACGTCGGTGAACGGGCCGCGGCCGTGGAGGTCCCTCGCGAGCGCGAGGAGCGAGGGGCGGGCGATGAGATCGATCTTGTTGAGGACGAGGATCGCGGGGCGCCCGGCCGCCTCAAGGCTCGCGATCACTTGCGCCGTCGCGCCGCCGATCTTCGCCGCCGCGTCGACCACGAGGACGACGAGATCGGCATCGGTCGCGCCGGCCCAGGCGGCGGCGACCATGGCGCGGTCGAGGCGGCGGCGCGGCGCGAAGATGCCGGGGGTGTCGACGAAGACGATCTGGGTCGCGCCCTCGGTCGCGATCGCGATGATCCGGGTCCGCGTCGTCTGCGCCTTGGGCGTGACGATCGAGACCTTGGCGCCGACGAGCTGGTTGACGAGCGTCGATTTCCCGGCGTTCGGCGCGCCGACGATCGCGACGAAACCGGCGCGCCGGACCGTCGTCTCCTCAACGGTCATGACGGGTGCGCTCCTCGATCGCATCGAGGATCCGTTGCGCGGCGATCTGCTCGGCGAGGCGTTTCGAGTTGCCCTGGCCGCGGACCGGCGGCAGACCGTCGACCTCGACCTCGATGGTGAACAGCGGACCGTGCGCGGGGCCTTCGACCGCGACGGTCCGATAGCGCGGCAGCCTGAGGCGGCGCGCCTGCGCCCATTCCTGGAGCGTGGTCTTGGCATCGCGCGGCGGCGCCGCGGTTATGCGCGGCGCCCAATGGCGCTCGACGAAGCGCGCGGCGACCGCGAGCCCGCCGTCGAGATAGAGCGCCCCGATCACCGCCTCGCAACAATCGGCGAGGACGGTCGCACGGTCGCGCGTGCCGGCCTCCACCTCGCCCGGCGCCATCCGGACATGGCGGCCGAGATCGATCGCGCGCGCAACCTCGGCGAGGCTGTCGCGGTCGACCATCAGCGCGTGCCGGCGGGCGAGCGCGCCCTCGTTGTCGGTCTCGAAACGTCGGAACAGCATTTCGGCGACCACGAGCGAGAGCACCCGGTCGCCGAGGAACTCGAGCCGTTGATAGCTCGCGTCGGCCTCCCTTTCGCCGACCGACGATGAATGCGACAGCGCGCGCTCGAGGAGCTCGGGCATCCGGAACTGGTGGCCGAGGGCCGTCACCAGCGCGTCGGATGGATCGGCCGGCGCCACTATTGCAGGGACTGGAAGAAGCGCGAGAAGCGGATCGCGCCCGGCCATTTCCAGACTTCCCACAGACTTGCGCTGCCGTTGGTGGAGAAGAACAGGAACTCGGCGCGGCCGACCAGATTCTCGACCGGCACGAAGCCGACGCCATTGAGGACGCGGCTGTCGAGCGAGTTGTCGCGGTTGTCGCCCATGGCGAAATAGTGCCCCTTGGGCACGACATAGACGCCGGTATTGTCGAGCGAGGCGTTGTCGCTGATCTCGAGGATGCGATGGGTGCGCCCGCCCGGCAGCGTCTCGATGAACTGGGCGTAGCGGACGACCGCCCCGCTGCGGTCGGTCTCGACGAAGTCCTCGACCCGCCGCCGCTCGAGCTGGGCGTCGTTGATGTAGAGCCGGCCCTGGCGCACCTGGATGCGGTCGCCCGGCAGGCCGACGATCCGCTTGATGTAGTCGGTCTTGTTGTCACTCGGCAGCTTGAACACCGCGATATCGCCGCGCTCGGGCTCGCGCGACAGGACGCGGCCGGGGATCAACGGCAGGCTGAGCGGCAGCGAGTAGCGGCTGTAGCCGTAGGAGTACTTCGAAACGAACAGGTAATCGCCGACGAGGAGGCTCGGGATCATCGAGCCCGAAGGAATATTGAACGGCTCGAAGGCGACGGTGCGAATGAAGAGCGCGATAAGGACCGCGTAGATGACCGTCTTGATCGTGTCCCACAATCCGCCGGATTTCTTGGTGGTCGTCACGGCCATGAACGAGGTCTACCGGATGAGGCGCGGTCCACCGGCGCGCGACTTGGAAGCGGCCGATGAAGCCAGCGGCCCCTGGCGCTGTCAAGGGCCAAGCCCGCCCGTCGCAACGCGCCCATCTCAACGCAACGGTCTCAACGTTGAGGCGCCGCGACTGCGGTGATGAGGACGATCGCCTGCGCCTGCGCCGCCTCGTCGGTGAGGGTGAGATGGATCTCGGCGACCATGCCGGGCGGGGTGATCTCCGCAAGCCGACGCGCCGCGCCACCCGTCAGCCGCAGCGTCGGGCGGCCCGACGGCAGGTTGACCACGCCCATATCGCGCCAGAACACGCCGCGGCGAAACCCGGTGCCGAGCGCCTTCGAGCAGGCCTCCTTCGCCGCGAAGCGCTTGGCGTAGGTCGCGACGCGGTTGGCCCGGCGCTCGGCGCGGTCGCGCTCGGCGCTGGTGAACACCCGGGCGAGGAAACGATCGCCGAAGCGCTCGATGGTGCGGCCGATGCGGCCGATGTCGACGACGTCGTTGCCGATCCCGATGACCACCACGCTCACGCGCTGCGTTCGCCGGTCGCCGCCGCGCGGGCGTTGTCCATCAGCGCGCGCATGCGCCGGATCGCGCTCTCGAGCCCGCCGAAGGTCGCCTCGCCGACAAGGAAATGGCCGATGTTGAGCTCGACGATCTCGGGGATCGCCGCGATCGGACCGACGCTGTCGAAGCTGAGCCCGTGGCCGGCGTGGCATTCGAGACCGATGGCGCGCGCATGGCGGGCAGCGGTGGCGAGGCGGGCGCATTCGTGCCGGCGCGCCTCGCCCGTGGCCTCGCAGTAGCGGCCGGTGTGGAGCTCGACCACCGGCGCCCCGAGCGCGCGTGCCGCATCGACGACCGCCGGCTCGGCCTCGATGAAGAGCGAGACCCGGATGCCGGCCGCGCCGAGCGCGGCGACGCACTCGGCGAGCCCGGCGCCGCCGCCCCGCACATCGAGCCCGCCCTCGGTCGTCCGCTCCTGGCGCCGCTCGGGAACGATGCATGCGGCGTGCGGCCGATGGCGGAGCGCGATCGCCACCATCTCCGCGGTCGCCGCCATCTCGAGATTGATCGGCAGCCGGATGTCGCGGCAGAGCCGCGTGATGTCGTCGTCGGAGATGTGGCGGCGATCCTCGCGGAGATGGGCGGTGATGCCGTCGGCGCCGGCGGCCTCGGCGAGGCGCGCCGCCCGCACCGGATCGGGATGAGGCCCGCCGCGCGCGTTCCTGATCGTCGCCACGTGATCGATGTTGACCCCGAGACGGAGCTTTTCCGCTGCCATGGCAACCTCCCGACCCGGCCTCAGCCCCGCGCGCGATCGACCGAGTTGACCGCCGGCGTCGCCCGCAGCGCGGCGATGATGTCGGTCAGATGGCGCACGTCGCGCACCTCGATGTCGAGGACCATCTCGAAGAACTCCTTCGAGCGATTGGTGATCTTGAGATTGTTGATATTGCCGAGATTGTTGGCGATCACGGTCGACAGCGTGCCGAGCGAGCCGCGCTGGTTGGCGACCACGAGGTTGATGCGGCCGACGAAGCCCTGCGCCGGCTCGTTCTCGATGTCCCAGGAAACGTCGAGCCAACGCTCGGGCGAATCGTGGAAGCTCTCCAGGGTCTCGCAGTCGATGGTGTGGATGGCGACGCCCTTGCCCGGTGTCAGGATGCCGACGATGCGGTCGCCAGGGAGCGCGTGGCAGCAATTGGAGAAGTGGACCGCCATGCCGGGCGTCAGGCCGCGGATGGGGATCGCAGTCGCCGCCGACCGGAGCCGCTGATCGGCGGGCGGGAACGGCACGATATTGGTCTCGCCCGTCGCCGGCCGCTCGCGGGTCGGCACGGTTCCGGGATGGACGGCGTTCAGGACATCGACGCCCGTGAGGGTGCCGCTGCCGACATCGACATAGAGGTCCTCGACGGATTTGGCCTCGAAGCGGGCGAGGACGGACGCCAATGTCTCGGGCGCGAGCGGCTTCCGGTGCTCGTTGAAGGTCTTGAGGAGGATCGCCTCGCCGAGGCTCGCGTACTCGACGCGCTGGGCACTCCGCACATAGCGGCGGATCCGCGCGCGCGCCTTGCCGGAGACGACGAACTGCTCCCAGGTCGGCGACGGCGAGCCGGTCGCGGCGGTCACGATCTCGACCTGATCGCCGTTCTGGAGCGGCGTCCTGAGCGGCATCAGCTTGCCGTTGATCTTCCCCGCGACACACCGGTCGCCGACCTCAGAGTGGACGGCATAGGCGAAATCGACAGGCGTCGCGCCGCGCGGCATCTCGATGAGATCGCCCTTGGGCGTGAAGCAGTAGACCTGGTCGCGGAACATCTCGAGCTTGGTGTGCTCGAGGAACTCCTCCGGACCCGAGGCGTGCTCGAGGATGTCGAGGAGCTCACACAGCCAGCGATATTGCCGCCCCTCCTTCTCGCCGGCACCCGCCTTGTACGTCCAGTGCGCCGCGACCCCGTACTCGGCGATCGCGTGCATCTCGGCGGTCCGGATCTGGACCTCGATCCGCCGCTTCTCGGGCCCGATCACCGAGGTGTGGAGCGACTGGTAGCCGTTCGGCTTCGGTGTCGAGACATAGTCCTTGAAGCGGCCCGGGATGAACGCGTAGGCGCCGTGCACCGCGCCGAGCGCGCGGTAGCACGCCTCGTCCGTGTCGACGATGACGCGGAACGCCATGATGTCCGAGAGCTGCTCGAAGCTCACGTTCTTGCGCTGCATCTTGCGCCAGATCGAATAGGGCCGCTTCTCGCGTCCGGAGACCTCGGCCTCGATCCCCGCCGCCGCCAGCGTCGCGCGGAGCTCGCCCGCGATCCGCGGCACGATCGCGTTGCCCTGCTCGCGCAGGAAGTCGAGCCGGGCCTCGATCGAGGCGCGCGCATCGGGATGGATTTCAACGAAGGAGAGATCCTCGAGCTCGTCCTTCATCTCCTGCATGCCCATGCGCTCGGCGAGCGGGGCATAGATCTCCATCGTCTCGCGCGCGGTGCGCACGCGCCGGTCGGCCGACTTGATGTGATGAAGCGTCCGCATGTTGTGCAGGCGGTCGGCGAGCTTGACGAGGAGGACGCGGATATCCTCCGACGTCGCGAGGAGGAGCTTGCGGAAATTCTCCGCCTGCTTGGCGCTGTCGGACTGGAGCTCGAGCCGCGACAGCTTGGTGACGCCGTCGACGAGGCGCGCGATCTCGGGCCCGAACAGGCGCTGGATCTCCTCGATCGTCGCGCCGGTGTCCTCGACGGTGTCGTGCAGAAGCGCGGTGACGATCGAGCCCGAATCGAGCTTGAGGTCGGTCAGTATCCCGGCCACCTCGAGGGGGTGGGAGAAATAGGGATCGCCCGAGGCCCGCTTCTGCGTGCCGTGCGCCTTCATGCTGAAGACATAGGCGCGGTTGAGCGCCTCTTCGTCGGTCGCGGGGTCGTAGGCGCGGACGCGATCGACCAGCTCGACCTGACGGATCATGGCGGGCGGTCCCTAGCCGCCTCGCCCCGGACGGCGCCCGCGCGGGCGCCCCGGTTCGATGCTGCGCCCGGCGCTATCGGTCGTCCTCGACGCCATCGTCGTCGATCGACGCATCGCCCGCGCCGCCCTCCTCGCCCGCGCCGAGCTCGTCGTCATCGCCCTCGACCACGTTCTCGAAGCCGCCGCCCGCGCTCAGGACTTCCTGCATCGCGAGGACTTCCTCGCTCTCCTCGACCGGCTCGTCGACGTCGACATGCTTCTGCAGACCCTGCACGCAGGCCGCCTCGAGCTGCTCGAGATCGATCGTCTTGTCGGCGATCTCGCGGAGCGCCACGACCGGGTTCTTGTCGTTGTCGCGCTCGACCGTCAATTCGCCGCCCACCGACAATTCGCGCGCGCGCTGCGCGGCGAGGAGCACGAGCTTGAACCGGTTGGGAATCTGGAGGACGCAGTCCTCGACGGTAACGCGCGCCATCGGGCACTCTCCGGCTGGGAACGGCTAGGTTCTGGAACTTCTTTTTATAGGGACTTAACGACCGGGCTTCAAGCGCTTGTCGGCCCTCGACTTTCCGCCTCGTCGATCGGGAGGCAGATCTGGCCCTCGGGGACGCGCGCGATCAGCGTCGCGACGTCGTGCCCGCTCACCGGATGGCGCCAGCCGGGGGCGATGTCGGCGAGCGGCAGCAGGACGAACGCCCTCGCCACCATCCGCGGATGCGGCAGGATGAGCCCGCCCGGCTCGGCGCGACGGAGACCGTGATAGTCGAGGAGATCGAGGTCGAGCACCCGCGCCGCGTCGCGCGCGCCGCGGACCCGGCCGAACTCGGCCTCGATCGCGTGCAGCGACGCCAGCACGGCCTCAGGCGCGAGCGCCGTTGCGACCCGCGCGACCGCGTTCACGAACCACGGCTGATCCGAGGCCGGGACCGGCGCGCTCTTGAACCAGCGCGAACAGGCGACCACCTCCAAACCACGGTCGGCGAACCGGCCGATGGAGGCCCGCGCGGCCTCGATCGGCGCACCATGGCGCACCGTCGGCAGGTTGGCGCCGATCGCGATCAGGATCATCACCGCCCCATTTTGTTCACTGGCCGGCGCGGGTTCACGGGTGAAAAAACATTAATGTGTCTAACTATTTTTACTTGAGTCCCCGAACCGAGGTGATAACAAACATCGAGCCGGGGCGGCTCAAGCTGCGTAATCGAGGGTCGTCTGGCCGGGTGCTCACTGGGCAGGACGACCCAGTTCGACCATAAGGTGAAATGACCATGAACTTCTATTCTCAAGAGCGTATTGGGATATTCATCGACGGGGCCAACCTATATTCGGCCGCTCGCGCTCTGGGTTTCGATATAGATTATAAGAATCTTCTGCAATTATTTGCCAAACAGGGCAGATTAGTACGTGCATTCTATTACACTGCCCTGATCGAGGATCAGGAGTATTCGCCAATTCGGCCGCTGGTCGACTGGCTCGACTACAACGGCTACACGATCGTGACCAAGCCGCTCAAGGAATACGTCGATTCGACCGGGCGGCGGAAGGTCAAGGGCAACATGGACATCGAGCTCGCGATCGATGTGCTGGAGATGGCCGACCATCTCGACCATGTCGTCCTGTTCTCCGGCGACGGTGACTTCCGGCGCCTGATCGAGGCGATCCAGCGCAAGGGCGTCCGCGCCACCGTGGTCTCGACGATCCGCTCCCAGCCGCCGATGATCGCCGACGAGCTCCGCCGCCAGGCCGACATCTTCGTCGAGCTGCAGGAGCTCGCGCCGATGATCTCGCGCCACGTCAACCGCGGCGACGCCCAGACCCAGCACAGCAACGCCTCGGCGGCGTGACGGCCGCCGCCGCCGAGCCCGACCGCGACTGCCCTCTCTGCCCGCGTTTGGTCGCTTTCCGGGCGACCAGCCGCGCGGCCCACGCCGACTGGCACAACGCACCGGTGCCGTCATTCGGGCCTCGCGATGCCCGTCTCCTGATCGTCGGCCTTGCGCCCGGGTTGCGCGGCGCCAACCGCACCGGCCGCCCCTTCACCGGCGACTATGCGGGCGATCTCCTCTACGCGACGCTCCGGGCCTATGGCTTCGCCCGCGGCGACTATGCCGCCCGCGCCGATGACGGGCTCGCGCTGGTCGACTGCCGCATCACCAACGGCGTCCGCTGCGTGCCGCCGGAGAACAAGCCGCTCCCCGCCGAGATCAAGTGCTGCCGTTCCTTCCTCGCCGACGAGCTCCGCTCGATGCCGCGTCTCGCCGTCGTCCTCGCGCTCGGCACCGTCGCGCACGCCACCGCGATCGCCGCGCGCGGGCAGAAACCGGCCGGCTTCCGCTTCGGCCACGGCGAGCTGCATCGCCTGCCCGACGGCCTCGTCATCGCCGACAGCTATCACTGCTCGCGCTACAACACCAATACCGGCCGGCTGACGGAGGCGATGTTCCGCGCCGTGTTCGAGACGATCCGGCGCGAGATCCCGGCTCAGCGCGCGCCGGCCGCATCCGGCCAATAGGCGGCGCGGATCACGTTCTTCTGGATCTTGCCGACGGTCGTCTTGGGCAGCGCCTCGACGAAGCGGACGAGCCGCGGCCGCTTGTGCCGGGCGACCGCTCCGGCGCAGAACTCGATCAGCGCCGCCTCCGTCACCGTTGCGCCGGGACGCAGCACCACATGCGCCGCCGGCACCTCGCCGAGCCGCCCGTCCGGTATCCCGAAGACCGCGCACTCGGCGACCGCGGGATGGCGATAGAGCGCGTTCTCGATCTCCTTCGGGTAGACGTTCTCGCCGCCGAGGATCAGCATGTCCTTGGCGCGGTCGACGAGAAAATAGAAGCCGTCGGCATCGCGATAGCCGATATCGCCCGTCCACAGCCAGCCGCCGTGGAGCGCCGCTACGGTCTCCTCGCTGTCCTCCCAGTAGCCGGAGAAGCACGCCGCCCCGCGCGCGACGATGAAGCCGATGTCGCCGTCGGCGACGGGCGTGCCGTTGTTGTCGACGACGGCGAGCTCGTGGCCGAGGACCGGGCGGCCGACGCTGCCGGCCTTGTCGACGGCGAGCCGCGGCGGGCGCACGGTCATCAGGCCGCCTTCGGTCGAGCCATAGTTCTCGGTGAACGCGACCGCCGGGAGGTGCCTGCGGAGCTCGTCGAACAGCGCCGGCGGCATGGGTGCGGCGGCATAGCCGATCTTCTTCACGCTCGCGAGCCGGGCCGGCGTGAATTCCGGGTGGCGGATCAGATCGCCGAGCTGCGTCGGCACCATGAACAGCGCCGTCACGCGATGGCGCTCGACGAGCTCGATGAAGTGCGCGACATCCCAGCGACGGAGCATCACCGACGTCGCCCCGATCAGAACCGCCGGGTGGAACCAGATGCACATCCCGGCGGTGTGGAACAAGGGCGCCGGCTGGATCATCACGTCGGTCTCGTCGATCGCGAACTCGTAGGCGGCGGCGAAGGCGGTGAGACCGCGCGCGCGATGGGTCGCGACGACCGCCTTGGGCAACCCCGTCGTCCCGCCGGTGAAGGTGATGCAGAGCGGATCATCGGGGACGAGCCGGACCGGTGGCGGCTCGGCCGGCCGGCCGGCCGTGAACGCGGCGAGCGCGTGGTCGTCCTCGTCGCCGAAGACGACGACATGGCGGAGCGTCGGCACGCGATCGCGCGCCGCGGCGACGGCGTGCGCGAAGGCGCGCTCGACCAGGACCGCCTCGGCGCGCACCTTGTCGAGCGCGAAGGCGACATCGTCGGCGTTCGAGCGATAGGAGAGATGACAGAGGACGGCCCCGGTGCGCGCCACGGCGAAGTTGATGATCGCGTATTCGAGACGATTGCTCGAGATGACGCCGACATGGACGCCCTTCGTCACCCCGCGCGCGTGGAGCGCGTTGGCGAGCCGGTCGGCCTCCTGGTCGAGCGTCGCGAAATCGATCGTCCGCGCCCCGTCGATGACGGCGGTTCGGTTCGGCGCTCGCCGCGCGGCGAGGCGGAGTATGTCACCGGCGAGGAGCGTCATCGTCTGCCGGTGCCGGTGCCGCAGGCGCCGGGTACGGTCGGTCCGTCGTTCATCGCGTCTTGTCCGGCTTCCGCCTATCCTCGATAATCGGCGGAATTTGCCAGAGACGGAGCTTTGCCGCCATGCAATCCACGGGGCAATCGACGGGGCAATCGACCGAGGCCTTTCGCGCCGAGCTCCTCGCGATCCGGACCCGCTGGCACTGCAAGAACCACCCTTTCTACCGCGCGCTGCACGACGGCACGCTCGACCTCAGGGTGATGGGCGACATGATGGCGCAGCATTATCATCATGTCCGGCGCGTCCTGCCGAGCTTCGCCGTCTCCTATGCGCGCTGCCCGCCCGAGCACCGCGAGGCCGCGGTCTTCTTCCTCGAGAACCTCGCCGAGGAAGCCGGCATCCTCGGCCTCCACGGCTCCGACGACGCCCAGGACCACATGGACCTGATCCTCGCCTTCTGTCGCGCGGCCGGGCTCACCGAGGCGGCGGTCGTCGGCACCGAGCGGCTGCCGGCGTGGCGGGCGCGGACAGGATACTACGAGGACGTCGCGCGCGAGGAGCCGACCGTCCTCTATCTCGCGATGCTCGCCTGTCTCGAGGGCCAGGAGGTCGAGATCAATACCGAGCGGACGATCCCGGGCTTCACCCGCCATTACGGGTTCCGGCGGGACGACCCGGCGATCCGGTTCTTCACCGAGCACGCCGAGGCCGACGCCGAGCACAGCCGCCGGCAGCTCGCGATCGTCGACCGTTACGTGACGACGCCCGAGCTCCGCGCCCGCGCGCTCGCGCTCGCCGAGACCGCGGTCAAGCTGCGCTGGGCGTCGTTCAACGATCTCTACCGCTATGGCGTGCTGCGCCAGGAGGACCCGCTGCCGCCCGGCGTCGCCGAGCGCTGAGGCAGCGCGTCCTCGTCAGCAGCCGGCGAGCGTGTCCTCAATCGCGGCGACGAGGTCGGGGGCATCGGGGGCCGCGCGCGAGCCGAACACGCCCGCGAGCGCGCCGTCGGGTCCGACCAGGAACTTGTGGAAGTTCCACTTGGGCGCGCCCGCCTCGCCCGCTTCGCCCTCCGCCCAGCGATAGAACGGATGCGCCTCGGCGCCGATGACCGGGTATTTCGCCGTCATCGGGAACGTCACGCGATAGCGCGTATCGCAGAAGCTCCGGATCTCGGCCTCGCTTCCCGGCTCCTGGCCGCCGAAATCGTTCGATGGCACGCCGAGCACCACGAGACCCTTGTCGCGGTAGCTCTCCCAGAGCTTCTGGAGACCGGCATATTGCGGGGTCAGCCCGCATTGCGAGGCCGTGTTCACGACGAGCACGGCCTTGCCTCTGAAATCGGCGAGCCTGAGCAGCTTGCCGTCGATCGCCGTGAACTCGAAATCATGCGCGGACATGGCTGCACCCTCGATCGCGTGGTCGTGGTCAGGAGTAGCGGTCCTCGTTCCACGGATCGCCCTCGTTGTGATAGCCGCGCACCTCCCAGAAGCCTGGCCGGTCGGCGGCGAGGAACTCGATCCGGCGCACCCATTTGGCGCTCTTCCAGAAATACCATTTCGGGATGACGACGCGGACCGGGCCGCCGTGCTCGCGCGTCAGGGGCTCGCCGGCCCAGGAATGGGCGAGCATCACGTCGAGGTCGGCGAAATGGTCGAGCCGGACATTGGTCGTGTAGCCGTCGTGGCTGTGAAAGACGCAATGCCGCGCCTCGGATTTCGGGTCGGCGACGGACAGGAGATGCTCGACGTGGACGCCCGTCCAGGCGTTGTCGAAGCGCGACCAGCCGGTGACACAATGGATGTTGGAGGTCATCGTCACCTGCGGCTGGGCGAGGAAGCTCTGCCAGTCCCATACGAAGGGATTGCGCACCGCACCGTCGACGGTGAGCTTCCACCGCGTGCGGTCGATGTCGGGCTGCACGCCGAGATCGAGGACCGGCCAGTTCTTCACCTCACGCTGGCCGGGCGGCAGCCTCTCGCCCGCACCCGCGACGGTGGGCTTGCCGGTCAGCAATCGCCCTTCCCGCGCCCATTCCTCCTTGCGTCGGATCAGCTTGTCGCGGAAACCCGAACCGTCGTCGTCGGCCATCACCCCTTGCTCCTCAGCAATCGCGCCTTCTGGCGGTCCCAGTCGCGTTCCTTGATGGACTCGCGCCGGTCGGCCTTCTTCTTGCCCTTGGCGAGCCCGAGCTCGACCTTGGCCCGGCCGCGCTGGTTGAAATAGATGCGGAGCGGCACCAGCGTCATGCCCTCGCGCTGGATGGCGCCGATGAGCTTGCCGATCTGGCGGCCATGCAGGAGGAGCTTGCGCGCGCGGCGCGGCTCGTGGCCGAACGGGCCCGCCTCCTTGTATTCGGGGATGTGGGCGTTCACGAGGAAGATCTCGCCGCCGCGTTCGGCGGCGTAGGCGTCGTTGATGTTGGCGCGGCCGTCGCGGAGCGCCTTCACCTCGCTTCCGGTGAGCACGATGCCGGCCTCGAGCGATTCCTCGATGAAGTAGTCGTGGCGGGCCTTGCGGTTCTGGGCCGCGACGCGCGCCGACGTGTCGTCGGTCATGCTCCGGTCAGTTGAGCACGCCGGCGGTGCGCATGGCCGCCTGGATCCGGTCCTTCGAGGGGGCGCCGGGGACGACCATCGGCAGGCGCACGGTCGGATCGCACTTGCCGAGGAGGCTCGCGGCGTATTTCACCGGGCCGGGATTGGTCTCGACGAACATCGCCTCGTGGAGCGGCATCAGCCGCTCGTTGAGCGACATCGCGGTCCTCATGTCACCCGCCTGCCACGCCTCGTGCATGGCGCTCATCGGCTTCGGCGCGACGTTCGCGGTGACCGAGATGCAGCCGTCGCCTCCCTGGGCGAGGAAGCCGAGCTGGGTCACGTCCTCGCCCGACATCTGGACGAAGTCGCGACCGCACGCGATGCGCTGCTTGGTCGCCCGGCTTACGTCGGCGGTCGCGTCCTTGACGCCGATGACGTTGGGGAGCTTCGCCAGCCGCGCCATCGTCTCGACGCTCATGTCGATGACCGAGCGGATCGGGATGTTGTAGATCAGGATCGGCAGATCGACCGCGTCGTTGATCGCCTTGAAGTGCTGGTAGAGACCCTCCTGGGTCGGCTTGTTGTAGTAGGGCGTCACGTGGAGCGCGGCATCGGCGCCGGCCTTCTTGGCGTGGCGGGTGAGCGCGATCGCCTCGGCGGTCGAGTTCGATCCCGCGCCCGCGATGACCGGCACGCGCCCCTTGGCGACCGCGATGCAGATCTCGGTCACCCGCATGTGCTCGTCGTGGCTGAGCGTGGGCGACTCGCCGGTCGTCCCGCACGGGACGACGCCGTGGGTTCCCTCGGCGATCTGCCAGTCCACGAACGCCTCGAAGGCTTTCTCGTCGACCGACCCGTTCCGGAACGGCGTGATGAGCGCGACGAACGAGCCCTTGAACATGGCGGTCTCCCCCTCGGGGTGCGGCACGGCGGGTTGACGTTGTGTTTGCACATTATCCCTAGTGATCGGACCCGGCAAGGCGGGCGTCCTTCCGGCGGCGCCGGCACGCGGAAGCGGCGATGATTCCGCAGCCGATTCCGCCTAGGATGGCGCCGGGTGGGCTTAAGGCTCGGGGGCGGTGTCGCGGTGGGACGGAAGCTCGATTGTATCGCGTTCGCGGTGATGATGCTGGCGGCGGTCGCGCCCGCCGGCGCACAGGATGATCTGACGGCGGCCGAGCGGCGCGCCTTCGAGGCGCTGCAACGCGTCGCGCCAGGGGCCGGCGGCGTGAGCGCCGAGGAATCCTTGCGCCGTCATCGCGACCCGGTCGGCGCCAAGATCGCGACCTGGCTCGCGCTGCACCGGCCGGGCTCGACCGCCGGCTTCGACGAGGTCGCCCGCTTCATCGATGAGAACCCGACCTGGCCGCGCCAGCCGAGCCTGCAGCGCCGCGCCGAGGCGGCGATGGGCGACAGCGTTTCCGGCCGTGCCGTCATCGACTGGTTCCGCGACCGCGAGCCTCTCACCGGCCAGGGCATGCGTGCGCTCGGCGAGGCCTATGTCGCCGTCGGCGACAGGAGCCGCGGCGCCGCGTTGATCCGCCGCGCCTGGATCGAGGGCGATTTCTCACGCGTCGAGGAGGACCGCCTCGAGCAGATGCACGGGTCCCTCCTCGGCGAGCGTGAGCACATCGCGCGGCTCGACCATCTCCTGTGGGACGGCCAGCACGACGCGGCCGAACGGATGCTCCGGATGGTGCCGCCCGATTGGCGCGTCCTCGCGCAGGCCCGCATCCAGCTCCGCCGCGGCGACGGCAACGGCGAGGCGTTCGCCGAGCGCGTGCCGGCGCGGCTCAAGAACGACCCCGGCCTCCTCTATGAGCGGGCGCGCTGGAACCGGCGCAAGGACTTCGACGCCGAGGCCTACGAGATCCTCCGCGGCTCGCCGCGCGATCTCGGCCGCCCGCAGCTCTGGTGGGCCGAGCGGCAGGTCGTCGCCCGGCGGCTGATCGCGCGCGGCCAGGCGCGCGAGGCCTATTCCGTCGTCCACAATCACGGCCTGCCGCAGGGCGGCGAGTTCGCCGATGCCGAGTGGCTCGCCGGCTGGATCGCACTCCGCTTCGCCAACGAGCCGCGTGTCGCGATGACCCATTTCGAGCGCGCCTTCGATGCGGCCGAGACCCCGGCCGGCAAGGCGCGCACCGCCTATTGGGCGGGCCGCGGCGCCGACGTGCTGCGCGACCGCAACCGCGCGATCGGCTGGTACCGCGAGGCGGCACAGTACCACACGAGCTATTACGGCCAGCTCGCCGCCGGCCACGATCCGGAAGGGACGCGCGGCCTCGACATGTCGGAGCCGGCGCCGAGCGCGGCGGATGTCGAGGCGTTCAACCGCTTCGAGTTGACCCGCGCGGTCAAGATCCTCAAGGAGCTGCGCCAGGAAGACCTCATGCGCGTCTTCTATCTCGCGCTCGCCGAGGCCTCGCCGTCGCCCGTCAACTACGCGCTCTCCGCCCGGCTCGCGCTCTCGAACGAGCGGCCCGATCTCGCCGTGACCGTCGCGCGTCGGGCGCACCGGAACGGCTATGCGCTCCCTGAATCCGGCTATCCCGTGATCCCGGTGCCCGATGGCCACCCCGACCGCGCGATGGTGCTCTCGATCGCGCGCCAGGAGAGCAATTTCCGCCAGGACGCGGTGTCGACGGCCGGTGCGCGCGGGCTGATGCAGGTGATGCCCGGAACGGCGCAGCAGATGGCGCGGATGCTCGGCCTCCCCTACTCGCTGCCGCGGCTCTCCAACGACTGGCAATACAATCTCGCGCTCGGCCGCGGCTATCTCGGCCACATGCTCGACATGTTCTCGGGCTCGAAGATCCTCGCCTTCGCCGCCTACAACGCCGGGCCCGGCAATGTCAGCCGCTGGATCCGCACCTATGGCGATCCGCGCTCCGACCAGGTCGACCGCATCGACTGGATCGAGCTGATCCCCTACAACGAGACCCGCAACTACGTGCAGCGCATCTTCGAGAACCACTCGGTCTACATGCGCCGGCTCGGTCGTCCGCAGGTCGCCTCGACGCTGATCGAAAACACCATCCGGTGAGCGGTCCGCGCATCGGCCGGTCGCTGCCGCGGCGCGAGGATTTCCGTCTTCTGACCGGGCAGGGCCGCTTCGCCGACGACCGCGACGCCCCCGGCCAGGCCCGCCTCGCCTTCGTCCGCTCGCCGCACGCCCACGCAGCGATCCTCGCCATCGACACCGCCTCCGCCCGCCGCATGCCGGGCGTCGCCGCGGTGTTCACCGCCGGCGATCTCGCGCAAGACGGCGTGCGGCCGATCCCGACGCTCATCCGCGAACGCGGCGCCGGTTTCCGCAACCGGGACGGCTCGGCGATGGCCGATCCGCCTTATTTTCCGCTCGCGCGCGATGTCGTCCGCCATGTCGGCGATCCGGTGGCGGTCGTGATCGCCGAGACCGAGGCGGGCGCGCTCGATGCGGCGGAGGCGATCGTCGTCGACTACCGGCCGCGCGATGCGCTGATCGGCACCGCGCGCGCCGGCGATGCCGCGAGCCCGCGCGTCTGGGACATCGCGCCGGGCAATCGCTGCTTCGACTGGCGCGCGGGCGATGCGGCCGCGACCGCGGCGGCCTTCGCGACCGCCGACCATGTCGTGCGACTCGTGGTCGTCAACAACCGCATCGTCACCTCGTTCATGGAGCCGCGCGCGGTCCTCGCCGCGCCCGATCCCGCAACCGGGGGCGTCGTCGTCCATAACGGCAACCAGGGCGTCCACGCCCAGGCGGCGGTCCTCGCCGCCGCGCTCGATCTCCCGGTCGCCGCGGTTCGGGTGGTGAGCGAGGACGTGGGCGGCGGCTTCGGCTCGCGCATCTTCGCCTACCCCGAATATGTCGTGGCGGCCTGGGCGGCGCGCCGTCTTGGCCGGCCGGTCAAGTGGTGCGCGAGCCGGAGCGAGGCCTTCCTCACCGATCTCCAGGGCCGCGACCACGTGACCGCGGGCGCGCTCGCGCTCGACCGCGACGGGCGCATCCGCGCGCTCGCGGTGCGGAGCGTCTGCAATTTCGGGGCCTATGTCTCGACCGGCGCGCCGTTCTCGGCGTACCAGAACCTGACCCGCATGATCTCCGCCGCCTACGCGATCCCGGCGATCGATCTCGAGCTCACCGGCGTCTTCAGCCACACGACGCCGGTCAACGTCTATCGCGGCGTCGGGCGCGCGGAAGCCATTTACATCGTCGAGCGTCTGATCGACCGGGCGGCGCACGCGCTCAGGATCGACCGGGCGCGGCTCCGGCACATCAACCTCGTCCGCGCGAGCGCGATGCCCTACCGGACGCCGACCGGGGCGGTCTACGACACCGGCGACTACGCGGCAAACCAGGAGTCGGCGCTCCGTCTCGCCGACTGGGACGGTTTCGCCGCCCGGCGCGCCGAGGCCGAGCGGCGCGGACTCTTGCGCGGCATCGCGGTTGTCCACGCGCTCGAAGGCACCGGCGGCGTTCCGACCGAGTTCGCCGAGGCGCGCGTCGAGCCCGACGGCCGCGTCGTCGTCGCCGTCGGCAGCCAGTCGCACGGTCAGGGCCACGAGACGACCTTCGCCCAGGTCGTCGCCGACGTCCTCGGCATCGACGTCGAAGCGGTCGCGATCGTCTCCTCCGACACCGCGCGCGTCGCAGCGGGCGTCGGCACCTTCGCCTCGCGCTCGATGATCAAGGGCGGCTCGGCGGCCTGGCAGGCGGGCGAGCGCGTCATCGAGAAGGGCCGGCGCCTCGCGGCCGAGCTCCTCGAGGCCGACCACGGCGACATCATTTATCGCGACGGCGCGTTCACCGTGTCGGGCACCGACCGGTCGATCGGCCTCTTTGCGCTCGCGCGCGCGCTCGAGGCCGGCGCGATCGCCGGCGAGACCGCGCTCGCCGCCTCCCACGTCTACGACAACGCCGACTACGCCTTCGCCGCCGGCTGCCATGTCTGCGAGGTCGAGGTCGATCCGGAGACCGGCGGAATCGCGATCGCGGGCTATGCCATGGTCGACGACGTCGGCCGCATGGTGAACCCGATGATCGTCGCCGGTCAGGCGCATGGCGCGGTCGCGCAGGGTCTCGGCCAGGCCCTTCTCGAGCATGCCCACTACGATGCGGCAAGCGGCCAGCCGCTCTCCGGCTCGTTCATGGACTATGCCCTGCCGCGCGCCGACGACATTCCGTCGTTTCGCGCCGGCCACCGGGAGAGCCCGACGCCGACCAACCCGCTCGGCGTCAAGGGCGCGGGCGAAGGCGGCACCGTCGGCGCGCCGCCCGCGCTCGTCAACGCGGTGCTCGACGCGCTCGCGCCGCTCGGCGTCAGCCATCTCGACATGCCGCTAACGCCCGAGACGGTGTGGCGCGCGATCTGCGCCGCAAGCTAGCGGCGACCCGACCGCCTTCGTCGTCCCGCGGGCGCGCGCGCGGCCTTCATCCGCAATAGGCGCGGCGAGCATTCCCGTGCGGCGGCGAACAGGCTACCTTCGCCGGGCACCTGCACGCATCCAAGGACCAACGCGCTCCGGAGGGCCATGACGAGACTGCGAATCACCCACACGCTTTCGATCGACGAGGACGAGATCGAGTTCCAGTTCGTCCGCGCCTCGGGCCCGGGCGGACAGAACGTCAACAAGGTCTCGACCGCGGTCCGCCTCCGCTTCGACATCGGCCGGTCGTCGCTGCCCGAGCGGGTGCGCGAGCGGCTGCGGGCCAAGGCCAGGAACCGGATCGGGGCCGATGACGTCCTGTCGCTTCTCGCGCAGCGTTTCCGCACCCAGGAGCGCAATCGCGACGACGCGCTCGACCGTCTCGCGCTCATCATCCGCGATGCCGCGCACGTGCCGACGCGCCGCCTCACCACGCGCCCGACCCGCGCCTCGCGCGAGAAGCGGCTCGCCGGCAAGGAGGTGCGCGGCGCCGTCAAGCGCGACCGCGCCCGCGTCACCGGGCGGGACGAGGACTAGCGAGCCCGATCGCGTGGAGCATGAACGCATAGGCGCGCGCGACCTCGACGAGCTTGTCGTAGCGGCCGGCGGCGCCGGCGTGGCCCGCTTCCATGTTGGTGCGGAGGACGATCGTCGGCCGGTTGGTGGCGGTGGCGCGGAGCTTGGCGACCCACTTCGCCGGCTCCCAATAGGTGACCCGCGGATCGGAGAGCCCCGCCGTCGCGTAGATCGCCGGATAGGCGCGCGCGCCGATATTGTCATAGGGGGAGTAGCCGCGGATCGTCTGGTAGGCCGCGGCGTCCTCGATCGGATTGCCCCACTCGAACCACTCGGGCGGCGTCAGCGGCAGGCTCGCATCCAGCATGGTGCTCAGGACGTCGACGAACGGAACCTCGGCGACGATCGCGCGCCAGAGATCGGGGCGCATATTGGCGACGGCGCCGACCAGGAGCCCGCCCGCCGAGCCGCCGTGGGCGATCACGCGCGCCGGATCGCCGAGGCCGGCGGCGATGAGCCGCTCGGTGCAGGCGATGAAGTCATGGAACGTGTTGGGCTTCCGGTCGAGCTTCCCTGCCTCGTACCAGGCCTGGCCGAGATCGTCGCCGCCGCGCGGGTGCGCGATCGCGTAGACGACGCCGCGGTCGACGAGGCTGAAGCGGTTGGCGGCGAACCCGGCCGGAATCGCATGGCCGTAGGCGCCGTAGCCGTAGACGACGAGCGCGGCGCGGCCGTCGACCGCCCTGTCACGCCGCCGCAGCACGGTCAGCGGCACCATGGTCCCGTCGTGGCTCGGCGCCTCGAGCCGGTTCACGACATAGGCGGACGGATCGTGTCCGCTCGGGATGCGCTGGGTCTTGCGCAAGGCGCGCGCGCCGGTCGCGAGGTCGTAGTCCCAGGTCTCCTGCGGCCGCGTCATCGAGCCATAGGTGAAGCGGAGCGTCGTCGTCGCGAAGGCGTAGCCGCGGACGAGGCCGAGATCGTAGGCCTCCTCGTCGAACCCGATCGTGCGGATCGCGCCGTCGACGAGGCGCCAGACCAGGATCTGCGGGACGGCGCGCTCGCGGACGAGGAGAACGAGGTGATCGCGAAAGGCGAGCATGGCGCGGATCATGCGGCCGGGACGATGGCCGACGACATCGGTCCAATGCGATCGTCCGGGGCTTTCGATCGGCGCCGTCGCGATCTTGAAATCCGCCGCGCCGTCGGCGTTGGTGCGGATGAAGAGCCGGGTGCCGATATCGGTCACGTCGTAGTCGACACCGCGCTCGCGCGGCGCGATGCAGCGGGGCGCGCCATCGGCGCGCGTCGCGTCGATGAGATGGACCTCGGCCGTCATCGAGTGGTCGGCCGCCGCGATGGTGACGAAGCGCCCGCT
Organism: Alphaproteobacteria bacterium; assembly: GCA_016869145.1. Lineage (GTDB taxonomy): Bacteria > Pseudomonadota > Alphaproteobacteria > MPNO01 > VGEU01 > VGEU01. The sequence goes on along the minus strand of VGEU01000005.1, from coordinate 5,917 downwards.
CTCGGTGCGATCGACATGGAGGTAGAACCCGGGATCGCTCTCGCGGTAGACCAGCTCGGCCTCGGTGCGGCGCCCGCCCAGCCGATGGCGCCACACCTCCGTCGGCCGGTGTCGGCGGTCGATCCGCGTGAAGACAAGGCTCCGCGCGTCCGCCGTCCACGCGAAATCGCCGCGCGCATCAGCGAGGGCGGCGATCTCCTCGCCGGTCGCGATATCCCTGACGACGAGCGTGTAGGCCTCGGCGCCGGCGCGGTCGACGGCATAAGCGAGGAAGCGGTGGTCCGGGCTGTGCCGCACCGGCCCGAGGCGGAAGAACGCCTGGCCGGCGGCGAGTGCGTCGCCGTCGAGGAGGACGGCCTCCTCCGTCGCGTCGCGCCTGCGGCGGAGATGGATCGGGTGCTGGCCGCCGGCGCGGTAGCGCACCTGGTAGAGCCAGTCGCCGTCGGCCGCCGGTACCGAGGCGTCCTCCGCCTCGATCCGGCCGCGGAGCTCCGCCTCGAGCGTCCGCTCGAAATCGGCGAGCGGCGCCATCACCGCGCCCGCATAGGCATTCTCGGCCTCGAGATGGGCACGGATCGCGGGATTGAGCCGCGCCGGCTCGCGCATGACCGCCTGCCAGTCGGGATCGCGGAGCCAGGCATAGGGATCGACGCGCGCCTCGCCATGGGAGGCGGCGAGCGTCGCTTCGCGGCGAAGCGCGGTGGGGGGGATCGGGTCGCGGGCCATCCAGCCGCCATCAAACAGTCTCGGAACGCGGCCCGCAACCGGAACCGCCCGAGCGCTTCACGGTGGCCCGGAAGATGAGCGCGGACCGGTTCGATATCGTCATCGTCGGCGGCGGCATCATGGGCGTCGCGATCGCCTATTTTCTCACCATCGATCCGGCTTTCGCCGGCCGTGTCCTCGTGGTCGAGCGCGATCCGACGCTCGCCCGCGCCGCGACCGCGCGCTCCTGGGGCGGCATCCGCCAGCAGTTCTCGACACCGGAGAACATCGCGATGTCGCTCTATGGGACGGACTTCCTGCGCCGGGCGCCGCAGCTTCTCGCGACCGCCGACGATCCGGTCGATCTCGGCTTCGTCGAGGCCGGCTATCTCTTTCTCGCGAGCCCGGACGGCATCGCGACGCTCCGCGACAATCGCGCGACCGCGACCGCGCTCGGCGCCGCGATCGCCTGGCTCGACCCGGCCGCGCTCGCGCTGCGTTTTCCCTGGCTCTCGGTCGAGGACATCGCGGCCGGCACGCTCGGGCTCGCGAACGAGGGTTGGTTCGATCCGACCGCGCTCCACGGCGCGTTTCGCCGCAAGGCGCGCGCCCAAGGCGCGGTGTTCCGGAAGGCCGAGCTCGTCGCGATCGAACGCGTTCGCGCGCGCATCGATGCCGTGCGGCTCGACGACGGGGCCCGCATCGCCTGCGGCATGCTCGTCGGCGCCGCGGGCCCGTGGTCCGGCACCCTCGCCACCCTTGCCGGCTGCGCGCTCCCCGTCGCGCCGCGGCGGCGCTCAACCTTCGTCTTCGATTGCCGCGAGAAGATCGCGGGCGCACCGCTCACCATCGATCCCACCGGCGTCGCCTTCCGGCCCGAGGGTGCGCATTTTCTCGCGATCGTCTCGCCGCCCGCCGACGCCGACCCCGAGGGCGACGACGCGGCCGATGTCGACATCGCGCCCGACTTCGATCTCTTCGAGGCGACGATCTGGCCGGTGCTCGCGCGCCGCGTGCCCGCGTTCGCCGCGATCAAGCTCGTGCGTGCCTGGGGCGGGTTCTACGACTACAACGCCTTCGACCAGAACGCGCTGATCGGACCCCATCCGGATGTGGCGAACTTCATGCTGTGCACGGGCTTCAGCGGCCACGGGATCCAGCAGGCGCCCGCCGCCGGCCGTGCCGTCGCGGAGCTGATCCTGCACGGGCGGTTCGCGACGCTCGACCTCGCCGCCTTCGCGCCGGCGCGGATCGCGGCGAACCGGCCGCTCCGCGAGCGCAACGTGGTGTAGCCCGCAACCGTCGCGCGGTGTATAGCGATCCCTCGACGACCGCCTCCGGAGAGCGCGTGCGATGACCACCCGGCTCGACGACATCGGTGCCTGCGTCTTCGACGCCTATGGCACGCTGTTCGACGTCCACTCGGCGACCGCGCGCTGCCGCGCACGGCTCGGCGACAAGGCCGATCGGCTGTCCGAGACCTGGCGGCGGAAGCAGCTCGAATACACCTGGCTCCGCACCCTGATGGGGCGGTTCGAGGATTTCTGGCGGGTCACCGGCGAGGCGCTCGACTATGCCCTCGCCTCGTTCGAGATCGACGATCCGGCGGTCCGGAGCGAGCTGATGCAGCTTTATCTGTCGCTCGATGCCTACCGGGACGTGGCGCCGACGCTCGAGCGGCTCAAGGCCGCGAAGCAGAAGCTCGCGATCCTCTCGAACGGCACGATGAGCATGCTTGTCGCGGCGACCAAGAGCGCCGGCCTCGGCGGCGTGTTCGACGAGATCGTCTCGGTCGAGCCGCTCGGGCTCTACAAACCGCACCCCAACGTCTACCAGTCCGCCGTCGACCGGCTTGGCGTGCCGGCCAACCGCATCTGCTTCGTCTCGGCCAATGGCTGGGATGTCGCGGGCGGCGCGACGTTCGGCTTCCGCGCGGTCTGGCTCAACCGCACCCGCCAGCCGCGGGAGCCCTTGCCCGGCGCGGTCGCGGCCGAGCTCGCGGGCCTCGACGGGCTGCCGGCGCTGGTGGGAGCCTGAGGTGCCGTTTCGCGAGCGTCACTACCGATCGAGCGACGACCTCCGGCTCTATTTCCGCGACTATGGCGATCCCGCTGCCGACGCAACGCCGATCCTCTGCCTGACCGGCCTCACACGCAATTCGAAGGACTTCCATGGCCTCGCCGAGCGGCTGTCGACGCGCCGCCGCGTGATCTGCCCGGACTATCGCGGCCGCGGCCGGTCGCACTACGACAGCGATCCGCGCAACTATCGTCCGCCGGTCTATATGCGGGACGTCGCGCATCTCCTCGCCGTCACCGGCGCCCATCGCGTCGTCGTCATCGGCACCTCGCTCGGCGGGCTCCTCGCGATGGGCCTCGCTGCGATGATGCCGACCGCGCTCGCCGGCGTCGTCCTCAACGACATCGGTCCCGATATCAACCCGGCCGGCCTCCAGGCGATCGTCGAATACATCCGGACCGACCGCCCACAGCCCGACTGGGAGAGCGCGATCCGCTTCATCCGGACCATGCTGCCGAAGCTCACCTTTCGCGACGACGGCGTCTGGCGCCAGCTCGCGGAGAACACGTTCCGGCAAGGCGACGACGGCCTCCTCCATTTCGACTGGGACGTCCGGCTGGTCGAACCGCTCCTCGCTCCGCCCGAGCCGATGCCGGATTTGTGGGCGCTCTATCGCGGCCTCGCGCGGATCCCGACGCTCGCGATCCGGGGCGGCGAGTCCGAGATACTCACCGCCCGGTGCTTCGACCGCATGGCCGAGGAGCGACCCGACCTCCGCCGTCTCACCGTCGCCGGCACCGGCCACACCCCGACCCTCAGCGAACCCGAAGTCAAGGCGGCCCTCGATGAGTTCCTCAGCCCCCTCTGATCCCGCCTCGCCCGTCGCGCCGCCCACGATCGCCGACATCCGCGACGCGGCGAGCCGGCTCGAGGGGCTCGCCGTCCGGACGCCCCTCCTCGAGATGCCGGCGCTCTCCGAGCGTCTCGGCGGGCGCATCGTGGTCAAGGCCGAGGCCCTGCAGCGCACCGGCGCGTTCAAGTTCCGCGGCGCCTATAACCGGATCAGCCGCCTCGATCCGGCCGAACGCGCAGCCGGCGTCGTCACCTTCTCGTCCGGGAACCACGGCCAGGCGGTGGCGGCGGTCGCCCGGCTGTTCGGCATCGCGGCGACCATCGTGATGCCGACCGACGCGCCCCGCCTCAAGGTCGAGGCGACCCGGCGCCACGGCGCGACCATCGTCCACTATGACCGGGTGAAGGAGGACCGCGAGGCGATCGCCCGCCGCCTGGTCGCCGAACGCCATGCGGTCCTGATCCCGCCTTATGACGATGTCCACATCATCGCGGGCCAGGGGACCGTCGGGCTCGAGATCGCCGAGGAGGCCGGGCGCCGCGGCCTCGTGCTCGACGCGGTCTTGGTGCCGTGCGGCGGCGGCGGCCTCATCTCGGGCACGGCAACGGCGATCAAGGCGCTGTCGCCGACGACCGCGGTCTACGCCGTCGAGCCGGCCGATTTCGACGACACGGCGCGCTCGTTCGCCTCGGGTCGGCGCGAGACGGTGCGGCCCGGCGGGACCTCGATCTGCGATTCGCTCCTGGTTTCGACCCCCGGCGCGATCACCTTCGCGATCAACCGCCGCCTCCTCTCCGGCGTCCATACCGTCACCGACCGCGAGGCGATGGCGGCGATGGCGGTCGCCTTTCGCGAGGCCAAGCTGGTCGTCGAGCCGGGGGGCGCGGTCGCGCTCGCGGCGGTCGTCGCGGGGAAGGTCGCGGTCGCGGGAAAGACGGTCGCCGTCGTCTGCTCCGGCGGCAATGTCGATGCCGACGCCTACGCGGCGGCGCTCAGTTCCTGAGGTCCCGGCCGATCTCGACGAAGGGCAGCGGATCGACGGCGCGGCCGTCGAGCAGCACCTCGTAGTGAAGGTGCGGGCCGGTGCTTCGACCGGTGCTGCCGATGCCGCCGACATACTGGCCGGAGCGGAGCCGTTGACCCCGTCGCACCGCGATCCGGTTCAGATGGGCGTAGCGGGTTCGGATCCCGTATTCATGCTCGACCTCGACGATGCGGCCATAGTTATCTTGCCAGTCGGCGAAGATCACCACGCCCGGGCCGGCCACGTGGACCGGCGTGTCGATCGGAGCCGGCATGTCGAGCCCGCTGTGGAACGCCCAGCTGCCGGTGAAGGGATCGCGCCGGGGACCGAACCCGCTCGACAGCGTGTGGTTGTGGACAGGCGTCGACAGCGGCAAATGGGCCACGAGGTGGCGGAGCCGCTCCGGCCGGCTGACCAGCCCGCCGACCAGCGGGCTATGGCCGGCACGCGCGCCGGCGGCCGCGTCGCGGGGCAGCGGGATGAACGGACCACCCTGGGCGCCGGCGCGGTTGATCGGGTGGTTGAGGAGCCGCGTCGGATCCATGCCGACGCGCTGGACGATCTGCTCGATCCGCCGGGCGTGGACCACGAGGAGCTGGGCCTGGGCCGCATTCTGGCGGGCAAGCGCCTCGCGGCCGGTCCGCGGCGGGGTCGGCTCCCCGGGACGTGCCTGGGGCGACGCCGGGCGGGCCGAGGCGCGGGGCGGGGCGGGCTCGGTCTCGGCGCCCGCGGCGCTGGAGATCGAGGACAGGGCCCGGAGCTCCTCCGACGAGAGCCCGGCGGCCGATGGCTTCGCCGGGGACTTGCCGGCGGACGGTTTAGCCGCGGGATTGGTGGCGGACGGTTTAGCCGCGGGGTTGGTGGCGGACGGTTTAGCCGCGGGATTGGTGGCGGACGGTTTAGCCGCGGGATTGGTGGCGGATTTGGCGGTCGCGGGCTTCTTCTTGCCGATCCCGTCGAGCGCGGCGCGCTCCGACTTGGTGATCGCTGCGGCCGCGGTCGGCGCGGTGGACCATCCGAGGACGAAAATCGTGAGCGTGGCCATCGCGGCACGGAGCGCCACGCGCACGCGGGCCCTCCTCGCATCGGCTGCACCGCTCGGTCGATATCGAATGGCCCCTCTCCCCGGCGCGGTCGATTGTCGCACCCAGCTTGCCCACTTAGGATTAACGTTTCGTGGCCCGAACCAGTGCCGTCGCGAGGTTGGTAGGAATTGAGAGTGGCGTAGTCTCCGGGGTGTTTCAACCTCGAATCGCCCGGCATTGAAGGGCCGGACTGGAGACCACGCCATGACAAGCATTGCCACGAAGCCTGGT
>VGEU01000004.1 GCA_016869145.1 Alphaproteobacteria bacterium | reverse complement strand
CTCGCCGCGGAGGATGCGGAGCGGCACGCCGCGACGCTCGAGGCCGGCACGCTGGACGAGCCGCCAGTCGACCCTCTCGACATGCGGGCCGGCGGCGGCGCGCACACGGTCCTCGAGATCGGCCGGCAAGAGCGGCGTGAAGCGGCCCTCCTCCTCGATCTGGTCGGCCTGATCGGCCGAGGCGTGCACCTCGGCGAACAGCGCGCCGTCGACCCAGCCGAGCTTGACCTCCTCGTTGACGACGCGGACCGGGGTGCCGACCGGCACCAGCGAGAACAGCCGCTCGATCCCCTCGGGATACATGCGGATGCAGCCGCGGCTCACCCGGCGGCCGACGCCGTCGGGCTTGTTGGTGCCGTGGATCAGATAGGTGGGCCAGCCGAGATAGAGCGCGAAATCGCCGAGCGGGTTGTCGGGCCCGGGTGGAACCACCGGCGGCAGCTCGGGATTATCCTTCCGCGCCGAGGCGGTCGGGGTCCATGACGGCTGCTTCTGCTTGCGCACGACCGTGGTGCGACCCATCGGCGTCAGGAAGCCGTCGCGTCCGATCCCGATCGCGAAGGTCTCGGGCGGAGCGCTGGCGGGAAAGTAATAGAGCCGCATGTCGGCGATGTTGAGGATGAGACCGGTCGGCGGCCCGCTCGGCACGAGATGGCCGGACGGCAGCACGATGCGTGTGCCGTCGCCGGGCAGCCATGGATCGATCCCGGGATTGGCCGCGACGAGCTCGACGAAACCGAGATTCTGGCTCCGCGCGATATCCATCAGCGTGTCGACCGCGCGCGTGGTGTGGAACCGCACTTGACCCAGCATCACGGGCAGCGCGCGCCCCGGGGTGGAGGCAGGCGCGGGCGCAGGCGTGGGCGCGGCGCCGGCGGGGCTCGCCAGCGCCAGCGCACCGGCCCCGGCGATCCGGCAGAACGTTCGCCGCGACAGAACACGGGCGCCCGACAATGGCGGTCTCCCGGGCGGAATGCCCGATAGGCTAGACCTAGGAAGGGTGCGCCGCCGTTTAAAGGTGGTAAAGGGAATCCGCTCAGCCGGCCGGCGTCGCGGGGCGCGGGATCCCTTCCGGCTTGTCACAGCCGGGGCCGTAGCGGAGCGTCGCTTCGCCGATCGCGACCAGGGTCCCCTCGGTGTCGAAGGCCTCGGCGGTCGCCATGTAGAGCGTGCGCCCGCCGCCGCGCTTTTTGGCGCGGACCGTGATGCGACCGCTCCGCACCGAGCCGATCAGCGATATCGTGAACGACGCGGTCATCGCGTAGCGATAGTTCTCGGGCACCGTGCAATAGATGCCGCAATGGGCGCAGGCGGTGTCGAGGAGCGTCGCCATCACGCCGCCATGGACGACGCCGAGGCCGTTGGCGTGTTTGCGCTCGACGTCGAGCTCCATCACGGCGTTCTCGAGGTCCCACGCGACGAGCCGCATGCCGATCAGCTCGCCATAGGGGCCGAAGCCCTTGATCGAGGGGCGGGGCGGCGGGAGCACGGTGTCGGGCATGGGTGGTCTTCGCTGGTCTCGTCCGGCGCCGACAGTGCCAACTGCCCCCGACGCTGTCCAGGGCCGCAATCGCGGGACGTTAACGCTCGATCGGGACGGTGTGGCGACGCGTCGCGCGGTCGGCCGGTTCGACAACCCGCCCGGCTCGGCTATACTCCGGCCGCCCTGTAGTCGAAGGACCTCGCATGGACCGCATCATCGTCGGCATCACCGGCGCCACCGGCACGATCTACGGTATGCGCCTGATGGAGATGCTGCGGACCGATCCGAACATGCAAATCCATCTCGTCATGAGCCGGTCGGCGAAGCTGACGCTCAAGATGGAGCACGATTTCGAGCCGGGCCGCCTCCTCGACCTCGCCCATGTCGTGCACGAGGTCTCGAATATCGGCGCCTCGATCTCGTCGGGCTCGTTCCGTACCCGCGGCATGGTGATCGCGCCATGCTCGATCAAGACGATGTCGAACATCGCCATGGGCAATACCGGCGATCTCATCAGCCGCGCCGCCGACGTCGTCCTCAAGGAGGGTCGCAAGCTCGTCATCGCGATCCGCGAGACGCCGCTCCACGCCGGCCATCTCGAGAGCCTTCTGAAGCTCTCGCGCCTCGGCGCCGTGATATTTCCGCCGGTGCCCGCGTTCTACAACCGGCCGAAGACGCTCTACGACATCGTCGACCAGAGCTGCATGCGCATGCTCGACCATTTCGGCATCGACGTGCACACCGCGCCGCGCTGGGGCGAGGAGGACGGCGTGCCGGCGGTCGGCCAGAAGATCGAGGGCGGCAAGGCGGTCGGCTGAGCCGGTCCGACGGGTCTCCTCGGCTCGGCCGGCGCTCAAGTCCGCGGGCGCTCAAGTCAGCGGGCGCTCTTCCTCGAACCGCTTCGGCGCCGAGAAGCCGGCGAGCACGCGCGCTTTCTCGCCCTCGTCGTAGAAGGTCGAGGGGTAGTAGTCGCGGAAGTCTTTCACCACGCGATCGAACGGGAAGTCCGACCACATGCCGTGATCGGCCATGTACTGCATGTGCTTGCGGCCCTGCTTGTCGAACTCCTGGAACAGAGCGTGGTCGGTGCCGTCGAACTCGGTCGGCAGCACGTCGAAGCGGTCGCACAGCTCGATGTTGAAGGCCGGCGCCGCCTTGAGCCAGCGGCCACCGAGATAGAGGACGGCGAAGCCGTGGTGCAGGAAGAGCTCCTTGCCGCCCATGATGACGCGGAGCCGCTCGGTGCAGAGATGGTTGACGACATCGGCGAGCCCGATGCCGGCCGGAATGCCATTGGCGCGCGCCGAGGCGGCGAGGAGCACCGCCTTGGGCAGGCAGAACCCGGCGCCCGCGGCCAACAGATTCGAGGCCTTGTAGAGCGCGCGCTCGAGATTGATCCGATAGGGGTCGTAGCGGATGCGGTCGCGGACGGCGTAATAGAGCTTCACCGCCTTGTCGACATCGGTCGCGGCACCCGCCGCCGCCTCGAGCGCGAACGCGCGCACCGCGGGCGTGTCGAAATCGAGGAACTCGGTCGGCTTCAGATATTCGGGGCCGACCGTGGGGAAACCGTTCTTCGTGTGCTCCATCACCGCTACCTGGACCTCGGAACCGTCGCGAATTCGGGCTGAACATAAGGGCGCCCCGCCGCCCCGACAATAGCACCGCTGGAGCACCGCGGGCCCCCTTGGGCGGTTGCGCGTCCGATGCGGTCGGCTACAGTCGGGCACGGAGCCCGGCATGTTCGATCTCGGTCATACCTTTCTCGCCACCGCGGAGCGCAATCCGGGCGCGCTCGCGCTCGTCGACGGGCCGCTCCGGCTCAGCTATGGCGACTGGGCGGTCCGCACCCGCGCGTGCGCGGCGGGGCTCGCCGGTCTCGGGCTCCGCCCGGGCGACCATCTCGCGGTTGTGCTGCAGAACTCGGCCGCGATGGCGACGCTCCACTGGGCGGCGCAACTCGCGGGCGTCATCGTCACGCCGCTCAACTGGCGCATGACGGCCGAGGAGGTCGACTACTGCCTCGCCGATTCGGAGGCCAAGGCGGTCGCCTTCGAGCCCGCCTCGGCGGCCGCGATCGCCGGCGCCGCGACCGCGACCGGGATCGCGCGGATCGCGGTCGGGGGCGCGCCCGGCGGCACGCACGACCTCGCGGCGCTCGCCGCCGCCGACGGCTCCCGCTTCGTCCCGCGCGCGACTGCCGAAGACTGGTCGCTGATGCTCTACACCTCGGGCACGACGGGGCGACCCAAGGGCGTGCCGCGCCGCCACCGCGCCGAGTGCGCCGCGGCGCTCGCCCATGTCGCGCAGAACCAGTACCGGCGGGGCGAGCGCACGCTCGGCGTCATGCCGCTCTATCACACGATGGGCGTGCGATCGCTCCTCGCGATGGCGCTGATCGACGGCACGTTCGTCTGCCAGCACCGTTTCGATCCCGGCGAGGCGATCCGGCTGATCGACGACGCGGCGATCATCAACCTCTATCTCGTGCCGACCCTCTATCACGACATCCTCGCGCACCCGTCCTTCGCCCGCCCGCGCGTCGCCTCGGTGCGGAAGCTCGGTTTCGCCGGCATGTCGATGACCGACGGGCTGCTTGCCCGCCTCGCCGAGGCGTTCCGGCCCGAGCTCTTCGTCAACCACTACGGCTCGTCCGAGATCTATACCTTCACGATCGCGCCCGACGCGGTCGCGAAGCCGGGCTCGGCCGGGAAGTCGGGGATCAACCAGCGCATCCGCGTCGTCCGCCTCGGCGCCGGCGATCCCGATGCCGTCGCCGCGCCGGGCGAGGAGGGCGAGATCGTCGCCGATCTCCGGAGCGACGAGGCGTTCGAGGGCTACTGGAAGCGCGACGACGCGGATCGGCGCGCGATCCGCGACGGCTGGTACTTCACCGGCGACACCGGATATCGCGATGCGGACGGCGATCTGTTCGTGACCGGCCGTGTCGACGACATGATCATCAGCGGCGGCGAGAACGTGACACCGGTCGAGATCGAGAGCGTCTTGTCGCTCCATCCGGCGGTGGCGGAGGTCGCCGTCGCGGGGCTTCCCGACGAGCGCTGGGGCGCGCGCATCACCGCCTTCGTCAAGCGTCGCGGACCGGTCGACGCGGCGGCGCTCGAGGCCTATTGCCGCGCCTCGACGCTCGCCAATTTCAAGCGGCCGAAGGAATTCGTCTTCGTCGCCGAGATCCCGAAATCGCCGGTCGGCAAGATCCTGCGCCGGCTCCTCGTCGCGGGCGAATACGAGCGCGACGGCGCGGCCGGCTGATTGGGCGCCGCGCGGCCCTTAACCAGCACGGAAAGACGGTCGGCGGGCGGATGCGGCGAACGGCCGCGGGGGCCGGGTTGACGCCACCGGGGGCGAATGAAATGTTAGCCGCTAGCGTAACAGGAGAACGACGATGCCCAAGTCCGGCGCCGACCATCTGAACGCCCTCCGCGACGGTCGCGAGGTGTTCCTGAACGGCGAGATCGTCAAGGACGTGACGACCCACCCCGCGTTCAGGAACGCGTGCCGGTCGGCGGCCGATCTCTATGACTTCCAGTGCCGGCCCGAGAACATCGAGATGATGACCTTCAAGTCGCCGACCTCGGGCGAGCGGGTCAACAAATGCTGGCTGATCCCTAAATCGCACGCCGAGATGGTCGACCGCCGGAAGGCGCTCGTCGACTGGTCGCGCACCAATTTCGGCTGGCTCGGTCGCTCGCCCGACCATATCGCCTCCTCGCTGGTCGGCCAGCTCATCGGGATCGAGGTGTTCGAACGTCACGACAAGAAGCGGGCGCAGAACTTCCGCGACTATTTCGCGTATTGCCGCGACAAGGACATCTTCCTGACCTACGTCATCATCAACCCGCAGGCCGACCGGTCGAAGACCAACGCCGACCAGCAGGACGAATATCTCACCTGCGCCGTCGTCGACGAGGACAGCCACGGCATCACCGTCCGCGGCGCGAAGATGCTCGGCACGTCCTCGATCATGGCCAACGAGGTGCTGGTCGCCAACATCCAGCCGCTCGCCAAGGGCGAGGAGAAATATGCCCTCTCCTTCGCGCTGCCGATGGGGCACAAGGGCATCAAGATCATGTCGCGGAAGTCGTTCGAGGAGCACGCCGTCTCCGAGTTCGACAACCCGCTCGCGACGCACTACGACGAGAACGACGCGCTGGTCTATTTCGACGACGTCAAGGTGCCATGGGAGCGCGTGTTCATCTACAAGGACATCGAGGCCGCGCGCGGCCAGTTCCAGGATACCGCCGCGCATTTGATGCAGAATTACCAGTGCCAGATCCGGCTCCTGGTCAAGATGCAGTTCCTGATGGGGGTGGCGCGCAAGATCGCCGAGACCAACGGCATCATCGCCTTCCCGCCGGTCCGCGACACGCTCGGCAAGCTCGCTGCCCAGGCCGCGATGGTCGAGGCCATGGTGCACGGCATGGAGGCGGCCGGCACCATGCACGGCGGCGCCTGGGTGCCGCACAAGCACATGATGTACGCCGCGCAGGTGCTGACGCAGGAGATCTACCCGCAATTCGTGACGACGATCCGCGAGCTCGGCGGCGGCGGGCTCATCATGCTGCCGTCCTCGGCCGCCGATTTCGGCAATGTCGAGCTCGCCCAGCTGATCGGTAAGACACAACAGTCGCCGACGACCGATTCCGAGGGCCGCGTCAAGTTCATGAAGCTCGCCTGGGATTCGCTCGGCTCCGAGTTCGCCTCGCGCCATGTCCAGTACGAGATGTTCTATGCCGGCGCGCAGTTCGTCACCCGCGCCCACTCGTTCCGGACCTATGACTGGGGCAACGCGACCGGGCTCGTCAACGAGTGTCTCGGCAGCTACGACCTCAAGGACTCGATCCCGCGCGCGGGCAAGAAGGGCAAGGCGGCCTGACGGTCGCCGCCGCGCGGTCAGAGGACGAACGGATCGACGAACCAGGCGAGGCCCTCGAAGCGGAACTGCGGCAGGGTCTCCGAGACGGCGTTGGTCTCGAGAAGGCCCGCGGTATAGAAGTGCGCGCCGGTCTCGCCGTTGTAGAAGCGGTAGAGCGGCACCGAGCCCGGCACCGGCGCGGTATAGGCGGAGAACGCCGGTCCCTCGAAATTATACTGCGGCAGCGTCGCGATCACGTTGTCCCGCTCGGCCGGCGAGATCGTGTAGAAATGCGTCCCCGTCGCCGTGTTGTAGAAGCGGAACACCGTCGCGGTCGGCGCCTGGTTGCCCGCCGGCACGCCGAAGCCCGTGCCTTCGAACTGGAAGCTGTCGAGCGTCGCGATGACGTTGTCGCGCTCCGCGGCGCTCGCCGTATAGAAGTGGACGCCGGTCTCGGTGTTGTAGAAGCGGAACACCGGGTTGGTCTCGAGATCGACGGTCGGGAGGCCGAGATCGCGCATGACCGCGAGATCGACCGGTCCGATCACCTTGCGCTCGCCGCGCTCGACGATCTCGCTCGTCATCAGGTTGTTGCCGAGACCGTCCAGAGGACCGTTGCCGAGCCGGACATAAAGCGGGTTCGCCCCTTGGGTGTTGAGCGGGATCGGCCCGCCATGGGCGGCGACCGCGGCGGCGCCGGTGAACTCGATCTTGGCATCGAAGGTGGTGAGGAAGGCGGTATCGCGGACGCCGGTCGCGGGGTTGCCGAAGCCGGTGAAGCCCATGCCCTCGCCGACCGTGTAGGCGAGGAGGCTCACGAGATCGAGCCGGTCGTCGGGCACGGCGCCCAGGCGGTTGAACGGGAACGGGTCGAGCCAGGTCCGGCTCGCGTAGAAGCCGGGATCGAGGTGGAGGACGAGATCGACCGTCGGACCGTTGAGGTCGTTGCCGGTGCGGAGCTCGTGGGTGACGTTCGGCTCGGCGAGCACGCGCGTCGGCGAAACCTCGAGGAAGGTCGTGAACGCATCGGCGACCGAGAGCCCGCCGGCGTTGGCGCCGATGCGGAGCTCGACCTCGAGCGAGCCCTTGCCGTCGACGAAATTGCTCCATGTGGCGAGCGCGGCCTGGGTCGCCTGGAGAAGGTTGAAATGCGCCGGCTGCAGCGCCGATGTCGGGTCGTTGATCGAGACCGAGTAGAGGAACGCCATGATGGGTCCGCGCGGGGCCGGGTCGCGGCCAGCATGCCACAGGGCACCCGCCGCGCCGGATCACGCTGTAGCGACTAAGCGTTGACGGGGCGTTACGACGGCGGGCCGGTGGGCGGCGGCGGGTCGTCGTCCTCGCGCATCCGCTTGGCGTGGGCCTGGAACACCTCGCTGAAGGCGGCGGCGAGCATGCCGGTCGGCATCGCGATCAGCACGACCGCCGAGATCGCCGTGATGCCGCCGACGATCTTGCCCATGACCGTGGTCGGGTAGACATCGCCATAGCCGACGGTGGCGAGCGTGACGACCGACCACCACATCGCGCGCGGGATCGAGCCGAACGCGGCCGGCTGCGCCTCGGCCTCCATCATGTGGAGGAGCGTCGCGGCGATGATTAGGACGCCCATCGCCATCGAGAACGACAACAGAAGCTCGAAGCGGCGCACGGCAAGCGCGCGGCCCATCAGCATCGCGGCCTCCGAGAACTCGCCCAGCCGGGCGAGGGTGAGGATGCGGAGGAGGCGGGCGAGGCGGACGACGAAGGCGTCGTTGGTGCCGAGCGAGATGAAGAACGGGATGATCGCGATGAGATCGATCAGCGGGAAGGGTTGGCGCATGTAGCGCAGCCGGCCGCGCCACTCGGCATAGCGCGGCTCCTCGCCCGCGGCCCAGACGCGCGCCAGGTATTCGGCCGAGAACAGAAGCGCGAACAACCAGTCCCCGGCGCGGAATATCTCCGCGAGCACGGGATCGCGGTTGAGCGTCGGCTCGGTCTCGAGGATCGCGATCGTGACCGCGATGAGGATTGCGGCGAACAGGATCTTGTTCGCGGGCGAGAGGCCGGCGTGAAACCAGCCGCGCGGGAAGAGCTGGCGATAGAGAAAGGCGCGCACGGCGCCGTCACCGCGCGGCGAGCGCGGCCTCGACCGAGAGACCGATCTGGACCAGGCGATGGTCGCCGCCCGTCTCGCCCATCACCATGAGCCCGACCGGCGCCTCGCCCGTGCCGTGCGCGGGGATCGAGAGCCCGCAGCGGTCGAGCACGTTCCCGACGGTCGTGTTCCGCAGCATCCGGAGGTTCATCTTGCCGAACAGCTCGTCGTCGTTGAAGAGATCGGCGATCGGCGGCGCGACCGCGGGCGTCACCGGCATCAGGCAGGCGTCATAGGGCGCGGTCGTCGCATCGGCCTCGGCGATGATCACGCGCCGGAGCGCGAGCGCGTCGATATAGTCGGCGGCATCCATCCGCGCGGCGCGGAGGATGCGGCCCGAGACGCGCGGATCGTAACCCTCCTTCGACGTCGCGAGCCGCGCGCGGTGGATCGCATAGGACTCGGCCCCGAGGACACCGCCCTTAGCGTTGAGCTCGGGAATGCGGAGGAGCACCTCGAACGGGATCTCGCGGATCGTCGCGCCCGCCGCCGCGAGCCGCGACAACGCCTTCTGGAACGTCGCGGCGACGACCGGCTCGAGGTCGTCGAGGACATAATGCTTCGGCACCGCGAAGCGGAGACCGGCGATCGGAAGGGCCGCCGGCACTACCGGCGCCGCGCCGGCGAGCACCGCATCGACGAGCGCGCAGCAGGCGACCGAGGGCGCGAGCGGGCCGATCGAATCGAGGCTCCACGACAACGGGAAGCAGCCCGTCGTCGGCACGCGGCGCGCGGTCGGCTTCAGCCCGGTGATGCCGTTGAGCGCGGCCGGGATGCGGACCGAGCCGCCGGTGTCGGTGCCGATGCCGTAGGCCGCGAAGCCGTCGGTGACCGAGATCGCGGCGCCCGAGGACGAGCCGCCCGGAATGCGGCCGGTCTTGCGGTCCCACGGGTTCCTCGGCGTGTCGTAATGCGGGTTGATGCCGATGCCCGAATAGGCGAACTCGGTCATGTTGGTGCGCCCGACGATCACCGCGCCGGCGGCGCGGAGCCGGGCGACGATCGCCGCGTCCGCGGTGGCCGGCGGGTCGTTCCTGGTGACCACCGCGCCCGCGGTGGTCACCTCGCCCGCGACGTCGAAGAGGTCCTTGATCGAGGCCGGGATGCCGGCGAGCGGCGAGGGCACGATGCCGTGCGCGCGGAGCGCGTCGGAGGCCTTGGCCGCGGCGCGCGCGGCCTCGGCATGGACGCGGATCATCGTCCGCTTGCCCTCGCCCGCCGGATCGGCGATGCGCGCGAGCGCGGCCTCGGTGAGCGCGAGGCTCGTGGTGCGTCCGGCCGCGAGGTCGGCGGCGAGTGTGGCGAGCGGCTTCATCGCGATGGTCCTCGCGGCCCGGGGAGGGCGCTACTTCTTGGTCTCGTCGTAGTAGTGGATCTCGAGCAGCATGCAGCCGCCCTCGGACTTGAACGGGCCGTGATGGGCCCCGGGCGGCCGGCAGGCATAGGTGTTGGGCTTGAATTTCTCGCCGCCCTTGCCCTGCTTGTCGTTGCCGACGATGAGATCGCCCGAGATCTGGTAGACCTCCTCCCAGTAGTCGTGCACGAAGGGCTCGGTCGTGTATACGCCGGGCGCGAATTTGAGGATGCGCGTGCGCGAGCCCTTCTTGTTGGTCTCGTCGAGCACGCCGGTCAGGATCTTCTGCTGGATCCCAGACGGATAGCCGGGCGGGGTCTCCCAGCCGGTCGCGAAATCGACGGCGTGGAATTCGAGATGCTTCTTCGGGATCGGCATGGCGTTCTCCTCGACTGTCAGGTGACGATCGGCAGCGTCCGCACGCTGTAGCCGTGGCGGAGCGAGCGGCCGAGCACGGGATCGGCGAGCTCGACCTCGAAACGCGGCGCGGCGCGGAGCTTGCCGTGGACGGCGAGCGTGCCGCAATACATGGCGGTGCCGGCGGGCAGCGCGGTCTTGCCGGCGAGATAGCGCCCGATCAGATCCTCCGGTGCGCGCATCGTTGTGACCGGGCCTTCCTGGTAGACATTGCGCGCGCCGTCCTCGACCGCCCAGGACCGGAGCGTGAGCCGGTCGAAATGGGGCGCAATGTCGGCATAGCGCCACACATCGCGGGAGACCGGCTTCGGGCACATCTGCTTCGATACCGGCACCGAGTAGGTCTCGACCTTGCGGTCGGTATGGTCGGAGCCGATCCCGATCAGCATGCCGGCGGGCGTGCCGATCAGGACGAACTCGATCTCGCCGCTCGAATCGGGCCCGAGCACCTGGAGGTCCTCGTCGGTCGTCAGGCAGGACGCGGCGAGACGGTAGAAGCACGGCACCGTCGAGGGGCGCGGCACGCCGATCTCCTCGAGCTCGCGGATGTGCTTCTCGAGCGCCTCGACATTGCGCCCGGTCCAGCCGGCGATCACGAGGTCGTTGACGGTGACGGTCTCCTCGCTGATGCCGGACTTGCCGTGCACGCGCAGTCGCAATGTGTTCGCCACGGGGCCTCGCCGCTGGTCGGGAAAGTTGCGGCTACCCTATGGCCCTCCGTTCGGACGGTCAAGCAAGCCCCCACCGCGAGGCGGCTTGCAATGCCGGGTCGCGTTGCGGCTTGCAATGCCGGGTCGCATCGGATACGCGGTGGCCCGACAGGTGCAGGGCGGATCCTGACGTCCCAACGGCGACACGCCGATCCCGCGGACCGCCGGCGTGCAGCCCGGAGTGAATCATTGACGACCGCCGCGACGGCGCCGCTCGGCATTCGAGCCACCCTCCTCACGGTGCTGGTGCCGTTCGGGTTCGGCTACTACTTCTCCTATCTCTTCCGCACCGTGAACGCGGTCATCTCGCCGCAGCTGAGTGCCGAGTTCGCGCTCGGCGCGGGCGATCTCGGCCTCCTCACCTCGATCTACTTCTTCGCCTTCGCGCTGACGCAGATCCCGCTCGGCATCGCGCTCGACCGCTATGGCCCGCGCCGGGTGCAGGCGGCCTTGATGGTCGTCGCGGCAGCGGGCGCGGTGGTGTTCGCGGTCGGCACCGATTTCGCCATGGTCGCGATCGGGCGCGCGCTGATCGGCGCCGGCGTCTCGGGCGCGTTGATGGCGGCGGTGCAGGCGAATGCGCTCTGGTGGCCGCGCGACCGGCTGCCGCTGGTCAACGGGCTGATGACGATGTTCGGCGGCTCGGGCGCGATCACCGCGACCGCGCCGCTCGAGGCGGTGCTCGGCTTCGTCGGCTGGCGCGAGGTGTTCTGGGGCATCGCCGCGCTCACGATCGTCTGCGCGCTCTTCATCTATCTCGTCGTGCCCGAGCGCCGCGTCGAGGCCGGCCCGCGACCGTCGGCGGAGGAGCAGCGCCGCCTCTTCCGTTCGGTGATCCGCGACGGCTTCTTCTGGCGGCTCACGCTGATGTTCGTATCGGTGCATGCCGCCTTCCAGTCCTACCAGACGCTGTGGGCCGCCCCCTGGCTCCGCGACATCGCGGGCTTCGACCGCGTCGCGGTCGCGAACCACCTTCTCCTGATCCAGATCGGGTTCTTCTGCGGCGGCGTATCGGCCGGCGTGATCGCCGACCGGCTCCGTCTCAAGAGCATTCCGCCGCTCAACGTGTTCATCGCCATTCTCGTCGTGTTCTTCGTCGTCCAGGTCTTCGTCGCGATCGGCGCGGCCGGGATCGCCGCGGTCCTCTGGCTCGCATGGGGGCTCGTCGGCGCGGCGACGCTCCTCTGCTTCTCGATCTTCCCGCAGCTCTATCCGCCGGCGATCACCGGGCGCGTCATCACCCTCGTCAACCTGATGATGTTCATCTTCTCCTTCGCCTTCCAGTGGGGCGTCGGCATCGTCATCGACCAGTGGGCCGTCCTCCCCGGCGGCCGCTTCGATCCCGAGGCGCACGGCGCGGCGATGTTCATCCTGATGGCGATCGAGGCGCTGTTCTTCGCGGTCTTTCTCGTCCATTACCGGTTCCGCGCCGGGACGCGCGCGCCATGACGCCGACGACGACGGATCAGCCCCGGCTCACGCCCGCCGCGATCGTCCTCACGGTGTTCGTGCCGTTCGGGCTCGGCTACTACCTCTCTTATCTGTTCCGGGCGGTGAACGCGGTGATCGCGCCGCAGCTCGTCGCCGACATCGGGCTGACCGCGGCCGATCTCGGGCTGATGACGAGCGTCTATTTCATCGTCTTCGCCTCGATCCAGGTGCCGCTCGGCATCGTGCTCGACCGCTACGGCCCGCGCCGGGTGCAGTTCGTGCTGCTCGCGGTCGCCGCCGCCGGCGCCGCGCTGTTCGCGCTCGGCCACGACCTCGCGACGGTGGCGACCGGGCGCGGGCTGATCGGTTTCGGCGTCTCGGGCTGCCTGATGGCGGCGCTCCAGGCCAATGTCCTGTGGTGGCCGCGCGAGCGGCTCGCGCTCCTCCACGGGCTCACCGGCGCGTTCGGCAGCATGGGGGCGCTGTCGGCGACGCTGCCGGTCGAGCTTCTGCTCGAGCCGCTCGGCTGGCGCGGCATCTTCTTCGTGCTCGCCGCGGTCACGCTCGCGGTCGGCGTGCTGATCCTCGTCGTCGTGCCCGACCGGCGCGTCGCCGGCGCGGCGACCGGGAACGCGCGCGCGCAGCTTCGCGATCTCGGGCGCATCTATGGCGATGCCTATTTCTGGCGCGTGTCGGTGATGGTGTTCGTCCACGCGGCGGCGTTCCTCTCCTACCAGACGCTGTGGGCGGGTCCCTGGCTCCGCGACGTCGCCGGCATGGACCGGCTCGAGGTCGCGAACGCGCTCTTTCTCCACAATGCCGGGATGGTGATCGGCGTCCTCACGCTCGGGGTGATCGCCGACCGGCTGCAACGCGTCGCGGTGCCGACGATCACGACGGTGGCGGGCGCGATGGTGCTCTCGATGGCGGCCCAGCTCGGGCTCGCGCTCGAGCTCGTCGAATGGGCGGTGCCGCTCCTGTTCCTGTTCGGCTTCGGCGGTGCCTCGACGATCCTCGTCTATGCCGTCTACGCCAACCACTTCCCGGCGGCGCTGATCGGGCGCGTCAACACCGCGCAGAACAAGCAGATCTTCATCGGCTCGTTCATCGTGCAGTGGGGGATCGGCCTCATCATCGGGATGTGGCCGGAGCCGGCGCCCGGACGCTATGCGCCGGAGGCGCACCAGGTGGCCTTCTTCGTCGTCCTGGCGATCGAGCTCGCGGCGCTCGTCTGGTTCCTGTGGCCGCGGCGCCGGGGGCCGGGCTAGAGCCGGATGCCGGCGCGCTCGATGATGGCGCGGACGCGGGCGCGCTGGTCGTCGGGGATGACGAGGCGTTCGGCCCAGTCCTTGCCGGTCGGCTTGGTGGCGTCGATGCCGACCTTGGTCAGCGTGTAGTTGGTCGGGTCCGAGGTCGGATCGAGGATCGCGCCCATCGCGCCCGGCACCAGCACGATGTCCTTGTCGGCGCGCGTGCGGGTGATCACCGCCCACATCACGTCGGACAGGTTGAAGATGTCGACGTCCTCGTCGACGACGACGACGCACTTGACGTAGAACTCGGTGCCGAGCGCGGCCATGATCGCCTGCTGCGGCTGGCCCTCCGCCGTCTTCTTCATCGACACGATCGCCATCATCGCGCCGACCGTCGGCAGCGGCACGTGCACGGCGCGCACGTTGGGCAGGTTGCGCCGGAGCGCGTTGAAGATCTCGCCCTCGCGGCTGATCGAGGAGACGAGGATGTGGTCGGCCGCGGTGCCCGAGGCGACCGAGTGGAAGATCGGGTCCTTCCGCATCTGGATGCGTTTGGCAACGAAGACGTTCTGCGTCGAGCGGTAGGAGGCGTAGCCGGTGAACTCGCCGAACGGGCCCTCGGGCTCGCGCACGCCGTTCAGGATCTCGCCCTCGATCACGATCTCGGCGCCGTGCGCGACCTCGAGATCGGCGGTCTTGCAGCGGGCGACGCGGTAGGGCGCGCCGAACAGCCCGCCCATGATCTCGTATTTCCGGACATCGGGCGGGTAGTGGTAGGCCATCGAGCCCATGTAATGGAGCGGATGGATGCCGAGCGTGATGGCGGCCGGCAGCGGCTCGTTCCGCTCCTCGGCGCGGCGGTGGAACTCGTACATGCGCCGGCGGGAATGGAGCGAAAGGCCGAGCCGGTTGCGGCCCTTGAGCATCAGCCGGTGGAAGCCCGAGGTGTCGACGCCGGTCACGGGATCGCGGGCGATGATCTGGCCGGCCGTGATGTAGGGCGCGGCGTCGACGCCGAAATGGAGCGGAATCGGGAGCTTGGCGAGATCGACGTCGTCGCCCTCGATCACGACGTCCTGCCACGGCGCATCGCCCGCGCGATCGACCTTGGTGTAGCGTTGGCAGCGGTCCTTGAAGGCGACGGCGAGCTCGCCCGGATCGACCCCGAGCGCGGCGGCGAGCAGGCGGCGGTTGCCGGTCGTGTTGGTGACGACCGGCATCGAGAAGCCCTCGACCTTCTCGTAGTACACGACCGGGCTCCTGCCGTGGCGCTCGAACTCGAACACCGTCGAGGTGATGTCGAGCTCGCGCCGGACCGGCTCCTTCACGCGGACGAACTCGTCGGGAAATTGGCGTTCCACCATCGAGAGAAACCCGCGGAGGCTCTGGTCGGTCACGGCATCGTCCTTTTTGGTCGGTTTCGGGTCGCTGTCCGGCCGACAATGCCCGGCCCGGCCCGGCTCCGCAACCGCGCCGACCGGGCTCGGGCGAAGGCTCGGGCGAGTATGGGGCGGCGGCGCGCGACGGGGGGCGGGCGGGGCTTGCAACCGGGCCCCCGACCCTGTTACGCACGGCGCGGAAACGGGAGGCGCGTTTGATCGAGGCGATCGTCGGCGGGCGGATCATCGACGGAACCGGGCGCGATCCGGTCGCGGACGGCGTCGTCGTGATCGAGGATGGCCGCATCCGCGCGGTCGGCCCTTCGCGCTCGGTCGCATTGCCGCGCGAGGCGAGGCGGCGCGATGCGGCCGCGCGCACCGTGTTGCCGGGCTTCATCGACTGCCATGTGCACGTGACCTATCGCGCGCGCGACATGCGCCAGCACCTCCTCAACACGGCGACCTACAACGTGCTCCGCTCGACCCAGATCCTGGCCGAGACGATCGCCTGCGGTGTGACGACGGTGCGCGACATGGGCGGCGCCGACGCCGGCTTTCGCGAGGCGGTCGCCGAGGGCTTCATCGCCGGGCCGCGGCTCCTGATCGCGATCGTCATGCTGTCGCAGACCGGCGGCCACGGCGACTACTGGGTGCCGGCCGGGATGCGCATCCCGAAGCGCACCTGGCTCCCCGATCCGGTCGCCGACGGGGTCGGCGAGGTGCGCCGCCAGGTGCGCCACCTCCTCATGGCGGGCGCCGACTTCATCAAGATGTGCACGACCGGCGGCATCACCTCGGTCACCGATCACTGGGACGAGCCGCAGTTCACGGTCGAGGAGATCGCCTGCGCGGTCACCGAGGCGGCGATGAAGAAGAAGCGCGTCGCGGTCCACGCCGAGGGCGTCGCCGGCATCCGGAATGCGCTCCGCGCCGGGGTCTACTCGGTCGAGCACGGCTGGTTCATCGACGAGGAATGCGTCGCCATGATGCTGCGCCAGGGCACCTGGTGGGTGCCGACGCTCGCCCTCGTGCCGCTCTCGGTCGAGCACCGCCAGCGCAACAAGGCCTGGGGCGCGCAGCAGCTCGCGCAGGAGGACAAGAAGGACGCCGAGATCTACGACAGGATGCAGGGCCAGATCCCGCTCTGGCGCGATGCCGTCCGCCGCGGCGTCAAGGTCGCCTTCGGCACCGACCAGTCGCACCGGCTGATGGTCGGCGAGAACCTGGCCGAGCTCCGCTTCATGGTCGACTGGCTTGGCATGAGCCCGATGGAAGCGATCGTCGCCGCGACCTCGACGGCGGCCGCCTGCATCGAGCGGCCCGAGCTCGGCAGCCTCGAACAAGGCCGCATCGCCGATATCGTCGTCGTCGACGGCGATCCGCTCACCGATATCCGCATCCTCGAGGAGCGCGCGCGCATCCACCTCGTCATGAAGGAAGGCCGCGCCTTCCGCGACGCGATGGATGGAACCGCGCGCTAGACCCTTGCAACCGGAGAAACGCCATGCAGCTCAACCGTTTCATGATCCGCCCCTTCGTCGAGCAAGGTCTGCGCGAGGAGATCGGCCCCGGCGACACCACCGGTGGCTTCCTGGTCGGTGACGATCCGTGGCAGACCGGCCAGATCTACGCCAAGGGGCACGGCGTGATCTGCGGCCTCCTCCTCTCCGACGAGACGATCAAGATCGTGCAGCCCGACGCCGTCGTCGACGTGTCGGTCAAGGACGGCGAGCTGATGGAGCCGGGCACGATCCTGCTCAAGATCAGGGCTCGCGCCTCGACGTTCTTCATGATCGAGCGCTGCGCGATCGACTGGCTGCAGCAGATGTCGGGCATCGCGACCAAGACGCGGCGCTACAGCGAGCTCGTCAAGCACACCGGCGTGAGGCTCACCGATACGCGCAAGGGCTGGCCCGGCTTCCGCGTGCTGCAGAAATACGCCGTCCGCGTCGGCGGCGCGCACAACCACATCTTCTCGCTGCACAACTGCGTCCTGGTGAAGGACAACCACATCAAGATCGCGGGCGGGCTGACCAACGCGGTCGAGCTCCTGCGCGCCCGCGCCCAGCACACGTTCAAGATCGAGGTCGAGTGCGAGACGCTCGAGATGGTCGAGGAGGCGCTCCGCTGCAAGGCCGACGTCATCATGTTCGACAACATGGAGCTCCCCGAGATGCGGGAGGGCGTCAAGATGTGCAAGGGCAAGGCCATCACCGAGGCGTCGGGCGGGGTGCGCGAGACCACGATCGTCCCGATCGCCGAGACCGGCGTCGATGTGATCTCGATCGGCGATCTCACCCACTCGATCACCGCGGTCGACATCTCGCTCGACGTCAAGGACATCAAGCCGTCGGCGCAGCGCGACATCGCCCGGCTCAAGGCCGCCGCGCGCGCCGCGGAGTAGGCTCGTTGCTCCGGCGCGTCGATCTCGCGGGCCTCCATGACGTGACGCTCCGCGCGAGCCACGGCGTCATGCCGGCGCTCGATGCCGACTCGGTCGACGAGATCGCGCGCATCGTCGCCGCGACGACCCGCATCCCGGGTATCGTCGCCTACAAGCTCGGGCTCACCGCGACTCTCCGCCTCGGGCTCGAGGGCGCGATCCGGATGCTCCGGCGCGAGACCGACCTGCCGCTGATCTACGACCACCAGAAGGCCGGGCCCGACGTTCCCGACATGGCCGCGAAGTTCGCCGCGACCTGCCGCGCCGCCGGCGCCGACGGGCTGATCCTGTTTCCGGTCGCCGGCCCCCGCGCGGTCGACGCGTTCGTCGGCGGCGCGATCGCGAACCGGCTCTGTCCCGTCGTCGGCGGCGAGCTGCCGCTCGCCGATTATGTCGTCTCGGGCGGTGGCTATATCGCCGACGATGCGCTGACCCGCATCTTCGAGCGTGCGATCGACAAGGGCGCCGATCATTTCGTCGTGCCGGCGAACGATCCGGAGAAGGTCGCGCGGCTCGCCCGGTTCCTCCGGGAGCGGATCGACGAGCCGTCCTTGTTCCTGCCCGGGATCGGCGCGCTCGGCGGCTCGATCGGCGGCTCGTTCAAGGAGGCGACGGGTTGCCGCGCCTATGCCGTCGTCGGGCGCACGATCTATGCGGCCCCCGATCCGGGCGAGGCGGCGCGGCGGCTCGCCGGCGAGGCGCTCGCCTTCGCATGACCGCAACGCCGACCGGGCTCCTGATCGACGGCGCGTTCGCCGCTGCCGCCGACGGCGCGAGCTTCGCGGTCGCGAACCCGGCGACCGGCGAGACGGTCGCGACCGTCGCCAAGGCGGGCGTCGTCGATCTCGATCGCGCGGCCGCGGCCGCGCGGCGGGCGTTCGATGCCGGCCGGTGGTCCGGCATGCGCCCGTTCGACCGCGGCCGGGTCCTCCAGAAGATCGCCGACGGCATCCGTGCGGAAGCCGAGACGATCGCCGTCTGGGAGACGCGGACCGGCGGCAAGACCATCGCCAATTCGCGGAACGAGGTCGACGCCGCTGCGCGCGTCTTCGACTATTACGCCGGCGCCGCCGACAAGTTCTTCGGCGAGACGATCCCGCTCGGCGATCCGATCCTCGACTTCACGCTGCGCGAGCCGGTCGGCGTCGTATGTGCGATCACGCCGTGGAACTTCCCGTTCCTCGCCGCGTCGTGGAAACTCGCGCCGGCGCTCGCGGTCGGCTGCACGGTGATCCTGAAGCCGGCGAGCCACACGCCGGTCACATCGCTGATGCTGGGCCGGATCGCGCTCGCGGCCGGCGTGCCGCCGGGCGTCCTCGCGGTCCTGCCGGGACCGGGGCGCGGGCTCGGCGATGCCATCGCGACGCACAAGCTGATCGACAAGATCTCGTTCACCGGCGAGACGACGACGGGTGCGGCGATCGTCAAGGCCGCCGCCGACCAGATCAAGCGCGTGACGCTCGAGCTCGGTGGCAAGAGCGCCAATATCGTCTTCGCCGATGCCGATCTCGACAAGGCCGCCGCCACGGCGGTGCCGGCCTGTTTCGGCAACGCGGGGCAGAGCTGCTCGGCGCGCACCCGGCTCCTCGTCGAGGCCGGCGCGATGGACCGCGTGCTCGATCGGCTTCTCGCCGCGACCGCCGCGTTCCGGGTCGGCGATCCGCTCGACCCGGCGACCGAGATGGGTCCGCTGGTCTCGCCGGCGCAATGGGCGACGGTCGATGGCTATGTCGCGATCGGCCGCGCCGAGGGCGCCCGGCTGGTCGCCGGCGGCGGCCGGCCGGCCGGCTTCGGCACCGGGAACTACTACGCGCCGACCGTCTTCGCCGACGCCACCAACGCGATGCGCATCGCGCGCGAGGAGATATTCGGGCCCGTGCTCACCGTCATCCCGTTCGCCGACGAGGCCGAGGCCGTCCGCATCGCGAACGACAGCGACTACGGTCTCAACGGCTCGGTGTGGACGAGAGACATCGGCAAGGCGCTCCGCGTCGCCAAGGCGGTCCGGAGCGGCATGGTCTCGATCAACAGCCACGGCAGCGCGAGCCGCTACGGCCTGTTCGCGCCGTTCGGCGGCTATAAGCGCTCGGGCATTGGGCGCGAGCTCGGCACCTATGCGCTCGCGCTCTACACCGAGGTGAAGAACGTCTTCGTCGACCACAGCGCCTGAGGCCGCCATGTTCCCGAAACCGCATCTCGACCGTGCCGCCGCCGCGCTCGCCGCGGCGAAGGCGCACGGCATCCGCATCGCGACGGCCGAGACCTGCACCGCGGGCCTCGTCTCGGCCTGCCTCACCGCCGTGCCCGGCGCCTCGGCGGTGTTCGAGCGCGGCTTCGTTCTCTATCACGACAGCGCCAAGGCGACCGGGCTCGGTGTCGCCGAGACGGTCTCGGCCGCGCACGGCGCGGTGAGCGGCGAGGTCACCCAGGGCCTCGCCGAGGGTGCGCTCGCGCATTCGGGCGCCGGCGTCGCGGTCGCGGTCACCGGCTATGCCGGGCCGGGCGGCGGCTCCTCGACGCATCCGGTCGGGACCGTCTTCGTCGCCGCGTCGCGGCGGGGCGAGCGCACCCTGTTCGAGCGCCATTTCTTCGCCGGCGACCGCGACGCGGTCCGTCTCGCCGCGGTCGCGGCCGCGCTCGACATCCTCAACCGTCGCCTCGCCTGACCCCCGCCGCACTCGGGCCATAATCGGCCCGTATATCGGTCCGCAGCGAGCCAAGGGAGGGTTCGATGCGGTCCGTGACGAAGGCCCTCGGGGCCATGATCGCCGTCCTGGCGCTGATGCTGATCGCCGCGCCGGCCGAGGCGGGTGACTTCCGCGGCGGCTTCTCGCTCCACTTCGGCGACGGCTATCACCTCCCGCCGCCCTATTATCACCGCCACTATCACCGCCCGCCGCCGCGCCACTATCATAGCCCACGCACCTATGGCTGCCACCCGGTCGAGCGCGTGACGCGCGACTGGTACGGCCGACGGGTCGCCGTCGCCGCCACCCAGTGCTACGATGCCTGGGGCCGGCCCTATATCGTGGCCGGCAGCGAACGGCCGATCGGATATTGGTGATGGATGACGAGCCGGCGGGTCCGCCCGCCTTCGACCCCGCTTCGATCCCGTGGACCGAGCTCCGCGGGCTCGCGGTCTCCCATGCGGCCTACAAGACCCTGGTCGATGACGCCTATACCGGCGGCGCCTACGGGCTCGAGCTGACCCGGATCGGCCCCGGCGGCCGATCGCCCGAGCACACCGAGCCGTGGGCGCATCTGTTCTACGTCGTCTCCGGCGAGGGCCGGCTCGATGTCGAGGGCCGGACGGCGCCGCTCCGCGCCGGCACGGTAGCGCCGATCAGCGCCGGCCAGCGCCACAACCTCCTCAACACCGGCGACGAGGACCTCGTGATGCTCGTCCTCTATCACCCGCCGCGCAAACGACGCGCCCAGAACTGAGCCTTCGGCGCGTCGTCGATCCGGCCCTGTGCCGGCGCGATGGCGGCATGATGCGACAGCATGGGACGGACACGGCGCGCCGTGGCACGATGCGGCCTCCATCGAAGGAGACACCGCCATGGCGACCGTCGCGGAGATCGCGCCCGACATCTACCGCCTCACCGTCTACAACCAGGCGACCAACTTCCAGTTCAACTCGTTCTTGGTGAAGGACGCCGAGCCGCTCCTCTATCACACCAATCTTCGCCGCGCGTTCCCCGAGGTGCGCGAGGCGGCCTCGCGCGTCCTCGACCCGGCGACGATCCGCTGGATCGGCTTCAGCCATTTCGAGCCCGACGAATGCGGCGCGCTGAACGAGTGGCTCGCGGTGGCCCCGAACGCACAGCCGCTCTGCAGCTTCGTCGGCGCGCGCGTGTGCATGGCGGACTACTGCGACAAGCCGGCGCGCGTTCTCGCCGCCGACGAGCGTCTCACCACCGGCAAATATCGGTTCCGCACCATCGCGACCGCGCACGTGCCACATGGCTGGGACGCGAGCCTCCTCTACGAGGAAACCGCGCGGACGCTCTTCGTCTCCGATCTCTTCGGTCACAACGGCGACGTCGAGGCGGTGACGGAGAGCGACATTCTCGGCCGCACCGCCGCCTATACGCGCCAGCAATTGCAGGGGCCGATGGCGCATGCGATGCCGTGGACGCCGCGCACCGAGGGCATCATCGAGGGTCTCGCCGCGCTCGCGCCGCAGACGCTCGCGGCCATGCACGGCTCGTCGTTCCGCGGCGACGGCGCGGGCGCGCTCCGCGCCTTCTCGGCGATGATCAAGGAGACGATCGGCCGGGCCTGAGCCCGGCCGACCGCGCCTACTCGGCGGCCGCGCGGGCGAGCCCGTAGTCGAATGCCATCGGCTCGATGTCGCCCTTGTAGATCGCCTCGATCCGCGCGTCCGAGAGGGGATAGCCGAACTGGCCGTTCCGCATCTTGATGCGGAGCCGGAGCTGGTCGATGACGAGGGTCTCGAGCGCGGCCCATTCGGCCGCCGTCATGTCGTCGCCGTTCATCTCCAGCATGCCGCGGAGCATGTGCTCGACCTCGTCGTCGTAGACGCGCTGGCAGGCCGCCGCGATTCGGTCGTCGATGCCGCCGCGACCCTTGAGCCGCGCGCCCTCGCGGTAGAGCGAGCAATAGCCGCCCTCGGTGAAGTGGAGCGATTTCCAGCCGAACGCGCCGTGCTTCTTGCGCACCGCGATCCGGTAGTTGTCGAGCGCCTCGCCCTCGGGCCAGTTCTTGATCATCGCCGGCGTGAGCTTGCGGCCGTCGGGCGGCAGGAGCGCGTCATAGATGTCGGCGAACAGGCAATAATGATGGAACTCGGCGTACATCTGCTCGACCAGCCCGAGCATGTCGTGGCGGTCGAGGTCGCGGTCGAGCGCGGGGATCTTATCGAGGATCTCGCGCGACCACTCGCCCATCAATCCGACCGTGGGGTCGACGAAGCCCGAGCCCCAATACTCCTTGTACGCCTGATGGGCGAGCCATTTGCGGTCGGTCTCGGGCGTGCGCGTCTTGGCATTGAAGTAGGTGCGCGCGACCTCCGCCTCGCCCGCCCACAACAGACCCGACAGCGCGACGAGGTGTTCGAACTCCGGACGGATGCGCATGATCTCCTCCCTATTCATAGGCGCGGAAGACGTGGCGCGCGATCACCGAGCGCATGATCTCGACCGGACCCTCGGTGATCATGAAGCCGCGCGCATCGCGCCACATCTTCTGCGTCGGCATCTCGACGGTGAGGCCGAGACCGCCGTGAATCTGGAGGCAGCGATCCGCCGCCTCGAAGCCGAGCTCGGTGCCATAGACCTTGCACATGAAGGGCTCGTGCCGCTCCAGCGTGTCCTGGTCCGACCGCCACGCCGTACGGTAGACGAAATTCTGGCACATCTCGTGCTTCATATAAATGTCGGCGAGCATGAACTGGATCGCCTGACGGTCGGCGACCGGGCGGCCGAAGGTGACACGCTGCTTCGAGTACTTGACCGCGAGCTCGAGCGAACGCTGCGCGACGCCGAGGCCGCGGCACGCCTGGTAGAGCCGGCCCATGGTGAGCCATTTCTGGGCCCGCGCCATGCCGGCGCCCTCCTCGCCGATCAGGTTCTCGACCGGGACCTTGACGTCGTCGAAGGCGATCTCGAAGGTGAGATCGCCCATCATCTTGTAGGTCGAGCGCGTGATCTTGACGCCGGGCGTGTCCTTGTCGACGAGCAGCACCGAGAGCCCGCCGCGCGAGCCCTTGGAGCGGTCGGTCGCGCACACGACCTGGAGGAAGTCGGCGATATCGACGTGGCTGATGAAACGCTTGTAGCCGTTGAGGATGTAGTGGTCACCCTGGCGCACGGCGGTGGTGCGCATCGAGCCGGGATCGCCGCCGGCATCGGGCTCGGTCTGGCAGAAGGTCGCCTTCTTCTCGCCCCGCAGCACGGGGTAGAGATATTTCTCCTTCTGCTTCTCGTTGAGCATGAAGAGGATTGGGCGCGGGTCCGGCCCGAAGATCAGCGGCCCGCGCGGCGGCAGGCCGACCGTGCGCGCGATCTCCTCCCACACGACGACGAGGCCGAGCATGCTGAGGCCCTGGCCACCATATTCGGTCGGCACATCGAGCATCCAGAGACCGAGCTCCTTCGCCTTCTTCTCGAGCGCGGCGCGGACCTCGGGCTTGAGGTCGTGGCGGTCCATCGCCGTCATCTCGATCGGGATGATCTCCTTGTCGACGAAGCTCCTCACCGTCTGCTTGAGCATCCGGAGCTCTTCCGGCAGTTCGAAGTCCATGGGCGGTCTCCCGTCTCGATCGCGCGATCCACGCGGACGAGGGTGCACCAGCGATGGCGGATTGCCAAGGGCCGCCTCTCCGCGCGACGATCGCGCCGGCGAGCGGCGGGAGGACGGACGTGCGGCGCGGCGTGATGGTTCTGTGGGCGGCTCTTGCGCTCGGTCTCGCAGCGCGCGCTGAGGCGACCGAGTTCGTCGACCCGTGGCCGGAGGGTGCCGCGGTCGCGGGCATCGAGGGCCGCCGGGTCGAGTTCGCGACGCGGAGCCCGTTCGCGCTCGCCGACGTCCGCGCAGGCGAGGAGGCCGCACCCTCGACGCTCGGCCGCGCGACGCTCTATCTGCCACGTGGTTATTCGCGCGAGCGGCCGGCGCCGGCGGTGGTGATGCTGCACGGGGCGGGCGGCGTTCTCGGCGCGCGCGAGCTCACCTATGGTCCGCAATTCGCCGCGATGGGGATCGCGGCGCTCGTCGTCGAGACCTATGGCGCGCGGCGCGACCGCGCGACGACGTTCACCGAACGGCTGATCGAGATCACCGAGGCGATGTTCCTCGCCGATGCCTTCGCCGCGCTCGACTGGCTCGCCCAGGAGCCCGCGATCGACCCGCGCCGGGTCGCGCTGGTGGGGTTCTCCTACGGCGGCATGGTGGCGCTCCTCGCCGCGTTCGAGCAGGTCGCGCGCGCCTACGCGCCCGACGGCCGGCGCTTCGCCGCCCATATCGCCTATTACGGCCCCTGCATCGCGCGCCTGCGCGACCGGCGTGCGACCGGTGCGCCGGTACTGATGCTCTACGGCACCGCCGACGAGATCGTCGACCCGAAGCGCTGCGCCGAGGTGATGGGCGACCTCGAGGCCGGCGGCGCGGCGGTCCGCACGATCGCCTTTCCCGGCGCCTTCCACCAGTGGGACGGCGGCTTCGGCGGCCCGTACAGGATCGGGCGCACGCTCAACGACTGCCGGCTCACCGTCGAGGCGGACGGCATAGCGCGCGACGACAACACCTGGCTCGCCATGTCGGGGAGCTTCTCGCGCAAGATCATCCTCGGGCTCTGCGCCGGGTCGGGCGGCTATCTGATCGGCCGCGACGACGCGGTGCGCGCGCAATCGAACCGCGCCGTCGCCGAGTTCCTCGCCCGAGCCTTCGCGCGCTGAGCTATTCGGCGAACATGCCGAGCGCGCGCCACCAGAGGAAGTTCACCGGCGTGATCGCCACGAGATAGATCGCGGTGAACGACAGGCAGAGCCGCGCGACGCCGCCATAGGGCACGCGCGCGAGCAGCATCGCGGTCAGGATCGGCGGCGCCTCGTAGGGGAGGAGGATCGCGAAGAAACCGGGCACCTGCGCCATCACCGCCGTCTCGAGCGGCCAGCCGGCGGCGGCGGCGATGTCGGGGGCGAGCGGCGTCAGCATCGCCGGCACCGACGGGAAGGTCATCAGGACGCCGAGCACCGTCTCGACGACGATTATCGCGGCGAAATTGTAGAAATCGGCACCGGGCGCGAAGCCGACCGTGTCCAGCATCACCCGGCCGAGCACCTGCGAGAGCCCGGTATGCGACACGACCGCGCCGAGACCGATGATGCCGGCGAGCAGGAACCACGGCGAATAATTGGCCTCCCGCACCACCGCCTCGGGCGAGACCAGGCGGACATAGGGCAGCATGCACACGATCGCCGCGCCGAGTGCGACCCAGGCCGGCGCGATGCCGTGGACGACGTCGGTCGCCCAGAACGCGAGCGTGAGGACGAGGACGAGGGCGAGGCGGCGCTCCTCGGCGCCGATCGGGCCGGGCGGCTCCGGATCGGCGCGCACGCCGGCGCGGTCGGGGAAGATCACGACGACGAGGAGGATGATGACCGGGATCGCGAGGAGCCCCGCGACCCCGTGCAGGAACGCGAACGCGCCGTAGTGGAGGACGACGCCGTGGAGGCTCTCGGCGGCGCCGGCGAGCACCACGTTGGGCGTCGTCGCCGGCAGGAGCGACATCGCCGGCAGGATCGAGGACAGCCCGACCGCCATCGCCATGCCGTGCCGGCCGTTGCGGTCGGGCCCGAAGCCCATCCGATCGGCGAGCGATTGGACGATCGGGATCAGGATCACGACCCGGCCCATCGCCGACGGCAGTACGAAGGCGAGCCCGACACAGGCGAGGCTGATCCCGGTGATGGTGCCGAGATAAGAGCGCGGCAACAGGAGGACGAGCCCGGTCGCGATGCGACGGCCGAGCCCGGTCGCGTGCACCGCCATCCCGATCACGACGCCGCCGAAGACGAGCCACGTCGCGCCGGCCGCGAAGCCGGAGAACACCGCCGAGGGCGGCGCCAACGCGGTCACGGTGGCGAGGAAGAAGAAGAGGAAGCTCGTGACGTGCACCGGGATCGCGTTCGTCGCCCACAGCCCGACCACGAACACGACGAGCCCGAGTGCCTTCTGCGCCGCCGGCGCCATGCCGTGTGCGGGCGCGAGAAAGAGCGCGGTGCCGGCGATGACCGCGACGAGGGCGAGAAGGCGGGGCAGGCGGGACGGGGCAGCGGCCATCGGCGTGCGTGCGGCCCGGCAGCGGGACGCGGCCGGGGGCGTTGAGGGACGGATCGCGTTTCCTTATCGTGCGGCCGGGGCGGGGTCAAAGCCCCTGCGAACGGACGGGGAGAACGCCGGTGTGCGGGCGCTACAGCATCACGACCGCGCCGGAGGCGATGCGCCAGCTGTTCGACTTCGCGAACCAGCCCAATCTCGCGCCCCGCTACAATGTCGCGCCGACCCAGACGGCGCCGGTCCTTCGCCTCGATCCGGAAAGCGGCGGGCGCGTCCTCGTGCAACTCCGCTGGGGGCTCGTCCCGTCATGGTCGAAGGACGCGACCGGGGCGGCGAAGATGATCAACGCGCGCGCCGAGACCGCGCATGAGAAGCCCGCCTTCCACGCCGCGTTCCGCGCCCGGCGCTGTCTGGTCCCGGCGGACGGCTTCTACGAGTGGCGGCTCGAGGACGGGAAGAAGCAGCCCTTTCGGATCGGCCTCAAGGGCGGCGCGACGTTCGCGTTCGCTGGCCTCTGGGAGAGCTGGTCACCGGCCGGGCCCAAGGACCCGGCCGCCGCGCTCGAGACCTTCACGATCCTCACCACCGAGGCCAACGCCAAGCTCGCGCCGATCCACGAGCGCATGCCGGTCATGCTGGCGTCCGAGGCCCATGCGGCCTGGCTCGAACCGGCGAGCCCGATCGAGGCGCTCCGTCGCCTGCTCGTTCCCTTCCCGGCCGAGCCGATGGCGTTCTACCGGGTGAGCGCCCGGGTCAACAATGTGCGGAACGACGACGCCGACTGCATCCGTCCGCTCAACCCGAAACCGGCCTGAGCGGCCGCCCGCGCCCCTCCATCTACGACTTTGCAGGCGAATCCGGCCGTTTCGGCCGATAAACGTATTGCAACAATCCTGACGCAATATATAGTGGTCGCATTCCAATTATCCCCGACATCTGGAAAACGGGGACAGTGAGGGGGCGGCATGATGGTGTGGACTGCCGAACGCATCGATGCGTTGACGCGGCTCTGGGCGGATGGGTATTCCGCCCGGCAGATTGCCGACAAGCTCGGCGGCGTAACCCGCAACGCGGTGATCGGCAAGGCCCACCGCCTCAACCTCCAGCGCGGCGCGGTCAAGAGCCCGCCGCCGCCCGAGCCGGTGATCGTGGTGCCGGTCCGGATCGAGCCGCCGCCGATCGACGCCCCGGAGATGCGGAGCTGGATGTGCCGCTCACCGACCGACGATCCCGGGAAATACGGGCTCCACATCTGCGGCAAGACCTGCCAGCCCGGGCGCCTCTACTGCGCCGAGCACTTGACCGCCGCCTATGTACGGCGGAAGCGCACCGCCGCCTGAGCGACGGCGATCTCCCGGCCCCGCCTATTTCCCGGACTTGCGTGACGGCCATCACAGCTTCTGTCATGCGATCCCTCTACAAGGATCATGGGTGCCGGCGTCGGCGGACGTCCGGGGGAGACTGGGGGTAGTCGCATTCCCGTCTGGATCGTCCGCGTCAGTGGCGCCTCGCTTGCGTCGCGTCGGCGTTCAGTCATCGTGTCAGGAACCGCAGGGACGCGGCGGCCCACCGGGCCGCCGCGGATCTGTTCGGGGTCCCTGATCCGCCCGCCGCGCGTGCCCGTCCGCGCGAAGCCCGCTATAACCGGGCGACCGTCAACCGGCCGACCGTCCGGCCCTTCCGCGTCCCCCGGTGCTCCGCTCCCTGATCACGATCTCGGTCGCCGCCATGCTCGTGCAGCAGGCGCTGGCGACGATGAGCAACCTCGTCGTGCCGGTCATCGCGCCCGCGATCATCGCCGATCTCGGCATCGGCGCCGGCTATGTCGGGGCGTTCTCGGCGCTGACCTATGGCGCGGCGATGGTCTCCTCGCTGGTCGGCGGCGGCTTCATGCTGCGCTATGGCGCGCTCCGGGTGAGCCAGGCCTGCATCGTGGTGACCGGGATCGGGCTCGCGGTCGCGGGCGGCGGCAGCCTCGCGCTGTTCGCCGTCGCCGCGATCCTGCTCGGGCTCGGTTCCGGGCCGTCGACGCCGGCGAGCTCGCACATCCTCGCGCGCTTCGCGCCGCCGCGGCTCGCGCCCTTCATCTTCTCGGTCAAGCAGACCGGCGTGCCGCTCGGCGGTGTCCTCGCCGGGGCGCTCGCCACCGCCCTCGTCGCAGTGTTCGGCTGGCAGGGTACGCTCGTCGTGCTGTCGCTCGCTTATTTCGGCTTCGTCCTCGTGGTGCAGCCGATCCGGGCGCGGATCGACGACGACCGCGACCCACACCGCCCGGTGACCGTCGGCGATGTCGGCCGCCCGCTCCGCGCCGTCCTCTGGGAGGCGCGCATCCGCGAGCTCGCGATCGCGAGCTGCGTCTATACCGGCGCGCAGATCGTGTTCGGCGCCTTTCTCGTCGTCTATCTCGCCAAGGGCCTCGGCTATTCGCTCGCCGCCGCCGGCACGATCTACGCGGTCGCACAGGGATCGGGCATCATCGGGCGCGTCGTGCTCGGCTGGGTGGCGAGCCGCTTCGTCGCCCCGCGCACGCTCCTCGGCATCCTCGGGGTCGCGATGGCGGCGGCGCTGGTCGCGATCGCGCTCCTCGGCGGCCGCGACACGGGCGTCGTCGTCGCCGCCTGCCTCGCCTTCGGCCTCACTGGGGTGAGCTTCCAGGGCGTGCTCCTCGCCGAGGTCGCGCGCTGCGCGCCGCCCGGGCTCGCCGGCCTCGTGACCGGCGGCGTCGTCTTCTTCGCCTATGGCTCGATGGTCGTCTACCCGGCGGCGGCCGGCGCCTGGATCGGCGCGACCGGCGCGTTCCCGGCGATCTTCCTCGCCGCCGCGCTCCCCGCCTTCGTCGTCGGCGTCAGGTTCCTGGTGCGCCGGTCGGTCTAGGTGCTGCGATCGTCGCCGTCTCGACCGCGTCCGGTCGCGCCCGCACCGATCGGCGCGGCGACACCAAGGACGGCGTGATCGCGCTGGACAGCCCGCGCCTTCTCGGGGAACGTATCCGGCGCGCCTATGTCGCCTAAGTCTACGCGCCGCGCCGCGGATCGACCTCGACCAGCCGGACCGGTTCGCCCGGGTGGTGCGCGATCCTCGCGAGCGCGGCGAGGCCTTATCGTCAACAGCGGGAACGCGGCCGACGCAAGGCCGCCGACGCCCGCGCCAGGGGGACCGTCATGATCGTCGAGACACGCATCTACATGCTGCAGCCGGGCACCGCGGCGGCGGTGCAGAAGGGCTTCGAGGAAGGCTTGAAGCATCGCAACCGCTTCCCCGGCTTCTGCGGCTACTGGAACACCGAGATCGGGCCGCTCAACCAGATGATCCATGTCTGGCAGTATGACAGCGTCACCCAGCGCGACCAGATCCGGAAGGATGCCGCCGCCGCCGGCGGCTGGCCGCCCAAGATCCTCGAGCACGTCGTCGACCAGGACGTCCGCATCCTGATCCCGGCGCCGTTCTCCCCGCCGCTCGGCGAGAAGAAGCTCGGCAACATCTATGAGTTCCGCACCTACACCTACAAGGCCGGCACGATCCCGACCGTGGTCCAGCGCTGGGGCGAGATGATCGAGAAGCGCACCAAGCTCTCGCCGCTCGTCGGCGCCTGGTACACCGATGTCGGACCGCTCAACAAATGGGTCCATGTCTGGGCCTATGAGAACCTGAACGAGCGCATGCGCATCCGCGCCGAGGCGCTCAAGCAGGGCATCTGGCCGCCCAAGACCGGCGAGATCCTGCTCGACCAGCAGAATCTCATCGCGATCCCGGCGCCGTTCTCGCGTCTGTCCTGAGGTCGGTCTGCGCGGTCGCGTTCTCCGCCGTCGTCCGCGCGCGCGGCTAGCGGCGGCGGCGTGATCGCGGCGTGGCTTGGTCAGGGCCGGACCGCGGGCGTCTCGATCGTCATGCCCGCGGCGCGCTCCATCAGATAGAGCTCGATCGCGATGAACGCCGGATCGCCATAGGCGAAGGGTTCGGCGCGCACGCCGGTCATGCAATTCCGCAACCGCCGCTGCCGCGAGCCGACCGCCTGCCATTCCAGCCGGTAAAGCGGATAGCCGGTCGGATGCGCCTGCGGGATCGGATTGCCGGCGAGGCGCCGGCCCCACTGCGCGTCGTGGCACTGCGTGCAGGCGAGATCGAGCTGGCCGATCCGGGTCTCGTAGAGCGCGCGGCCCTCGGCGCGATGGGGCGCGAGGCGGGGATCGGGGTCGGGCGCGATCGCCTCGCCGCGCGAGGCGGCGGCGACGTGCGTGCCGAGCGCGAGGAGGGCGCGGCTCTCCCACGCGAGCGGCGCGGCCTCCTGGTGGCGCACACGGCAGAGATTGATCCGTCCGAGAAGATCGACTGGGCGGCCGTCGCGGGACTCCCACGCCGGATAGCGCGCCGCGACACCCTTCATCGTCGCCTCGGCCGCGCCGTGACAGTCGGCGCAGGCGCGCGCCGCGGCGCCCGCCTTTTCCGCCCACAGCGCCTCGCCCTCGCGCACCCACAGCATGCCGGGGTTCGCGAAATCGTCCTCCTGCATCGTCCGCGTCTCGCGCGACATGAAGGCCGCGCCCGAGAGCCGCTCGCCGGGCGGGATCGGATCGGCGTGCGCGGGCGCGACGGCGAGAAGTGCGAGGAGAAGCGCGGGAAGGCGGGCGTAGGTCACGCGACAACGGTGATCGGGGCGGTGTGAGTCCAGTGTTTTCCCGTGAGATCGGTCCAGCGGAACTCGAGCGTGCCGGTCTCGGTCGCCACCGTCGTGAACGCGACATAGGGATTGGCGGCGATCGCGGGCGCGAGCTCGGCGCGGAAAACCTCCTTGCCGTTATAGCGGCAGACGAGCTCGCCGATGATATCGCGCGGGATCAGCCGGCCGTTCTCGTCGGGGCGGTACCCGGTCTCCATCGGATGCGCGATCAGGGTCTTGATGGTGATGACCGCGCCCTTCCGCGCGGTCGCCGGCACATGGACGAGCGGTCGCGTCATGGCGCTACTCCAGGCACGCGGCGAGGGTGACGAGGACGTCCGTCGAGGCGCGCCACAGGCTCCCGTCGCTCATTGGCGCGATCGCGACGAGGCGTTGCGAATCGGCGAGGCGGACGCGCGTCGTCACCTCGGCGCGGCCGGCGCGCGGCCCGAGATGGAACACGGCGACCTGCGGCTGCGGGTTCTTCTGGTTGAACACCGCGATCGACCGCACGTGATCGGCCGCGGTCATCGGGCTCTCGACCGTGACCGAGAGATTGACCGAGTTGCCGTTGTCGACGAGCGGCGGCACGTCGAGCACGACGCGGCCGTCGCGCAGCGCGCCGCCCTGGGTGAAGGCGCGGATCGCGGCGTCCATCGTCTCGTCG
The DNA here is from genome assembly GCA_016869145.1 of Alphaproteobacteria bacterium. Lineage (GTDB taxonomy): Bacteria > Pseudomonadota > Alphaproteobacteria > MPNO01 > VGEU01 > VGEU01. The sequence continues at coordinate 48,225 of VGEU01000004.1, read as the reverse complement.
CTCGCGCGGACCGCGGGAACGAGCGCGACCGCGACGAGCCCGGTTCCGCCGGCGAGCAGTGCGCGGCGCGACAGCGGCGGGCCATGGCGTCTCATGTCGCGCCCGCCCGGCTCAATCGCGGAGCGTCACGAGAAACGCGACCACGTCCTCGATCTCCTGCGCCGAGAGGACCGGCTTGCCGCGCCACGCCGGGCCGACGCGCGCGAGCCCGTCGATGCGGTGATAGGCGGGCATGATCGTCGTCGGGTTGAGGGCGCGGCTGTCGACCAGACGAAGACGAAGCTGGCCCGCGCTCCAGCGCGCGCCCGCGCCGGCGAGGCTCGGCGCGAGATCGCCCTGGAAGCGCTCCTCCGGGAACGGACCCGAATGACAGAGGAGGCAGAGCCCGCGCTGGCGCTGGACGACGATCGCCCGCCCGCGCGCCGCATCGCCGGGCGTCGCGGTGAGGGGTGCTGCGATCGCATCGCCCGTGACGATGTAAGGGACGACCGCCGGCTCCGACGCGATCGCCGGCGCCGCGGTCGCGAGCGCGGTCGCCATGCTGCACCACGCCGCGATCCTCCCCGGTCTCACGCCCGGCGCAAATCCGCCTTCGACAGCGGGAACTCGCGGATGCGTTTGCCGGTCGCGGCGAAGATCGCGTTGAGGACGGCGGGCGCCGCAACCGCGATCGTCGGCTCGCTGACACCGCCCCAGAACCCGCCGGACGGCATCACGATCGTCTCGACCGCCGGCATTTCGTCCATGCGCATGACGTTGTAGGTGTCGAAGTTCTCCTGCTCCATGCGCCCGCCCTTCACCGTGCACTCGCCGTAGAGGAGGGCGGAGAGGCCATAGACGAACGAGCCCTCGACCTGGGCCTCGATCTGGCTCGGGTTGACGGCGTGCCCGGGATCGGCGGCGGCGACGATGCGATGGATCTTGAGCGCGCCGCCGCTCGACACCGAGACCTCCGCGACGGCCGCGGTGTAGCTGCCGAAGCCCATGCATTGCGCCATGCCGCGGTGCACGCCGGGCGCCGCCGGCTTGCCCCAGCCCGCCTTCTCCGCCGCCGCCTCGAGGACGGCGAGGTGCTTCGGGTGGTTCTTCATCAGCGTGCGGCGGAACGCGAGCGGATCCTGGCCGGCCGCGTGCGCGAGCTCGTCGATGAAGCACTCGACATAGATGGCGTTCTGGTTGTGGTTGACGCCGCGCCAGAAGCCCGGCGGCACCGGCGGGTTGCGCATCGCGTGGTCGATCAGGAGGTTCGCGATCGTGTAGCCGAACGCGCCCTCGGCGCCGCCCGGGTTGAGGCCCTGGAACGTCACCGGATCGCGGCCTTGCTGCAGGTTCTGCGGAAACACGCCGGCGAGGATCGACTGGCCGGAGATGCGCATGTGGAGCCCGACGAGCGCGTTCGAGGCATCGAGGGCGCCGACCATCCGGCACTGCGTGACCGGGTGGAACCGGCCGTGCAGCATGTCCTCCTCGCGTGACCAGATCAGCTTGACCGGTGACCCCGGCATCTCCTTGGCGATCAGCACCGCCTGGCGCACCCAGTCATGCACCGCGCCGCGCCGGCCGAAGCCGCCGCCGAGATGGATCTTGTGCACCTCGCACTTGGCCGGCGGCGGTCCCGCCGCCTCCGCCGCGGCGGCGAGCGCGGCCTCGCCGTTCTGCGTCGGCGTCCACACCTCGCAGCGCTCGGCGGTGTAGAGCGCGGTCGCATTCATCGGCTCCATCGTCGCGTGGTTCTGATAGGGATAGGAGTAGACCGCCTCCACTTTCTTCGCCGCGCCCGCGATCGCCGCCGCGGCATCACCGGTGCGATTGCCGACGAAAGCCTCCGTCGCGGTGAGACCGTCCTTGAGCGTCGCCGCGATCGTCGCGCTCGAGACGCCGGTATTCGGCCCCTCGTCCCAGACGATCGGCAGCGCATCGAGCGCGGTTTTCGCCCGCCACCAGGTGTCGGCGACGACGGCGACCGCGCTGTCGCCGACACGGACGACCGCCTTGACGCCCCGCATCGACTTGACCTTGTCGCCATCGATGCTCTTCACCTTGCCGCCGAATATCGGGCAGTCCTTGATCGCGGCGTTGACCATGCCGGGAAGCCGGAGGTCGATGCCGTAGACCTGCTTGCCGGTGAGCTTCTCGGCGGTGTCGAGGCGCTTCACGCTCTTGCCGGCGACGCGCCAGTTCTTCGGGTCCTTGAGCGTGATCTCCTTCGGCGGCTCGACCTTGGCCGCCGCCTCGGCGATCTTGCCGTAGGTCGTCGTGCGCCCGCTCGGGCGATGGGTGATGACGCTGTTCGCGGCGCCGCACTCGGCGGCGGGGACGCCCCAGGCGGTGGCGGCGGCCTGGATCAGCATCTCGCGCGCGGCGGCGCCGCCCTTGCGCACATAGTCGTGCGATTCGCGGATGCCGCGGCTGCCGCCGGTCGAGAAATTGCCCCACACGCGGTTGCGCGCGAGGTTCTGGCCCGGTGTCGGGTATTCGGTCGTCACCTTGGACCAGTCGCACTCGAGCTCCTCGGCCGCGCCCGCGTGGTCGATCGTGACGACACCACGACCCTGGCCCGGCTCGAGGTCGCGGGCTATCCGGCGCGGGTCGAGCGGGGGATCGTGATCACGGTCGAGGCGTTCGACTGGAACTGCCCGCAGCACATCACGCCGCGGTTCACGATGGCCGAGATCGAGGCGCTGGTCGGCCCGCTTGAGGCGCGGACCGATGGGCGCGACGCCGCCGTCGTGACGCCGCGCTGAGCTCGCTGCCCAGGCCGGCCACCGCCCTGGCCGTGCGGGCCAACGGCTTCGTAATAGGGGTAGGACTGGTGGGCGCGGCTGGGATTGAACCAGCGACCCCTGCCGTGTGAAAGCAGTGCTCTCCCGCTGAGCTACGCGCCCGCTCCGCCCCTCTTCTAGCGAGACGGGCGGCCCCAAGGCAAGCGGCGCCTGCGCCGCGCGGCCGCATTTGCTACACTCGCTACCGCGTCAGGACATGCCGCGCCGAGACCGGCCGCGTCAGGACACGGGAGAACCGCCATGGATACGATCGAGGGCCAGTTCATTCGCTCGCTCGACGAGCTCGTCGCGCTTTATGACGCGCCGAGCGCGCGCGTGGCCGCCAAGGAGGTCGATTACATCAATCCCGCCGGGCGCGCCTTCATCGCCGCCGCGCCGTTCCTGCTCCTCGCGACCTCGGGCCGGCAGGGCGCCGACGTCTCGCCCAAGGGCGACGCGCCGGGCTTCGTGACGGTCGCCGACGACCGCACGCTCCTGATCCCCGACCGGCGCGGCAACAACCGGATCGACGGGCTCCGCAACATCGTCGAGAACCCCGAGGTCGGTGTCCTGTTCATGGTGCCGGGCGTCGATGAGACCTATCGCGTCAACGGCCCGGCGCGGCTCTCGGTCGAGACGGCGCTCCGAGCCCGCTTCGCCGTCCACGGCAAGGAGCCGACGGTGGTGATCGTCGTCACCGTGCGCCAGGCGTTCCCGCATTGCGCGAAGGCCTTCGTTCGGTCGGGCCTGTGGGCCACGGCGGGACAGAAGCGCCCGGCCGGCGTGCCGACGATGGGCATGTTCGCCGCCGCGCGCGACCCCGCGGTCAACGCCGCCGACTTCGACGTGAGCTACGCCAAGCTCGTGCCGGACGAGCTCTATTGACCGGCTGACCGGCCGGCCGACCGGCGGGGCGCTACTCGGCCTTGATGTTGTTCGCCTTGACGACAGCGGTCCATCGCGCGCGCTCGGCCGCGAAGTGGCGCGTCGTCTCGTCGGGCGTCAGGGTCCACGGCTCATAGCCCGCGGTCTTCAGCCGCTCGACGACCTCGGGCGTCTTCCAGCCCTTGGCGATCTCGGCCGAGAGCTGCTCGACGATCGGGCGCGGCGTCTGGCCGTGCGAGACGAGGCCGAACCAGTTCGTCCACGCCGCGTCCTTGACCCCGAGCTCGGTGAGCGTGGGCACATCGGGGAAGGCCGGCCAACGTTCGGGCGTCGTCACCGCGATCGCCCGCGCGTGGCCGCCGCGGATAAGGTTCAGCGTCGTATTCGGGACGTCGAGACCCCACTGGATCTCCTTCTGGATCATGCCCTGGCCGAACGGTCCGCCGCCGCGATAGACGATGTGCTGGCTCTTGAAACCGAGCTGCGACTTGAGGAGCTCGGAGGCGAGGTGGAGAAGGGTGCCGATTCCGGGCGAGCCGTAATTGACCTTGCCGCGGTTCGTCTTGGCCCAGTCGACGAACTCGCCGAGGTTGCGCGCCGGCACGTCGGCATTGACCAGAATGATCATCGCCGAACGGACCAGGACGGTCACCGGTGCGAAATCGGTCGCCGGGTCGTAGGTCATGTCGGGGTACATCGACTTGGCGACCGACATGACCGCGAAGTTGACGAGATTGAGCGTGTGGCCGTCTGGCGCCGAGGCGACGAGCGCCTGGCCGGCGACGACACCCGAGGCGCCGGTCCGGCTCTCGACGACGAAGGGCTGCCCCATGGCCTTGGTCAGGTAGTCGGCGAGGATGCGGCCGACCACATCGGTCGGCCCGCCCGGCGCGAAGCCGATCAGGATGCGGACCGGCTTGGTGGGATAGGTCTGGGCGGACGCCCCGGCCGGAACGAGCGCGAGGGTGGCCACCACGGCGAGCACGAAGGCGAGGGGGCCAAGGGGGCGCATCGGATCCTTCCCAGATGGGGCCCGGTTGGGGGCCGGGCCAACCTACAGGCCGGCCGGCGCACCGCCAAGCCCGGTCGCGGCGGGCGGATTCGGCGAAACAGGGTTAACAACCCATTGCCAATCCGGGGCCGAGGTCAAATACTGATCAAATGCCGGCGGCCGATGTTGTCGTCCGTGCCCGTCGGCGCTGATGCGCGGCCTGAGCGAGGGTCCCATGCGTGGTCGATCGACGATGAGAGCCATGGCCGGCGGGCTCTTCGCCGCCGCCATCTTCGTCGCCGCGCCGGGTGCGCAAGCGAGCGAGGCGGCCGCCAAGGCGGTCGACGAGGCGGTGGTCGCCGTGCCGGTCGACGGCCGCACCGTCAAGCTCCGCTACGACATCTTCGTCGGCGGCGTCTATGCGAGCGGCGCCGACTTCACGATCGCGCTCGCGCCGTCGAGCTATGACGTCGCCATCCGGTTCGCGATCGACGGCTGGGCGAGCCGGCTGGTCGAGGGCTCCATGAGCGCCTATTCGCGCGGCAACCTGATCGAGAAGGGCGTGCAGCCGGTCGAGGCCGGCTCGGCGAGCAAGTGGAACCGTAAGGAACGCTTAATCACGCTCCGCTATTCCGCCGATGGCGGCGTGGAGCTCGCGAAAGCGGTGCCCCCGGTCGGCGACGGCGGCAAGGGCGTGCCGGATGAACATCGGCGTAACACCTTCGACCTGTCGAGCGCTATCCTGGCCCTGGTCAAGGGGTTCGAGAAGGGTGGGAACTGCAACGGGACGCAGCCGGTGTTCGACGGCCGCAAGCGCTACGACCTCGTGGTCGAAGATCTCGGCGCCGACACGCTCGATCGCAACCGCTATTCGATGTTCCACGGGCCGGCGCATGCCTGCAAGGTGTCGTGGGAACGGATCACGCGGTTCGATCCCGATGAAGCCTCCGAGTACCAGCGACAGACCGGCGAGAGCCCGGATTCCTCGCGCGAGCTCACCGCCTGGCTTGCGCCTCTCTCGAAGGAATTGCCGCCGGTCCCGGTCCGCCTCGCGATGCCGCTCCCGATCGGCGGCGCGCGCGTCCATCTCGTCCGCGCCGAGGTGGTGGACAAGACCGGCACCTATCCGCTCCGCGTGGCGACGCGCTGACGGCCCGGCCGGCGCGTCCGGCCCTCTGTTCCACCGACCGTTCGCCGGCGCCCCAGCCGGTCCCAGAGGTGTGCGATGACTGACAAGACGACCGCGGCCGTCGTGCTCGCAGCTGGGCTCGGCACGCGGATGAAATCCGCGCGGCCCAAGGTGCTGCACGAGGTCGCCGGCCGGCCGATGGTCTGCCACGTCCTCGATGCGCTCCGCACCGCCGCCGTCGATCGCACCGTCGTCGTGATCGGGCCCGAGATGGGTGCCGTCGCCGCCGCGGTCGCCCCCGCCGCGACCGCACTGCAGGCCGAACGGCTCGGCACCGCGCACGCCGTTCTCGCCGCCCGCGACGCGCTCACGGCATTCGGCGGCGACATCCTCGTCCTGTTCGGCGACACGCCGCTCCTGACCGCCGAGACCATCGCGGCGATGCGGCGGCGGATCGAAGGACCCGACCGCCCCGCGGTGGTCGTCCTCGGCTTCCAGCCGCGCGATCCTGCCGCCTATGGCCGGGTGATCTTGGCCGCCGACGGCTCGCTCGCCGCGATCGTCGAGTACAAGGACGCGACCGAGGCCGAGCGCCGGGTGCCGCTCTGCAACTCGGGCGTCATGGCGCTCCGCGGCGATGTCGCCTGGGCGCTCCTCGATGCGGTCGGCAACGCCAACGCCAAGGGCGAGTACTACCTCACCGACGTCGTCGCGATCGCCCGCCGGCGCGGTCTCGGGAGCGCGCTGGTCGAGGTGTCCGACGAGGGCGAGGTCATGGGCGTCAATGCGCGCGCCGAGCTCGCCGTCGCCGAGGCGATCATGCAGGACCGCCTTCGGTCGCGCGCGATGGCGAACGGCGCGACGCTGATCGATCCCGCCTCCGTCCATCTCAGCTGGGACACGACGATCGGCCGCGACGTCACCATCGGCCCGCATGTCTTCTTCGGCCGCGGCGTCCGGATCGGCGACGATGTCGATATCCGCGCCTACTGCCACATCGAGGGCGCGACCGTCGAGCCGGGCGCGATCGTCGGTCCGTTCGCGCGGCTCAGGCCCGGCGCGCGGATCGGGCGCGACGTCCACATCGGCAATTTCGTCGAGATCAAGGAGGCGCTCGTCGAGACCGGCGCCAAGGTCAACCACCTCACCTATGTCGGCGACGCGCGCGTGGGCGCCGGCGCCAATGTCGGCGCGGGCACGATCACGTGCAACTACGACGGCTTCGCCAAGCACCGGACCGACATCGGCGCCGGCGCCTTCATCGGCTCGAACGCCGCGCTCGTCGCACCGGTCACGATCGGCGACGGCGCGGTGGTCGGTGCGGGCTCGGTGATCACCGGCGATGTGCCGGCCGATGCGCTCGTCATCACCCGCGCGCCGGTCAAGGAGGTCGCCGGTTGGGCGGCGAAGAACCGGGCGCGCAAGGGGGCGGGGGCGGCGAAGCGGAAGCCGGCCGCGACGGCGCCCAGATCCGACACGAGCGCGCCGGCCGGCGCATCGGGCAGAAAGAAGGCGGGCTGAGGCGGCGTCTTCGGCCGGGGGTGGGCGCATGTGCGGGATCATCGGCATCATCGGCAAGGGCGAGGTCGCGCCGCTCCTCATCGAGGGGCTGCGCCGGCTCGAATATCGCGGCTACGATTCCGCCGGCATCGCGACCCTGGTCAACGGCCACATCGACCGGCGGCGCGCCGAGGGCAAGCTCGTCAATCTCGACCGTCTCGTCACGCGCGAGCCGCTGCCCGGCACGGTCGGCATCGGCCACACGCGCTGGGCGACGCACGGCGTTCCCAACGAGGCCAATGCCCATCCGCATTCCGACGGCCGCGTCGCCGTGGTGCACAACGGCATCATCGAGAACTTCCAGGAGATGCGCGACGAGCTCGCAGGCGACGGCGTCAACTTCGCCTCCGACACCGACACCGAGGTCGTCGTCCACCTCGTCTCGCGCAATCTGAAGCGCGGCATGGCGCCGCGCGCGGCGGTCGCCGACGCCCTGAAGCGGCTCGACGGCGCCTTCGCGCTCGCGATCCTGATCGCGGGCGACGACGGGCGCATGTACGGCGCGCGACGCGGCTCGCCGCTCGCGGTCGGCTTCGGCGACGGCGAGATGTATATCGGCTCCGACGCGCTCGCGCTGTCGCACCTGACGCAACACATCGCCTATCTCGACGAGGGCGACTGGGTCGAGCTCGCCCGCGACGGCGCGACGTTCTACGACGAGGGTGACCGCGAGGTCGCGCGTTCCGTGACGCTCTCGTCGGTCTCCGGCGCCATGATCGGCAAGGGCAACTACCGCCACTTCATGCAGAAGGAGATCCACGAGCAGCCGGCGGTGATCGGCGACACGCTGAACGCCTTCTTCAACCCCGCCAACCGCTCGATCACGCTGCCGAAGCTCCCCTTCGACCTCGCCGCGATCGATCAGGCGACGATCGTCGCCTGCGGCACGTCGTACTACGCCGGCATGGTCGGCAAGTACTGGCTCGAGCGCTACGCGCGCATCCCGGTCGACATCGACATCGCGAGCGAGTTCCGCTACCGCGAGGTGCCGATGCGGAAGGGCGGTCTCGCGCTCTTCATCTCGCAGTCGGGCGAGACCGCCGACACGCTCGCCGCTCTCCGCTATGCCCGCGCGCAGGGCCAGCACGTCGTCTCCGTCGTCAACGTGCCGGAAAGCACAATGGCGCGCGAGTCCGACGTGGTTCTGCGCACCCATGCCGGGCCCGAGATCGGTGTCGCCTCGACCAAGGCCTTCACCACGCAGCTCGTCGTCCTCGCCGCGCTCGCGATCGCGACCGCGCGCGCGCGCGGCGGGCTCGATGCGGCCTCCGCCGCAAGGCTCTCGGCCGCGCTCGCCGAGGTGCCCTCGCGCGCGGCCGACGTCCTCCATCACGACGAGACGCTGCGCCAGCTCGCCGAGGAGGTCGCCGAGGCGCAGGACGTTCTCTATCTCGGCCGCGGGCTCGGCTATCCGATCGCGCTCGAGGGCGCGCTCAAGCTCAAGGAGATCTCCTACATCCACGCCGAAGGCTATGCCGCCGGCGAGATGAAGCACGGGCCGATCGCGCTGATCGACGAGACGGTGCCGGTGATCGTGATCGCGCCGTCCGACGATCTCTTCGACAAGACCGCCTCCAACATGCAGGAGGTGATCGCGCGCGGCGGCCGCGTGATCTTCCTCTCCGACGCGCCCGGGATCCGGAAGCTCGGCGGCAAGGCGGTCGCGACGATCGAGCTGCCGCTCGTCGACCCCTTCGTCGCGCCGATCCTCTACGCGATCCCCGTCCAGCTCCTCGCCTATCACGTCGCGGTCCTGAAGGGGACCGACGTCGATCAGCCGCGGAACCTCGCCAAGTCGGTCACGGTCGAGTAGAGATCGTCTCGCACCCGCCCTCACGCGATGGCCGCGGGCGCGGGGAGGGCGCGATGACGGGCGAATGCTTCAGCGAGACGCTCCGCGCCGCGGCGGAGCCCGACTGGACGCGGGCGACGACCCATCCGTTCACGCGCGCGCTCGCCGCCGACACGCTCGAGCTCGCCGTCTATGCCCGCTATCTCGTCCAGGACTATGTCTTCCTCGACGCGCTCACCGCCCTCGTCGGCGCCGCGGTCGCCGCCGCGCCCTCGATGGTCGAGAAGAAGCGCTTCGCCGGTTTCCTCGCCGTCCTCACCGGCGACGAGAACGCCTATTTCGGCCGCGCGTTCGAGGCGCTCGGCGTGTCGCCGGCCAGCTGGCGCGCTGCGGCGCGCGCGCCCGTGACACATCGCTTCGAGGGGCTTCTCGCCGAGGCGCGCCGCGGCGATTACGCCGACATCCTCGCCGTCCTCGTCCCCGTCGAGTGGGTCTACGAGACCTGGGCATCCGCGGTCGCCGATGCGCGGCCGTCGCGCTTCTATTATGCCGAGTGGATCACGCTCCACACCGACCCCGGGTTCCGCGACTTCGTCGCCTGGATGCGCGCCGAGCTCGACCGCCACGGCCCCGACGGCGGCGTCGATCGGGTGGCGGGTCGCGTCGCGCTGTTCCGCCGCGCCGTGGCGCTCGAGGTCGCGTTCTTCGACGCGGCCTTCGCCTCGAAATAAGAGGTTGTTAACTCCTTCGGCACCGAATTCGGTTTGCCAGTGCCGCGATTGGAACTATATTAGAAATGGAGGCTTTGTGGCGCTTCGGCGTTGCATCGCCTTTTTTCTATTGTGAGTCTTCGCTCTCGTCGCGCTCCATTCGGGTCCTGAGTCCGTGATGTGGGCGAAGCTCCAGATGACGAAATCCGGACGACCTTGTCGCTCGCGCACCGCCCTGTAGCGCAGCCGTTCGATCTGGCCGACATAGGCCGACAACTCGGTTCGCGCCGGCTTGGTCATGCGCGGAAGCCGAAATGCCCACGAGAGACAATAGGCGACAATGTCGGCCAACTGGATCCCGGTCGTCAAATCGCTGTGGACGAAGAAGGGCTCCGGGATGATCCGGCTGGCACGATGTCGCCCCGTGGCGCTATCGCGGAAGTAACGCTGGGTCTGCTCGATGAGGATATGGCTCTTGGATTTCTCGAGCTCGTCGAAGACGACAACGCCGAACTCCGCCTGGGGCTGATCCTCGAGAAAATAGAAGAACCGTTCGAACAAGTACGCGTAGTCCTTCCGCAGCCCATCGGACGCGGTTGGCCGGGCATCGGTTTCGACGATGCTCGCAAAGGCCCGGCAGCGGAAGTTGGAGCAGATTTCCAGGATCGCGCGGACATAGGTCTGCTTTGCGTGAGCGAGGGCCTTGAGGTGACGCGCATCGGCGGCTTCGCCGTGCTCCAATGCGTACTTGGCGAGATCTCTGACGTCCTGTTCGTCGATGGATGCGCCCAGCGCGGCGTGCAGAAACACTTTCCTCTTGAGAAGCTTGCGACCTTTCAGCTCGTCGGTACCGGCGCTGTAGCGTCGCCCGAAATGCTGCAGCTCCGCGTTGTGCACCGCATTGATCCGATTCCAGAGGTCGCGATCCTGAATAGCGACTCCGGCCAACACGGCATAAGGCGCCTGACCCGCGTCGTGCCCGCTCTCGTCAATGAACAGAAACCAAGCCATCAAATGAGCATAGGCTGCTCGGGGGCCTGCGAGAATAGGACCGCCGCCGCCTTCGCCCGAGGCTGACGAGCCCCGGGAGGGCCGGCTATAATCCCCCTTCATCCGACCATCGGGGGACTGTCATGGCGACCGAGGCGCTGACGCTCAAGGATCCGAAGCTCTTCCGCGAGTCCTGCTACATCGACGGCGCCTGGGTCGGCTCGGGCGCGAACCGCACCATCGACGTCACCAACCCGGCGACGGGGAGGAAGCTCGGCACCGTGCCGAAGCTCGGCCCCGCCGAGACCCGCGCGGCGATCGAGGCGGCGAACCGTGCCTTCCCGGCATGGCGGGCCCGGACGGCCAAGGAGCGGGCGAGGATCATCCGCAGCTGGGCCGATCTCATGATCGCGAACCAGGACGACCTCGCGGTCATGATGACCGCCGAGCAGGGCAAGCCGCTCGCCGAATCCAAGGGCGAGATCGCCTATGCGGCGTCCTTCCTCGAGTGGTTCGCCGAGGAGGGCAAGCGCGTCTACGGCGACACGATCCCGTCCTTCGCGCCGGGCAAGCGCATCCTCGTCACCAAGGAGCCGATCGGCGTCTGCGCCGCGATCACGCCGTGGAACTTCCCGGCCGCGATGATCACGCGGAAGGTCGGACCCGCGCTCGCCGCCGGCTGCACCATGGTGTTGAAGCCGGCGACCGCGACGCCCTACTCGGCGCTCGCGCTCGCCGAGCTCGGCGAGCGGGCGGGACTGCCCAGGGGCGTGTTCTCGGTCGTCACCGGCGGGTCGGGCGATATCGGCGGCGAGATGACCGCCAACCCGATAGTGAGGAAGCTCACCTTCACCGGCTCGACCGAGGTCGGCAAGGTGCTGATGCAGCAATGCGCCGGCACGATCAAGAAGCTCTCGCTCGAGCTCGGCGGCAACGCGCCGTTCATCGTGTTCGACGACGCCGATCTCGACGCCGCCGTGCAGGGCGCGATCGCATCCAAGTACCGCAACACCGGCCAGACCTGCGTCTGCGCCAACCGGCTCCTCGTCCAGGACGGCGTCTACGAGGCGTTCACCGAGAAGCTCAAGGCCGCGGTCGCCGCGCTCAAGGTCGGCGACGGCCTCAAGGGCGAGACACAGCAGGGCCCGCTCATCGACATGGCCGCGGTCGAGAAGGTCGAGGAGCACATCGGCGATGCCGTGGCCAAGGGCGCCCGCGTCGTCATGGGCGGCCGCCGCCACACGCTCGGCGGCACGTTCTACGAGCCGACCATCCTGACCGGCGTCACCACCGACATGAAGGTGACGAAGGAGGAGACCTTCGGCCCCGTCGCCCCGCTCTACCGCTTCAAGACCGAGGACGAGGCGATCCGGATGGCCAACGATACCGAGTTCGGCCTCGCCTCCTATTTCTATAGCCGCGACATGGGCCGCATCTGGCGCGTGATGGAGAAGCTCGAGTACGGCATCGTCGGCATCAACGAGGGCATCATCTCGACCGAGGTCGCGCCGTTCGGCGGGGTCAAGGAATCCGGCCTCGGCCGCGAGGGCTCCAAGTACGGCATCGAGGACTATCTCGAGATCAAGTACGCGCTGATCGGCGGCATCGGCGCGCCCTGAGGCGGCTCATCACCCGCGCACCGACCCTCCGCCGTCGCGGTGGAGGGTGCGGACGCGTGCACACCCGCACGAACCCGGCGCGGGCGCGGCATCGAAATGTTCGGAGACGGCGATGGCGAGCTACGACTACGACCTGTTCACGATCGGCGCCGGCTCGGGCGGCGTGCGGGCGAGCCGCATGTCGGCGTCCTACGGTGCCCGCGTGGCGGTCGCCGAGGAGCGTTTTCTCGGCGGCACCTGCGTCAATGTCGGCTGCATCCCCAAGAAGCTCCTGTCCTACGCCGCGCATTTCCACGCGGATTTCGAGGATGCGGCCGGATTCGGCTGGTCGGTCGGCGCGACCGGATTCGACTGGGCCCGGCTGATCGCCAACAAGGACAAGGAGATCGCGCGGCTCAACGGCATCTACCGGAAGCTCCTCGAGGGCGCCGGCGTCACGCTCTACGAAGGCCGCGCGCGCATCGTCGATGCGCACACCGTCGAGGTCCTGGGCAAACGCTACGCCGCGGCCAACATCCTGGTCGCGACCGGCGGTCGGCCGGTCGTTCCCGACATCCCGGGGCGCGAGCTCGCGATCACCTCGAACGAGGCGTTCTTCCTCCCGCGCCGGCCGGACCACGCGATCGTCGTCGGCGGCGGTTACATCGCGGTCGAGTTCGCCTCGATCTTCAACGGCCTCGGCTGCCGGACGACGCAGCTCTATCGCGGGCCGCTCTTCCTCCGCGGCTTCGACCACGACGTGCGGACGACGCTCGCCGAGGAGATGCGCAAGAAGGGCGTCGATCTCCGCTTCGATGCCGACATCGCGCGCCTCGACGCGGCGGGCGGGCGCATACGCGCGACGCTGAGGGACGGTTCGACGATCGAGACCGACCTCGTGATGTTCGCGACGGGGCGCAAGCCCAACACCGCCGGGCTCGGGCTCGAGGCGGCGGGCGTCGCGCTCGATGCCGAGGGCGCGGTCGTAGTCGACGACCATTTCGCCACCAACGTGCCCTCGATCCGGGCGCTCGGCGACGTGATCGATCGTGTCCAGCTCACCCCCGTCGCGATCGCCGAGGCCATGGCGCTGTCGCGAACGCTCTTTCGCGGCGAGCCGACGACCATGAACTACGCCAACATCCCGACCGCGGTGTTCAGCCATCCCAATATCGGTACCGTCGGCCTCACCGAGGAGGCGGCGCGCAAGCGCTTCCCGGCGGTCGAGATCTTCCGGGCGACGTTCCGCGGCCTCAAGCACACGCTGTCGGGCCGCGACGAGAAGACCATGATGAAGCTCGTGGTCGACAAGGCGACCGACCGGGTGCTCGGCTGCCACATGGTGGGGCCGGAGGCGGGCGAGATCGTCCAGGGCCTCGGCATCGCCCTGAAATGCGGGGCCACCAAGGCCCAGTTCGATGCCACCGTGGGCATCCACCCGACCGCGGCGGAGGAGTTCGTGACCATGCGGACCCCGGTGCCGCAGCCGGCCGCCCAGGCGGCGGAATAGCGCGGCCGACCTTCGCCGGTGGAAACGCCGGCAAAAAAGCCGTATATGCTTGACTTTGCGGGGCGATTCGAAGGCCCGTCCCCGTGTGGTATGAAAGTGAGGACGTGATGGCTGCGAAATGGTCGCCGGACAGCTGGCGCGCGCTGCCGATCCAGCAGGTTCCCGACTACCCTGACGCGGCGGCGCTCGCCGCGGTCGAGTGCAAGCTCTCCGCCTATCCGCCGCTGGTGTTCGCCGGCGAGGCGCGGCGTCTCCTCAGGAGCCTCGGCGATGTCGCCGAGGGACGCGGGTTCCTCCTTCAGGGCGGCGACTGCGCCGAGAGCTTCGCCGAGTTCCACCCCAACAATATCCGCGACACGTTCCGCGTCCTGTTGCAGATGGCGATCGTCCTCATCTTCGGCTCGGGCCAGACGGTGGTGAAGGTCGGGCGCATGGCCGGCCAGTTCGCCAAGCCGCGTTCGGCGCCGACCGAGAAGATCGGCACGCTCGAGCTGCCGAGCTATCGCGGCGATTCGATCAACGGCATGGACTTCACCGTGGCGGCGCGACGGCCCGACCCGGAGCGGCTGGTCCAGGCCTATAACCAGTCGGCGGCGACGCTCAACCTGCTGCGCGCCTTCGCGCAAGGCGGCTATGCCGATCTCCACCGCGTGCACGGCTGGAATCTCGAGTTCGTCGCCAACTCGCCGGCGGCCTCGCGCTACCAGGACCTCGCCACGCGGCTCGACGAGACGCTCGCCTTCATGGCCGCCTGCGGCCTCACCTCCGAGACGACGCCGCAGATCCGCGAGACCGATTTCTACACCTCGCACGAGGCGCTCCATCTCGGCTTCGAGCAGGCGATGACACGCGTCGATTCGACCACCGGCGACTGGTACGACACCTCCGCCCACATGGTGTGGATCGGCGATCGCACCCGCCAGCCCGACGGCGCCCATGTCGAGTTCATGCGCGGCATCGGCAACCCGGTCGGGCTCAAGGCCGGGCCGTCGACCGAGGCGGACAGCCTCCTCCGTCTGATCGATGCGCTCAACCCCGACAACGTGCCGGGGAAGCTCACCGTCATCGCGCGCATGGGAAGCGACCAGATCCTCAAGAAGCTGCCGCCGCTGGTGCGCGCCGTGCAGCGCGCCGGCCGCGTCGTCGTGTGGGCGTGCGATCCCATGCACGGCAACACCGTCAAGTCGTCGTCCGGGTTCAAGACACGGCCGTTCGAGCGCATCCTCGACGAGGTGAAGGGCTTCTTCGCCGTGCACGCCGCGGAAGGCACGCACGCCGGCGGCGTCCACATCGAGCTGACCGGCCAGAACGTCACCGAATGCACCGGCGGCGCCCAGGCGATCACCGATGCGACGCTCGCCGACCGCTATCACACGCATTGCGATCCACGGCTCAACGCGAGCCAGTCGCTCGAGCTCGCCTTCCTGATCGCCGAGGCTCTGAAGGCCGAGCGTGACCAGAAGAACGGCTCGGTCCGGCGCGCCGCCGCCGAGTAGCGCCGGCGGCACAAGGGAGGGATCGGCGGCCGGGTGACGGCCGCCGTTCCGCGATACCGGATGACCGACAGACTCGCGATCGCGCTCGCCCAGCTCAACCCGACGGTCGGCGACATAACCGGCAACATCGCGCGGCTCCGCGAGGCGCGGAACGAGGCGGCGTCGCTCGGGGCCGATCTCCTGGTCGCGAGCGAGCTCGTCGTCGCGGGCTATCCGCCGGAAGATCTCGTCATCCGGCCGGCCTTTCTGGACGCGGTCGAGGCGGCGGTCCAGGCGCTCGCCGCCGAGACCCATGCCGGCCCGGCGCTCCTGTTCGGGGCGCCGTGGCGTGACCAGGGGCGCGTCCACAACGCAGCGCTCCTCCTCGACGGCGGCCGGATCGCGGCGGTCCGCTTCAAGCACGATCTGCCCAATTACGGCGTCTTCGACGAGAAGCGTGTCTTCACCGCGGGACCCTTGCCTGGGCCGATCAATTTCCGCGACGTCCGTCTCGGCGTGATGGTGTGCGAGGACATGTGGACCGAGGACGTGACCGAGTGCCTCGAGGAATCGGGCGCCGAACTTCTCGTCGTCCTCAACGGCTCGCCCTTCGAGACCGAGAAGCTCGACCGGCGGCTCAACCTCGCGGTCGCACGCGTCACCGAATCGGGGCTGCCGCTCGTCTATGTCAACCAGATCGGCGGCCAGGACGAGCTCGTCTTCGACGGCGCATCCTTCGTGCTCGACGCCGACTGCGCGCTCAAGGCCCAGCTCGCGGGCTGGCGCGAGGAGATCGCGCTCACCGAGTGGACGCGCGAGGACGGTGCCTGGCACTGCGCGCGGGCGCGGCTCGCGAGGCCCGCCGACGGCCTCGAGTCGGTCTACCAGGCGCTCGTCCTGGGTCTTCGCGACTACGTGCAGAAGAACCGCTTTCCCGGCGTCATCATCGGGCTTTCGGGCGGCATCGATTCGGCGATCACCGCCGCGATCGCGGTCGACGCGATCGGGCGCGAGAAGGTGCGCTGCGTGATGATGCCTTCGCCCTTCACCTCGCGCGAGAGCCTCGAGGACGCCGAAGGCGTCGCGAAGCTCCTCGGTGTCCAGCTCGATTTGATCTCGATCGAGCCGGCGATGGCGGCCTTCGGCGAGATGCTGAAGGACGCCTTCGGCAACCTGCCACCCGACACGACGGAGGAGAACATCCAGGCGCGCGCCCGCGGCATAACGCTGATGGCGCTGTCGAACAAGACAGGGTCGATGGTGGTCTCGACCGGCAACAAGTCCGAGATGAGCTGCGGCTACGCGACGCTCTACGGCGACATGTGCGGTGGCTACGCGATCCTGAAGGACGTCTACAAGACGGCGGTGTTCGCGCTATCGCGCTGGCGGAACGCGCATCGGCCGGAGGGCGCGCACGGGCCGGCCGGCCCGGTAATGCCCGAGCGCGTCATCACCAAGCCGCCGACCGCCGAGCTCAAGCCGAACCAGACCGACCAGGACACGCTGCCGCCCTACGATCTCCTCGACGCGATCCTCGAGCGGCTCAACGAGCGCGACCAGGGCGTCGACGAGACGGTGGCCGAGGGCTACGACCGCGACATGGTGCAGCGGGTCTGGCGCATGCTGCTCAATGCCGAGTACAAGCGCCGCCAGGCGCCGCCCGGCGTCAAGATCACGCCGCGCTCGTTCGGCCGCGACCGCCGCTACCCGATCGTCAACGCCTTCAAGCGGTGAGGCGGTGACGCTCCAGCTCTACAACACGCTGACGCGGAAGAAGGCCGAGTTCATCCCGATCGATGCGGGCCATGCGCGGATGTATGTGTGCGGGCCGACCGTCTATGCGCCCGCCCATATCGGCAACGCGCGGCCCGTCGTCGTGTTCGACACGCTGTTCCGGCTCCTGCGGCGGATCTATCCCCGCGTCAGCTACGTCCGCAACATCACCGACATCGACGACAAGATCATCGCCGCGGCGACGCAGTCGGGCGAGCCGATCGCGGCGATCACCGAACGCTTCACGGATCGTTTTCACACCGACATGGACGCGCTCAATGCGCTCCGGCCGACGATGGAGCCGCGCGCGACCGGGCATCTGCCGCAGATGATCGCGCTGGTCGAGACGCTGATCGCCCGCGGCCACGCCTATGCGGCGGACGGCCACGTCCTGTTCCACGTGCCGTCGATGCCCGACTACGGCGCGCTCTCTCGCCGCAATCGCGACGAGATGGTGGCCGGCGCCCGTGTCGAGGTCGCGCCGTACAAGAAGGATGCGGCGGATTTCGTCCTGTGGAAGCCCTCGACCGCCGACCAGCCGGGCTGGGAGAGCCCGTGGGGCCGCGGCCGGCCGGGCTGGCATCTCGAATGCTCGGCGATGAGCGAGGCCCATCTCGGTGTGCCGTTCGACATCCACGGTGGCGGGCTCGATCTGATCTTCCCGCACCACGAGAACGAGATCGCGCAGAGCCGCTGCGCCCATCACGGCGGGCCGTTCGTCCGCGTGTGGATGCACAACGGGTTCCTGTCGGTGTCGGGCGAGAAGATGTCGAAGTCGCTCGGCAACATCGTCACCGTGTCGGAGCTCCTCGGCGATTGGCCGGGCGAAGCGATCCGGCTCGCGCTGCTCTCGGCCCATTACCGCCAGCCGCTCGACTTTTCGGAGGCGACGATGGCGCAGGCCAAGGCGACGCTCGACCGCTGGTACGGCGCGCTCCGCACGGCGGCGGTCGCGCCGGGCTCGACGGAGGCGCCGCCGCCCGAGGCGGTCCGCGTCGCGCTCGAGGACGACCTCAATACGCCGCAGGCGATCGCGGCGCTGCACGAGATCGCCGGGGCTCTCAACAGGGCGACCGATGCGGCCGAGCGTCGGGACCTCGCGGGCGCGCTTCGGGCGGGCGGGGCTGCGCTCGGCCTCCTCGCCGGCGCGCCCGAGGCCTGGTTCAGGGCGGCGCCCGCGACGCTCGCCGCCGTCGATATCGACGACCGCATCGCCGAGCGCCTCGCCGCCCGCAAGCGGCGCGACTTCGCCCGTGCGGACGCGATCCGCCAGGAGCTCGCGGACGCCGGCGTCGTGCTCGAGGACAAGCCCGACGGCACGACGCTCTGGCGTGTGGTACGGTGAGCGCCATGAGAGGCTTCGGGTCGCGGCGCGAAAGAATTACCGGGTCCTCCGGCTGAGCCGGGGGACACCGACGACCACGCGCACCCGCCGGCCCGGCCCGGACGGGGCAACCGACCCGAACCACGAGCGATTCCGATGTCCGACCGCGTCTATCTCTACGATTCGACACTGCGCGACGGCGCCCAGACCCAGGGCGTCGACTTCACCGTCGCCGTCAAGCGCGCCATCGCGCTCGCGCTCGATCAGCTCGGCATCGACTATGTCGAGGGCGGCTGGCCCGGCGCCAACCCGACCGACGACGCCTTCTTCCGCGAGGCGCCGGTGCTCCGCCACGCGCGGTTCACCGCGTTCAGCATGACCCGCCGGCCCGGCCGCAGCGCCGAGAACGACCCCGGCCTCGCCGACCTGATCGGATCGCGCGCGGGCGCGGTGTGCATGGTGGGCAAGTCGTGGGACTTCCACGTCGATGTGGCGCTCGCCATCCCGCGCGAAGAGAACCTCGCGATGATCGCGGACTCGATCGCCTATGCCAGGACCAAGGCGCCCGAGGTGCTGTTCGACGCCGAGCACTTCTTCGACGGCTACAAGGCGAACCCCGACTACGCGCTCGCCTGCGTCAAGGCCGCCTATGCCGCGGGCGCACGCTGGGTCGTCCTCTGCGACACCAATGGCGGCACGCTGCCGGACGAGGTGACGCGCATCGTCGCGGCCGTCGTCGAGCATGTGCCCGGGAGCCGGCTCGGCATCCACTGCCACAACGACACCGAGAACGCGGTCGCCAACTCGCTCGCCGCGGTGCGCGCCGGGGCGCGCCAGGTCCAGGGGACGCTCAACGGCCTCGGCGAGCGCTGCGGCAACGCGAACCTGGTCTCGATCCTGCCTTCGCTGATGCTCAAGATGGGCTTCGCGACCGGCGTGAGCGAGGCCGGTCTCGCCCAGCTCACGCGTATCTCGCGCCTTCTCGACGAGAGGCTCAACCGCCCGCACGTGCGCAACGCCGCCTATGTCGGCGAATCCGCCTTCGCCCACAAGGGCGGGCTCCACGTCTCGGCCGTCGAGAAGGATCCGCGGAGCTACGAGCACGTCAGGCCGGAAGCGGTCGGCAACGCGCGGCGCATCGTGGTGTCCGACCAGGCGGGGCGCTCCAACATCCTCGCCCGGTTCCGCGAGATCGGGATCGAGGTCGACCCGGGCCATCCCAAGATCGGCGATCTCCTGCGCGAGGTGAAGGCGCGCGAGTTCGAGGGCTATGCCTATGACGGCGCCGATGCGAGCTTCGCGCTCCTCGCCCGGCGCGCGCTCGGCGAGGTGCCCGAGTATTTCCGGCTGCAATCCTTCCGCGTTCTCGACGAGCGGCGCTGGAACACGAAGGGCGAGCTGATCACGCTGTCGGAGGCGACCGTCAAGGTCGATGTCGGCAAGGAACGGCACATGACGGTCGCGGAAGGAAACGGGCCGGTCAACGCGCTCGACAACGCGCTCCGCAAGGCGCTCGTTGCGATCTATCCCGCGCTCGCCGACATGGTGCTCGTCGACTACAAGGTGCGCATCCTCACCCCCGACGCCGGCACCGCCGCGGTGACGCGGGTGATGATCGAGAGCGCCGACCGCTCGGGCGAGCGATGGACGACGCTCGGCGTCTCGGCGAACGTGATCGATGTGTCCTACAACGCGCTGTTCGACGGCATCGTCTACAAGCTCCACCGTGACGGGGTGGCGAGCGTCCGGTGAGCGACAGGGTGGACACCCCGGCTGTCATCCTCGTCGAGCCGCAGCTCGGCGAGAACATCGGCGCGGCGGCGCGCGCGATGCTCAATTTTGGGCTGACCGATCTCCGCCTCGTCCGTCCGCGTGACGGTTGGCCGAACCACGCCGCGATCAACACGGCCGCCGGCGCCGATCGCGTGCTCGAGGCGGCCAGGCTCTATCACTCGACCCGGGCCGCGGTCGCCGATCTCCGGCTCGTCGTCGCGACGACCGCGCGGGTGCGCGACATGGTCAAGCCCGCGCTCGGGCCGGTGGAGGCCGCACGCCGCCTGCGTGCGGCGAACGCCGAGGGCGCCAGGGTGGGGATCCTGTTCGGACCGGAGCGGACCGGGCTCCACAACGACGATCTCACGCTCGCCGACGCGCTTCTGATCATCCCGACCAATCCGGACTTCTCCTCGCTCAACGTCGCGATGGCGGTGCTCCTCGTCTCCTATGCCTGGTCGGTCGCCGCCCTGCCGCCGGAGCCGGCCGACCTCGTCCGAAAGGAGGCGGTGCCGGCGACCAAGGAGGAGCTCCAGGGCTTCTTCGACCAGCTCGAGGCCGAGCTGGACCGTGCCGGCTTCCTCCGGCTCGCCGCCAAGCGGCCGCGGATGGTCCGCAACATCCGGAACATCTTCAACCGCGCCGGGCTCACCGACCAGGAGGTCCGCACGCTCCGCGGCATCGTCTCCTATCTCGTCCAGGGCCGCGGCGGGTCGGGGAAGGTTTGACAACCGCGCCCCCGTCCCTATACTCCGCGCCCTCATTCCCGAGAATGCGGGTATGGTCCCGGCCCCGTGAGGGGGCCGACGAAATGGGACGCCATACCCCGTCGCCGGCAGGGTCCGGGCCGAACTATCGGGACAATCGAACCGGCAAACGGTGGCAACGATGAGCAAACGCGAAAGCTCGAAATACAAGATCAACCGACGGCTCGCCGTCAATCTCTGGGGCCGCCCCAAGAGCCCCTTCAACAAGCGCGAATACGGCCCCGGCCAGCACGGCCAGCGGCGCAAGAAACCGTCCGACTACGGCCTCCAGCTCCAGGCCAAGCAGAAGCTCAAGGGCTATTACGGCAACATCACCGAGCGGCAGTTCCGCAAGCTCTACGCCGAGGCGGTGCGCCGGCGCGGCGACACCTCGGAGAACCTGATCGGCCTTCTCGAGCGGCGGCTCGATGCCGTCGTCTACCGCCTCAAGCTCGTGCCCACGGTCTTCGCCGCGCGCCAGGTCGTCAACCACGGCCACATCAACGTCAACGGCAAGCGCGTGACCATCCCGTCCTACCAGGTGCGGGAAGGCGACGTGATCGAGGTGCGGGCGAAGGCGCGTACCATGGCGCTGATCCAGGAGGCGATGGAATCGGGCGAGCGCGACGTGCCGGAATATCTCGAGCTCGACGCGCCGCACTTCAAGGGCAAGTTCGTCCGCTCGCCGCAACTCGGCGAGGTGCCCTATCCGGTGCAGATGGAACCGAACCTCGTGATCGAGTTCTACTCGCGCTGACGCAGAGGCGCCGATCCGAGCGACGATCGAGGGCGGCCCGGCGAGGCCGCCCTTTCTCGTTCGGCGACCCGCCCTCGCGCTGGGGCTCCGGCGCAAGGTATTGTTAACGGCCGCGAAACCACTCTCGGGCGGGAGGGCGGTGGGGGAGCCGGGCGCCGCGCATGCTGTTCCATTCCTTCGAGTTCATCCTTGGATTCCTGCCGATCGCGGTGGCGGGCTTCTACCTTCTTGCCCATCGCGCCGGGCGCGCGCCGGCGGTCTTGTTCCTCGTGGTGGCCTCGCTCTTCTTCTACGCGTGGTGGAACCCGGTCTATTTCCTCCTGATCGCGTTCTCGCTCCTGTTCAACTTCGCGATCGGGCGCGAGATCGGCCGGCGCCGGCGCGACGGCCGCGCCGCGCGCGCGGTCCTGTGGCTCGGGCTCGCTGGCGATATCGGGCTCCTCGGCTATTTCAAATACGCGAACTTCTTCGTCGCCGCCGCCGAGGACGCGACCGGGATGCGCTTCGTGTGGGACGCCGTGATCCTGCCGCTCGGCATCTCGTTCTTCACGTTCCAGCAGATCGCCTATCTCGTCGACGTCCACGAGGGGCGGGCGGCCGAGTACGGCTTCGCGCGCTACGCGCTCTTCGTCCTCTTCTTCCCGCAGCTCATTGCCGGCCCGATCGTCCATCACCACGAGATCCTGCCGCAGTTCGATCGCGACCAGGTGTTCCGCTTCGATATCGCCAATCTCGCGCCCGGGCTCACGATGTTCGCGATCGGCATGTTCAAGAAGGTGGTGATCGTCGACGCGCTCGCCTGGTATGCCGATCCGGTCTTCGCCGGCGCGGCCGCCGGCGGCGCGGTGACCCTGGTCGAGGCCTGGCTCGCCGCCTTCGCCTTCACCTTCCAGCTCTATTTCGACTTCTCGGGCTACACGGACATGGCCGTCGGGCTCGCGCGCCTGTTCGGCGTGAAGCTGCCGATGAACTTCAATTCGCCCTACAAGTCGGTGAGCTTCATCGATTTCTGGCGGCGGATGCATGTCACGCTGTCGCGGTTCCTCCGCGATTACATCTATGTGCGGCTCGGCGGCGCGCAGTACGGCTTTCCGCACTAGGCGGCGGCGCTCGTGATCACCATGGCGATCGCCGGGTTCTGGCACGGCGCGGGCTGGACCTATCTCCTGTTCGGCGTCGCGATGGGCGTCTTTCTCGCTGTCAACCACGGCTGGCGGCTCGTCACGGGCTCCTCGTCCGAGCGCCGCGATGCGGCCGGCCCCGCCCGCCGCGCGCTCTGTTGCGTGTCGTTCTTCGTCTTCTTCGCCGTGTCGCTCGTGATGTTCCGCTCGGAATCCCTCGAGGCGACATGGCTGATCTGGAAGGCGATGGCCGGCGCCAATGGCATCACGCTCTATCCCAACTACTACGACGCGCTCCGCCCGATCTTGCCCGTGCTCGGCAGTCTCGGGATCGAGGTGCAGTCCGACCGGATGCTCTACTGGCGGAGCATCGACGGCGTCTATCTTGTGGCCGCACTCTTTCTCGTCGCGTGGTTCGCGCCCAACAGCCAGGAGATCCTTGCGCGCGCGACCCCGCTTCTCGACTTCCGCGCCGACAGCAACCGGCCGCTCTTTCGCGTGCCGTGGGCGCCGACGCTCGGCTGGGGCGTCGTGACCGGGATCGTCCTATTCGTCGCCGGGCAGACTGTGTTCGCGGTGCTGCGCGCCGAGTTCATCTATTTCCAGTTCTGAACGGCGATGCGCTTCGTCGTCGGCGCCATTATCGGGCTTCTCGTCGCGGCCGCGTTGTGGGTCGGCGCCGTCCTGTTCCAGCTCGGCGTGCCGACCGAGCATTCGCGCTGGCACGCCGAAATCATCGCGCGGAAACACGCCATCGCGGACGCGACGCCGGGGCCGCGGCTCGTGATCCTGTCGGGTTCGAGCGGGCTGTTCGGGCTCCGCGCCGAGACCATCGAGCGCGAGACCGGGATGCGCACGGTCAATTTCGGCATCTCGGCGCTCCTCGGGCTCGACTACATGGTCCGGACCGGCATGCGGGTCGCCAAGCCCGGCGATACGGTCCTGTTCACGCCCGAATACATCACGCTCCTCGAGCGCGGCCGGTTCCGAGAGGACTTCATCGATTAGGTGCTCGCGCGCGAGCCCGGCTATCTCGCCCATCTCGGGGTCGTGGAACGCGTGCGGCTGTTCTTCGCGGTGCCGCTCCGGCGGCTCGCGCAAGGCGTGCGGGCCCGGATCGTGCCCGAGCGCATCGTGCTGCAATACTATGATGCGAAGACGCTCAACGCGCATGGCGACGAGACCAACAACCGGCGCGACACGGTGACGCCGCGCGTCAGGACGTTTCTCCGCCAGCTCCGGCCCGTGCAGCACTGGGCCCTCCACGACCCGGACGATCCGGCCTGGGATCGCATCCGGGGCTTCGCGGCCTGGGCCAAGGAGAACCGCGTCCGTCTCCTCGTCTCCTATCCCAACTATCTCCGGTTCGACGTCTATTTCAGCGAGCCGGAGAAGCGCTTCTTCGACGCCGTGGTCGCGTTCTATGCGAGCCGCGGCGTGCCGGTGCTCGGGACGCCCGAGGCGTTCATGCAGGGGCCGGATCAGTTCTTCGATCTCGTCTACCACCTGAACGACGACGGTGCCGCGGTCGCGACGCGCCGCATGCTCGATTATTTGCGGCCGCATCTCGCCGCGCCGTCGCGATGAACGGGCGCGGCGCGACGACGGCGGCGATCGCGCTCGCTCTCATCGCGGCCGCCATCCTCGCCTGGGCGCGCGTCCATGCGGGCTTTGCCGATGCGGTCGACATCGAGCTCTGGGACGAGACGGTCTACCTCGCCCGCGGCCTCGGCTGGCCGGTGCAGTCGCTCGCCGACGTCGCGTGGGACGGCGCGCTCTACTCGGCCTATTACAATCTCCTCGCAGCGCTCCTCGGCGGCCCGATCGCGGCCTTCGACTGGGCCTGGCGCCTGACGGGCCTTCTCGCCGTTCTCTGCCTCGGTGGCTATGCCGCCCTCATCGCCGGGCCGCGCGCGGTCATCGCCGTCGCGGTGCCGGCGTTCATCCTCCTGGTCTCGATCCGCCAGATCGAGCTCGCGCCGCGGATCACCCTGTTTTTGGCCGCGCTGGTCCTGGCTGGACTCGTCCTCGCGCGGCTCGTCCGCGGGCGGGCGGCAGGCTTCGTCGCGATCGCGGCGGTCGCGCTGGTCGCGAGCTATGTCCGGACCGAGATGGTGATCGCCGTCCTCGCCGCCGTCGCGGTCGCGGTCTTCCTCGCGCGGCGGGACCGGCGCCCGCGCGCTCTTCTCGCTTCGCTCGCGGTCCTCGCGGCGTTCGCAACCGTCGTCGCGCTCGGCGTTCATCCGGTCGCCGACCCGATCGGGCGGATGCATGTCGCGATGAGCCAGCACGTGGCGCTCAACTGGGTACGCTGGACCGGTGCGCCCGACGATCCGTTCACCGACCACGAGGAGATCATCGCCGCACTCTTTCCCGGCGCGGCGCGGTGGTGGGCGTGGTCGGCTTCGGATCCGGCGGCCTTTCTTCGCCATCTCGCCGACAACGCCGTCCGCGCGCCGCTCGCACTCGCCTCGATCTTCGTCCACCCGCCGATCATGCTGCCGGGCGCCTCCCGCACGGCGATGACGATCGAGGCGGCGGTTCTCTCCGTTCTGTGCGTCGCGGCGATCGGGTGGGCCTTCGTCCGCCACCACGCCGCGATGCTGGAGTGCTTCGGCGTCGACATCGCGAAGCTCGCGATCCTCGCCGCGCCCGGGCTCGCGGTCGCGGTCCTGATCCATCCGCGCCCCCACTATCTCCTGGTACCGGCCGTCCTGGTCCTCGCTGTCCTCGCGATGGCGCTCGCGGCCGTCGTCGGGCGTCGACCGGCGAGGCTCGCCGCGGCGCTCCTCGTCGTCCTCGCCCTCGTCGCCGCGGCGCCCGCTGCCTTCGCGCCACGCTATGGCGTCGCGGCCGCGCCCGATGCCGGCCGGTTGCCGGTTCGTGCGACGATCGCGACGCTCCGGGGCTTCGGCTTCGATCCGCTGGTCGAGTTCGGCGACGTCGTCGGGGCGGTGTTCGGTCCGGGCGCGCCGTGGTGGCGCTGGCCGCTGGTCGCACCCTCGGTCGTGGTCGACCATGTCGCGCATAATCTCGCGATGCTGCCACGCGAGGCGGTGCGTTTTCTCGCCCATCCGCCGCTCCTGGTGCCCGCAACGATCGAGCATGGCGCGCGGATCGAGGCGGCCGCCATCGGCATCACGATTCTCGCCATCGTCGCCGCCGCGTTGATGCGCCGGCGCGTGGCGTTCATCCGGCTCGCGCGGCCGCTCGCGGCGCGGCTCGCGGTCGTCGTCTCGCCCGGCATCATCGCCGCGATCCTTCTCTATCCGCACCAGCATTATCTCTTCGTCGGCTTCATCGCCGCGCTCGCGCTCCTCGGGACTGCAATCGGCGCGCTCCGGCTCGGGGCGGGCTGGTCGCCGGGGGTCGCGGCCCTGGTCGCGCTCGCCCTTCTCGCCGCGACGCCGGCGCCGTTCACGAGCCATCTCGAGCGACGGTCACCCGCCGAGGCCAAGCCGCTCGCGACCCGGGCGACAATCGCAGCGATCGGCGCTCTCGGGCTCGCGGGTCCCTATACACTCCTCGCCGACGGCCTCGGACTGCGCGCCTATCTGCCCGGCGCGACGGGGGACGCGATCCTGATCGACAAGGGCCGGCGGCCCTTCGCCGCGTTCCTCGCCGCCGTCGACCCCGACCTCGTCGTCCACGCTGCGTGGGTCGGCCGTCTCCATGACTTCCGCAACGAGGCGACGCTCGCCGCCTTCCTCGCCGATCCGGGCGCGGCGGGCTTTCGCGCCGTTCCGGTTCCGGGGACCGATCGGACGGTCTTCGTCCATCGCCGTGTCGCGTGTCCATGCTGCCCATGACGCTGCCTCGGCCAGCCGCCGGTTGATAATTCCCGCCCGCGGTGCCACGCTCTCCGCGCGGCGCCACCAAAGAGAAGACGGACACCATGCCCGAACAATATGGCCGCGGCCCGGTCATCGTGACCGGCGCGGGAAGCGGGATCGGGCTTGCGCTCGCCCACCGGCTCCTCGCCGACGGACGGCCCGTCGCGGCGTGGGACACCGCCGAGGGCGGGCTCCGCAGCGTCTCGGCGCGCGGGCTCTCGTTCACCGCGCTCGATGTGCGCGACCGCGGCGCGATCGTGTCCGCGGTTGCGGCCGTGCTCGACCGCCACGGCGCGATCGACGGCCTCGTCTGTTGCGCGGCCGTGTTCAAGGCCATGCCGTTCCTCGAGCTCGACGAGGCGACGTGGGATGCCCATCTCGACGTCAACCTCAAGGGCACGTTCCTGTGCTGCCAGGCCGTGCTACCGGCGATGCGCCGCGCGCGTCGCGGCTCGATCGTGCTGTTCTCCTCGAGCATCGCGCGCAACGGCACGGTCGCCGGCGCCCACTACGCCGCGAGCAAAGGCGGGATTCTCGGTCTCGCACGCTCGCTCGCGGTCGAATCCGCCGTCGACCAGATACGGGTCAACATGGTCTCGCCCGGCATCACCGACACGCCGCAGCCGCGCGGCAACATGTCCGAGAACGAGATGTTTGCCCGCGCCGCCGACATTCCGCTCGGGCGGATCGGCCATGTCGACGATATGGTCGAGACCGTCATGTTCCTCCTCGGCGAGGAGTCGAGTTTCGTCAGCGCGCAGGACATTCGCGTCAATGGCGGCCGGGGGATGATATGAGCGCCAAGGCTCCGCCGGACGGCGCCGTCCTGGTGACGGGTGCAGCGAGCGGCATGGGCCGCGCGGCGGCGCTCCGCCTCGCCCGGCGTATGCCCGTGATCGCCGTCGACCGCAACGGCGACGCTGTCGCGGCGACCGTCAAGGAGATCGCCTCCGCCGGCGGTCGCGCGCGCGCGTTCGCGCTCGATGTCCGCGACGCGGCCGCGATCCGCGCCATGAAGGAGACCGTGGCGCGCGAGATGGGGCCGGTCTCGGCCGCCTTCAACTGCGCCGGGATCAGCCGGCGCATGCCGGCCGAGCGCATCTCCGAGGACGACTGGGACGACATGATCGACATCCACGTCAAGGGCACGTTCCTCTGCACCCAGGCGGTGATCGGCGACATGGTGAAGGCGCGCCGCGGCGCGATCGTCAACATGTCGTCCGATTTCGCCGTCATGGGGATCGCCAATTTCGCGTCCTATGCGGCCGCCAAGGCCGCCATCTATTCTCTGACCAAGTCGCTCGCGCTCGAGTTCGCGCCGCACGGCATCCGCGTCAACGCCGTCGGGCCGGGGCCGATCGACACCAATCTCCTCAAGGACGGGCGCACGGTCGCCGAGTACGACGCCACGGTCGCCCTCCATACCGCACGCATCCCGCTCGGCCGCCTCGGCCGACCCGAGGAGGTCGCCGCGGTGGTCGATTTTCTGCTCGACGATCGGTCCGGCTACATGACCGGCCAGCTCGTCCACATCAATGGCGGCCTGTTGTCCTGGTGAGCGGCGCGACGGCCCTGCAGCGGAGACCCGTCATGAAACTTGGAATCTGGACCCCGCTCCCCCACACGATCCGGGCCGAGCCGGAGATGGACGCGGCGATCGCGCAGCTCAAGACGCGCGGCGGTCCGCGCACCGAGGATCCCTCGTTCCGCTTCGCGATCGACATCGTGCGTCGCGCCGAGGCGATCGGCTTCGAGACGACGCTGATCGCCGAGCGGCTGCTCGGTCCCGATCTCGAAGCCTGGATCGTCGGCGCCGCGCTCGCGCGCGAGACGCGCGCGATCGAGCTCATGGTCGCGATCCATCCCGGCATCGTGCATCCGCAGATGATCGCGAAGATGGGCGCCGCGCTCGACCGCGTGAGCGCCGGGCGTCTCGCGCTCAACATCGTCAACGGCTGGTACAAGGAGGAGTTCGAGCTGTTCGGCAACGGCGCGACGCTCGATGCCGAGGACGGCCGCTACCGGCGCATGGACGAGTACATCCAGGTCATCAAGGGGTTGTGGACGAGCGAGAGCTACACGCTCGACGGCGAGTTCTACCGCGCCCGCGGCGCGAGCCTGCCGATCAAGTCGGTGCGCGAGCCCTATCCACCGATCTACGCCGCGAGCCGGAGCCCGCTCGGGCGCGACGTCGTCGCACGCACCGCCGATGTCTGGTTCGTCACCTACGAGCCCTATTACGGCTTCGCGATGCAGAACCTCGAGACCATCGCGCGCGATGTCGCGGACATGAAGGCGCGCGCGGCGTCCTATGGGCGCGCGCTCGGCTTCGGCATCAGCGCGCACGTGATCTGCGCGGAGAGCCTCGCCGCCGCCGAGCGCGAGGCGGAGGCACTCGAGGCCTACGGCAAACGCGACCCGGTCTCGATGGTCGCGGCGAGGGCGCTCGGTCCCGGACTGGTCGGCACGCCCGACATGATCGCCGATCGCATGCGCGTCCTAGAGGCGGCGGGTGTCGAGATCTTCATGATCCACTTCCATCCGATGCGCGAGGGGCTCGAGACCTTCGCGCGCGAGATCATGCCGCGCCTCGGCATCGCACGCGGCGCGGCCTGAGGCGATCAGGCCGGCCGCCGTTCGGGGCGGGGCGGCGGCGTGTCGGGCGGCGGGCCGAGCTCGGGATCGAGCCCGATCCCGTTGAGCGTGCGCCGGCAGACATATTCCTTCCACCGCGCGCCGCGGGCGCCCGTCCACACGCTGTCGAGCGGCCGATCGGTTTCGTCGACGAACTGGATCAACCCGTCCGCGCGCCCGAGGCTCACGCAACGGAAGCTGTAGCCGAAGGCGAACGGCGCCGGGATGGCACCGGTCGCGACGGCGCCGACCGTCGTCGCACCGTGCGCACCCATCGGGCGTCCGACCGCGCAGCTCATCCGCGCCGGCCCGCCGGGCTCGGTCCGCACCTCGGCCGCATCGCCGATCGCGATGATGTCGGGATGGCTCACCGAGCGGAGCGCATGGTCGGTGACGACGAGGCCGCGCGCGTTGACCGCGATGCCGGCCTCGCGCGCGAGCGACGGCACGCCGAAACCCGCCGCCCAGACCGCGAGGTCGAACGGGAGGGACTCCCCGGTCGTGATCGTCGCCGCATCCGGCGCAAGCCGCGTGATGCGGGCCCGCACGATGCGGACGCCGAGGCGGGCGAAGCATGCCTCGACATGGGCGATGGCCGCCGGCGACAGCGCGCCCGGCGTGCTGGCGGGGCCGAACGTCTCGCCGACCGCGATCGTCACCGCGTGGTCGGGCCAGCGTTCCGCGACCTCCGCCGCCGCCTCGATCGCGGTGAGCCCGCCGCCGGCGATGACGATGCGCGTGCCGCGCGGTCCGGCGGCGAGACGCCGGCAGATCGCGCGCGCCTCGGCGAGCGTGTCGAGGCGGTGCGCATATTGGGCGGCGCCGGGCACGGCGCCGGGATCGGTCCGGCTGCCAAGCGCATAGACGAGGACGTCATAGCCGAGCGCCGCACGCGTCCCGTCCGGGCGGTCGATCGTGACGAGGCGCGCGGCGGGATCGAGGATCGCGATCTTCGCCTGCTCGAATCCGACGCCGCGCAGGGCGAGGAACGGGGCATAGGGCAGCGCACGCGGCGTCGCGCCGGCGGCCACCTCGTGCAGCCGGATGCGCTCGACGAACTCGTCCTTGAGATCGACGAGCGTCACCGAGCCGGTCGCGCTCTCGCCGAGGCGCGCGGCGGCGGTCAGCCCGGCATAGCCGCCGCCGAGCACGAGAACCCGTGGCCGATCCTCTATCGTCATCGCGCGCTCCGATCATGGTGGCGGGGCTGACGCTAGCCGGAAAAATAATCCGTGTACAGACGAATTTCCCGATCCCTCTCGGCCTGGACCCGCGCGTCACCGCATGCGTTCGGCCGCCGCGCTCTGGTCGTGGGTGTGGACGGCGCCCGAGACGAGATCGACGACGACCAGAACCTCGCGTGCGGTGTGCATCGGATCGCGCCGGGCCGCGCCGGTCTGGGGCTGGAAAAGCCGCCCATAGAGCACGATCGTCTTCGTACCCGGCATCACCGCCTGGAGAACTGAGAGCGGCAGGGCCGCGTCCCACACGACGCGTCCCTCCGGCCCGGCGACGCGGGTGAGCCTGAGCTTGCCCTCCTCGCCGAGCTTGTCGCGGTGGAGGACGAGCACGCTGTCGGGATCGCGGAGCCAGATCGGCCGCGCGCCGTTCACGACATAGCGGCCGAACAGGCCCGCCTGGAGGAACTCCGGGCTCGCCGGCAAGGGCGCGAAGGCGGAGAAGCGGGCCCTCGTTCCCCAGTTGTCGGGCAAGTGGCGCGGCCAGTCCGGCGGCGCGGCGGAGACATGGTCGACGCGCGCCGACCACAGCCGGTATCGCCCCGGCGACGAGAACGCGGCGAGCGGCGCCGGGCCCATCTCGGCGATCCGCGTCGCGCCGGCCGGCGGGGCGCTCAGCCGGGCCGCTTCGTCGTCCGTCAGGACGCCGAGCCAGTGGCGACCGAGATCGAGACCGCGCGCCTGGAAGGTGTAGCTCGCGTTCGGGGTGTGGTAGGCGGGCGGCACCTCGTCGCCGTCGGCGCGGAACGGCACGAGCGCTCCGCCGCGGGCCGGGCGGGCGGCGAGCGTCTTCGGATCGATCCGCCACATCCGTGCATCGGTCGCGGTGATGCGGAGCCCGTCGCCGTCGAAGGCATAGAAATGGGTCTCGCGCGACAGCTTGCCGGCGAGCGGAGGATTGGTCGCCTCGATCGCCGCCCCGTCGCCGCGCTTGGACCCGTCGCGCTGGGTCTCGATCCGGCGCCGCCACAGGGTCGCCGCGCTCGCGGCATCGAACGCCCACAGTTCGACGTGGAGATCGGTGATCGTGCGGACGATGGCGGACGTGCGGCCCGAGCCCGCGCGCTCGTGCCAGGTCACCCACTGCCCGGTCAGGAGGAACACGCGATCGCCCGCCGGTGTCGTGATCCGGATCGGCGGGCCGAGTGTCTCGGGCGCGGTCAGACGGCGGCCATCGAGGAGGGCCCAGACCGCCGTGCCGATCCCGACGACGGCGAGGAGGAGGGCGATCGCGAGGATCGCGCGCCGGCCACCGCGGCGACGCCCATCGCCGGGCCGTTCGATTGCGCGCGGGCGGTTGGTCACGTGGGCGCGCGGAGCACGCGGTCGAGCCAGGTGCCGAATGCGGCCGCACCCTGGCGAAGACAGACCGGCGCCCAGCGTTGCGTGTCGGCGCGAAGCCCGGCGACCGAGACGCCCGGCGCGGTCGCGATCTCGAGCGTGTGACCGATCAGCCAGCGCTCGACGCCCTCGGCCGTCACCTCGGGATGGAACTGGAGCGCGAGCGCCCGGCTTCCCCAGGCGAACGCCTGGTTGGCGCAGATCGCGGTCGAGGCGAGGCACGTCGCGCCGGCGGGGAGGTCGAACGTGTCGCCGTGCCAATGGAGAACGGCGGTCTCGGCGCCATCGAGCGGCGCGAGCGCGGATTGGCGTCCCGCCGCGGTCAGGTTGAGCGGCGACCAGCCGATTTCCTTGACGCCCATCGGATAGACGCGCGCACCGAGTGCTGCCGCCATCATCTGCGCGCCGAGGCAGAGGCCGAGCGTCGGCCGGTCGGCGCCGAGCCGGCGGGCGACGAGGCGGATCTCATCGCCGATCCAGGGATAATCGCCCGCCTCGTAGACGCCGATCGGCCCGCCCAGGATCACGATCAGCCGAGGCTCCAGGGGATCGATCGCCGCGAGGTCGTCGACGCCCGCCTCGACATAGCGCACTGTGAGGCCGCGCGCGGCGAGGAGCGGTTCGAGGAGGCCCAAGTCCTCGAAGGCGACGTGCCGGATCGCGAGCGCGGTCCGGCCCGGCGCGTCAGCGCTCAATGGGCACGACCTTGAGGCGCATGCCGTTGGTGGTGAGCGCGATGCGGCCATGCTTGAGCGCGAGCGCGTCCTCGCCGAACAGCTCGCGTCGCCAACCGTGGAGCGCCGGCACGTCGGCCTCGTCGTCGCGTGCCAGCGCCTCGATGTCGTCGCTCGTCGCGACCAGCTTCTGCGCGACGCCGTGCATCTCGCATTTGAGCTTGAGCAGCACCTTCATGAGCTCGATCGACGGCCCGGCATTGGGGAGGTTCTCCTCGCGCGAGGGAACCCGCGGCAACGCATCCTCGGGAAGATTGAGCGCCTCGTTGACGATCGCGATGATCTCGGACGCGACGCGCCCGCGCGTGTGCTCGCCGGTCGCGCTCCGGAGCGCGGCGAGCTCCTCGAGCGTGGTCGGCGCGTGCGCGGCGATCTCGGCGATCGTCTCGTCGCGCATGACCCGGCTCCGCGGGATGTCGCGGCGCTGCGCCTCGCGCTCGCGCCAGGCGGCGAGCCCGCGCAGCACGGCGAGATAGCGCGGCTTCGAGCCCTTGGAGCGGATGCGGCGCCAGGATTCCTGCGGATCGATGGTGTAGGTCTCGGGGTCGGTGAGCTTCGCGAGCTCCTCGGCGACCCACTCGGTTCGCCCGCTCTTCTCGAGCCGGTCGGAGAGTTTCTGGTAGACGAGGCGGAGATGGGTGACGTCGGCGATGGCGTAGTCGAGCTGCTTCTTGGTGAGCGGGCGCCGCGCCCAGTCGGTGAAGCGCATCGTCTTGTCGATGCGCGCCTTGGCGAGCCGCGAGGCGAGGCTCTCGTAGGAAACGGCCTCGCCGAACCCGCACACCATCGCCGCGATCTGGGTGTCGAACAGGGGGGCCGGCACCTTGCCCGACAGGCGATGGAAGATCTCGATGTCCTGGCGCGCGGCGTGGAAGACCTTGAGCGGCTTCGGCGCGAGGAGGAGCTTGAGCACGGGGCCGAGATCGACGTCGGGCGCGAGCGTATCGACGGCGACCGCCTCCTCGGGCGTCGCGATCTGGATCAGGCACAGTTTCGGCCAGTAGGTCTTGTCGCGCAGGAACTCGGTATCGACGGTGATGAACTCGGCCTTCGCGGCCCTCTTGGCGAAGGCGGCGAGGGGTTCGCTTTCCGTGATCAGATTCATGACGCATGCTATACACAGAATCAGGGGGGTGGCAAAGGGACGCCCGGGCGCCCGTCAGGCCCTTCGCCTGGACCCTCGCCGCGACCCGAAAAACTTGACAGAACAAGGCGTTCCGTGTGCTTCTCGCGGCCGTCGCCGCGCCGTTTTCCGCCGAGGCCTACCGATGCATGCCTATCGCACCCACACCTGCGGCGCGTTGCGCCCGTCCGATGCCGGAAAGACCGTCCGCCTGTCGGGATGGGTGCACCGCAAGCGCGATCATGGTCACCTTTTGTTCCTCGATCTCCGCGACCATCACGGCCTCACCCAGTGCGTCGTCGACACCTCGAGCGCGGTCTTCCCCGAGGTCGAGAAGGCCCGCCTCGAGTTCGTCGTCATCGTCACGGGCAAGGTCGTTCCGCGCTCGGCCGACACCGTCAATCCGCAGCTTCCGACCGGCGCGGTCGAGGTCGCGATCGCCGACTTCCGCATCGAATCGACCGCCGAGCCGCTGCCGCTCGAGGTCAACAGCGACCGCGACTATGGCGAGGAGGTCCGGCTTCGCTACCGCTTCCTCGATCTCCGGCGCGAGAAGGTCCACCGCAAGATCCTGTTGCGCTCGCAGGTCATCGCCTCGATCCGCCGGCGCATGATCGAGCAGGGTTTCACCGAGTTCCAGACGCCGATCCTGACCGCGACCTCGCCCGAGGGCGCGCGCGACTTCCTGGTGCCGAGCCGTCTCCATCCCGGCCATTTCTACGCCCTGCCGCAGGCGCCGCAGCAGTTCAAGCAGCTCATCATGATCGCGGGCTTCGATCGCTATTTCCAGATCGCGCCCTGCTTCCGCGACGAGGACGCGCGCGCCGACCGATCGCCGGGCGAGTTCTACCAGCTCGATTTCGAGATGTCGTATGTGACGCAGGACGATGTGTTCGCGGCGATCGAGCCGGTGCTGCACGGCGTGTTCGTCGAGTTCGGCGGCGGCCGTCCGGTGACGCCGCTCCCCTTCCCGCGCATCCCGTTCGACGAGGCGATGGCGAAATACGGCTCCGACAAGCCCGATCTCCGCAACCCGATCCTGCTCGCCGACGTCTCCGAGGTGTGGCAGGGCACCGAGTTCAAGACCTTCGCTAACCAGATCCCGAAGGGTGCGATCGTCGTCGCGATCCCCGCGCCTGGCGCCGCATCGCGGCCGCGGAGCTTCTTCGACAAGCTGCAGGACTGGGCGAAGGCCGAGGGCGCGGGCGGGCTCGGCTATATCACCTTCGAGGGCGGCGAGGCGAAGGGGCCGATCGCGCGCTTCCTCGACGCCGGGCGCATTGCCCGGCTCAAGGCGATCACGGGCGCCGGCGAGGGCGATGCCGTGTTCTTCGCCTGCGACCAGCCGGGCCGCGCGCGCAAGTTCGCCGGCCTCGCGCGGAACCGCCTCGGCGACGAGCTCGGGCTGATCGACCGGACGCCGTTTAAGTTCTGCTGGATCACCGACTTCCCGATGTACGAGCGCGACGACAAGACCGGCAAGATCGAATTCAGCCACAACCCTTTCTCGATGCCGCAGGGCGGGCTCGACGCACTCGAGAAACAGGATCCGCTGACCATCAAGGCATTCCAGTACGACATCGTCTGCAATGGCGTCGAGTTGTCGTCGGGCGCGATCCGCAACCATCGCCCCGATATCATGTACAAGGCCTTCGCGATCGCCGGCTACGGCAAGGACGAGGTCGAGAGCCGCTTCGGCGGCATGCTGAGCGCGCTCAAATTCGGCGCCCCGCCGCATGGCGGCTCGGCACCCGGGATCGACCGCATCGTCATGCTGATCGCCGACGAGGCCAATATCCGCGAGATCACCATGTTCCCGATGAACCAGCAGGCGCAGGACCTGATGATGCAGGCGCCCGCGACGGTGCCGGCCGACCGTCTCGAGGAACTCCATATCCGGCTCGCGCCGGCACCGGAAAAAAAGGGCTGAACGGCCTGAACCGCTGGACGATCGTCGCCTTGCCGCTTCTCCTCGGCGGCTGTCTTCTCCCGCCCGCCGCGGCGCTCACCGTCGTGACGCTGTCGGGCATGTCGATCGTCTCGACGGGAAAGAGCCTCCCCGATCAGGCGATCTCGGCGGCATCCGAGCGGGATTGCTCGCTGTTCCGTCTCGCCGTGATGGCGCCGGTCTGCCGCGACTATCTCGAGGGCGAAGGGAACAGGCTCCTCGCGCTCGCCAAGGACTGGGAGCAGGGACCCGAAATCGTGGGCTATCGGGATGCCGACGGCCGGCCGGCCGCGGACGAGCACGCCGCCTTCGATGCGACCTACTTCCCGACCGTGCCCGCAACCGGGCCGGCGCTGGCGCGACGCTGAACTACTCTATTCCGCCGCGGTCCGCGCCATCGCCTTCTCGGCGGCGGCGCGGCGGCGCCGCTTGATCTCGTACATCGCCATGTCGGCGCGCGCGATCAGGCCCTCGACCCCGTCCTCGGGCCCGCAGGCCTCGTAGCCGAGGCTCGCCTTGAGCAGGACCTCGACGCCCTCGACGCCGATCGAGGTGCGCTCGAGCAGCCATTGCAGCGTGCGGGCCCGTTTGGCGCCGTCGCGGCGGCTGGTCTGGATCAGGATCACGCCGAACTCGTCGCCGCCGAGCCGGCCGACGATGTCGCTCTCGCGGACGGAGGAGGCGAGCGTCGTGGCGGCGCGCTTGATCAGCGCATCGCCGGCGGCATGGCCCCAGCGATCGTTGACGCGCTTCAGGTTGTCGAGGTCGCAATAGATGAGAAGCCCCGTCTCGCCGTAGCGGCGCGCGCCGGCGAGGACGCGCTTGAGCTGTTGGATGAAGCCGCGCCGGTTGAGGAGCCCGGTCAACTCGTCGGTGGTCGAGAGGCCCTCGAGAAAGGCGATCCGCCGCTCCTGATCGGCGATCCGCCGTTCGGCGGCCGCGGCATAGGCGAGCGCGCGCTCGAGGAGCGCGGCGCGTCCGGGCTCGGCCTCGTCGGGAAGCGTGCGCGCGAGCTCGGTCGCGATCAGCCCGAGCGCATCGGCGATCTCGGGATCGGTGGTCGTGAACTCGGGCATCGGCGGGGCCATCAACCAACTCCGGCCAGCACTACGGGGACGTCGTCCCGAAATTCATCGCAAGCCGCGTGCCAGGACCGGCCGATGCCGAATCAACACGTTGCGCGCCGCCGCCATTGGGCAGATATTGCCGGCGGGCAAGCGCTGCCACGGCCGACGGGCACGGATTGCCCGGTCGCACCGCCTGGATCGCCGCCGCCCGCCACCACATATTCCGGATGCGGTCGCGGCGATCCGCGCCGCGCGCCCGCCGCCATGCTGCGATCAAGGACCTCACGGTGCGCCAATTTCTCCTCGCCGGACTGCTGACCGGCCTCGTCGCGGGCGCGATCCCGGCGCCGGG
Source organism: Alphaproteobacteria bacterium (assembly GCA_016869145.1). Classification (GTDB taxonomy): domain Bacteria; phylum Pseudomonadota; class Alphaproteobacteria; order MPNO01; family VGEU01; genus VGEU01. Next base: position 11,059 of record VGEU01000004.1, on the reverse strand, counting down.
CCGCGCGACCGAGTTCGTGCCGCATCAGGCGCTCTATGCCCTCACCATGATGTCGGCGCGCCAGGGCAGCGGCATCGCGACCGTCTCGGGCGAGATGCACGCCGACTGGACCGAAGACTGTGACGGCTGGGTGTTCAATCACCAGTTCGCGCTCGACGTCGCCTACACGACCGGGAGCGCCGGGCGCATCACCTCGAACGTGACGACGTGGGAATCGCGCAACGGCACCGAGTACCATTTCAACGTCCGCAATTTGACCGACGACCAGGTGATCGAGGCGATCGAGGGCATGGCCCGTCTCGCCGACGGCAAGAAGGGCATCGCGGTCTTCGAGCAGCCCGAGGCGAAGCGGATCGACCTGCCGCGCGGCACGATGTTCCCGATCGCCCACACCGAGCTCCTCCTCAAGCTGACCGAGAAGGCGCCGACGATCATCGCCCGTCCGGTGTTCGACGGATTGAGCGAGGACGGCGCGTTCGAGATCAACGCCGTCATCGGACCGGCGATCGCGCCGTCCAAGGCGACGACCGGCGCCCAGGCGACGCTCGCCGACCGCCGCTCCTGGTCTGTGCAGATGGCCTTCTTTCCGATCGGTTCCAGCGACGCGCAACCCTACCACGAGATCGGGCTCCGCCTCTACGACAACGGCGTCGCGGATGATTTCGTCATCCGCTTCGCCGAGTTCTCCGTGCGCGCCCGTCTCCGCGAGATCGAGTACTACAAGCGGCCGGTCTGCACCGCCCAGTAGGCTTTCCCGCGCTCAAGGCTTTCCCGCGCTCACAAGACGCCCGAGATGTAGCGCGGCACCAGCGGCGTACGCTCCGCGCGCGCCTTGCTCGGGGTCGGCGCGAGCCGGGCGAAGAGCCGCCGCATCATTTGGGCGAATGCCTCGGCGCGGGCCTGGCGCGCGATGCGCTCGGCCTGGATCCAATCGTTCCGGATCAGCGTGCGCTCGGTCACGGGGGCTTCCAAGACGGGCGCTTCCAGCCGGTTGCTCATCGTCTTGAACAGCTGGGCGAACGCCTCGGCCCGGGCCTGGTGCGCGGCATGCTCGACCTCGATCCAATCGTTCCGGATCGGCATGCGCTCGGTGACGGGGACTTCCAGCCGGTTGCTCATTGTCTTTCCTCCGGTAAGGCACGGCGCGGTGCCGTGCTGTTGGAGGAAACTATGCTTTGCGCTGGCTGACGATAATATATGATTGCGGCAATTATTTATTGCTCATGGTGCAAAAATGGACCGGTTTGAATCGCTCCGGCTGTTCATTCGCGTGGCGCATGCCGGGAGCTTCTCGGCGGCCGCCCGGGCGGAGAACCGATCGGTCTCGTCGGTGACGCGCCAGATCGCGGCGCTCGAGGACACGCTCGATGTCCGGCTGATCAACCGATCGACCCGCCGCCTCGCGCTCACCGAGGCGGGCCAGGTCTATGTCGCGCGCATCGAGCGCATCCTTGCCGAGCTCGACGAGGCCGACCACGCGGTCGCGTCACTCGCGCTCGCACCGCGGGGCGTGCTCCGCGTCAACGGGCCGATCTCGTTCGGCCGGGTCCACATCGCGCGCCACGTGCCGGCGTTCCTCCGCCTCTATCCCGAGGTCGAGGTCGATCTCACGCTCACCGATACGTTCGTCGACGTGGTCGAGGAGGGCGTCGATGTCGCGGTGCGGGTCGGTGCGCTCCGCGATTCGAGCCTGATCGAGCGCCGTCTCGCGGGCAATGTGCGGCTTCTCTGCGCGAGCCCCGACTATCTCGCGCGCCGTCCGGCGCCGACGCTCCCGTCCGACATCACCGATCACGATTGCCTCACCTTCAAGTTCCGCACCATCGGATCGGTCTGGCGTTTCGCCGGCCGCGCCGGGATCGAGGAGATCGCGATCAAGGGGCCGTTCGTCAGCAACAATTTCGACGCGATCTACGAGGCGGTCCTGGGCGGGCTCGGATTGTCGATCCTGCCGCTCTGGATGGTGGGCGAGGAGCTCCGCACCGGACGCCTGATGCGCGTGATGGCGGACTATCGCGCGAGCCCGTCCGATCTCGACACCGCGGTCTACGCGGTCTACCCGCACAACCGCCATCTGTCGGCCAAGGTGCGCGCGTTCGTCGACTTCCTCGCCGCGCGCTACGCCGAGACGCGCGACTGGGTCGAGGAATGACGACGCTCAGCGGCCCGGCCACAGCCATGCGGCACCGCGCACGCCGCTCGTATCGCCATGGGCAGGCGGAAGGATCTTCGTGGTGACGCGGTCTGAGAAAACGTGACGCGGCAGGAGCGCGGGAACCGTGTCGTAGAGCCGCGCGATCTGCGACAGCCCGCCGCCGAGGACGATGATCTCGGGATCGAGGAGGTTGATCACGGCCGCCAGAGCCCGCGCGAGCCGGTCCTCGTAGCGGGCGAGGCTCGCCGATGCGATGGCCTCGCCCGCCGCCGCGGCCGCGACGATCGCCGCGGGTGTCCGCACCGCGCCACCGCGCGCCGCATCGTCGCGGGCGAAACCCGGCCCCGACAGGAAGGTCTCGATGCAGCCGCTGAGGCCGCAATAGCAAGGCGGACCGGGTCGTTCGTCGTCGTTCGGCCAGGGCAGGGGATTATGGCCCCATTCGCCGGCGATCCGATTCCGCCCGACGAGGAGCTTTCCGTCGATCACGATGCCGCCGCCGACCCCGGTGCCGAGGATCGCGCCAAACACCACGCCGGCGCCCCGCCCGGCGCCGTCCGTCGCCTCCGAGAGCGCGAAGCAGTTGGCGTCGTTCTCGAGCCGGACCGGTCGCCCGAGCGCCGACGCGAGATCGGCCTCGAGCGCCTCGCCGATCAGCCAGGTCGAATTCGCGTTCTTGACCCGACCGGTCGCCTCGGCGATGGCACCCGGGATGCCAACGCCGACGGTTCCCGTTTGCCCGGTCTCGGCCTCGATCGTTGCAACCAGGCCCGCGACGGCCGCCAGCGTCTCGGCATAGACCAGGCGCGGCGCGGCGATGCGCCGGCGGGCGAGGATGTGTCCGTCCGCGCCGAGCGCGATCCCCTCGATCTTGGTGCCGCCGATGTCGATCCCGATGCGCACGTCCGCCTTTCCCCGCCGCGACCGGCCTTGATGCATGTTAGTGTTCATACCGGAGCGCACCAGTTCCATACCAAAACTTAACCTTCTTCGTTGAGGCTCCTGCTCGGGGACGCGCCGGGCACGGCTGCAAGCAAGGGTGCCCCGGCGACGTGTTGCGCGGGTTCGAGCGGCCGTCATCCCCATCGGGCGCGAATGATCGGAAGGATCGATGTCCAAGAAAATCCTGATCGTCGAGGACAACGAGCTCAACATGAAGTTGTTTCACGACCTGCTCGAGGTTCACGGCTATGAGACGCTGCAGACCAAGGACGGACGCGAGGCGCTCGCCATTGCCCGCGAGCACCGGCCGGATCTGATCCTGATGGACATCCAGCTCCCCGAGGTCTCGGGCCTCGAGGTGACGCGCTGGATTAAGGAGGACGCCACGCTCAGATCGATCCCTGTGATCGCGGTCACTGCGTTCGCGATGAAGGGCGACGAAGAAAAGATCAGGAATGGGGGGTGCGAGGCCTATATCGCGAAGCCGATCTCGGTTTCGAACTTCCTCGAAACGATCCAGAAGGTTCTCGGGTGACAGGCCGATGTCGGCACGTGTCCTAGTCGTCGACGATATCGCGGCGAACGTTCGCCTCCTCGAGGCGAAGCTCCTGATCGAGTACTATGACGTCATCACCGCGAACGACGGCCCGACCGCGCTCGCGCTCGTCGCCGAGCGCTCGCCCGACATCGTGCTCCTCGACGTCATGATGCCGGGCATGGACGGCTTCGATGTGTGCCGGCGAATCAAGGCCGATCCCGCCACCGCGCATGTGCCGGTCGTGATGGTCACCGCGCTGAGCGAGGTGAGCGACCGCGTGCAGGGCCTCGAGGCCGGCGCCGATGATTTCCTGACCCAACCCGTCAACGACATCGCGCTGTTCGCGCGCATCAAGTCGCTGGTCCGGCTCAAGCGCGCGACCGACGAATGGCGTGCGCGCGAGACGACGATGCTGCGGTTCGCCGAGGCCGGCGACGACCGCATCGACGTCAACGCGCCGGGGCGCATCGTGCTCGCCCAGGATGAGAACCGTTGGTCGGGACGCATCCTCGAGACGCTCGCCAAGCACGGCCACGAGCTCATCCACGTGAGCTCGTCCACTGCCGCGCTCGCCGAGGCGCGCAAGTCCGATCCCCATCTCGTCCTCGTCGACGACCGCGTCGGCGGCGAGGATGCGCTCCGCCTCTGCTCGCAGATCCGCTCGAACGAGGAGACGCGTCACATCCCGATCCTCCTGATGATCGATCAGGGCAACGACCGGACGCTGGTGACCGCGCTCGAGCTCGGCGTCAACGACTACCTGCCGAAGCCGGTCGATCGCGACGAGCTCGTCGCGCGGAGCCGGACCCAGGTGCGCCGCAAGCGGTTCGAGGACGGGCTCCGCGCCAAGTTCCAGCAATCGGTCGCCGCGGCCGTCACCGACAGCCTGACCGGGCTCTATAACCGGCGCTATCTCGACGCCCATTTCGAGGCGATGTCGAGCCGCCTCGCCCAGGCCGGCAAGATGCTGTCGCTCGTCGCGCTCGATATCGACCACTTCAAGGTCATCAACGACACCCACGGTCACGCCGCCGGCGACGAGGTCCTGAAGACGCTCGCCGAGCGCATCCTCGCCAATCTTCGCGGGCTCGATTCCGCGGTCCGCCATGGCGGCGAGGAGTTCGTGATCCTGATGCCCGATTCCCCGCTCGCCTCGGCCTCGGCCGCGGCGGAGCGGCTTCGCGTCGCGGTGGCGGCCGAGCCGATCAAGATCGGTGCGCCCGCCGGCGCGGTCTCGGTCACGGTCTCGATCGGCGTTGCGAGCGCGACGGCGGGCATGGTCTCGCTCGAGGATCTCATCTCGCGCGCCGATGCGGCGCTCTACGAGGCCAAGCGCTCGGGCCGCAACTGCGTCATGCGCGGGATCGAGAACGAGCCCGACGAGGCGCCGCGCCCGATCGCAGCGACCCGCTGACGCCGGCGGCGAGGCCTGGGCGAGGCCCGAGAATCGAAAGGGCCGCCCCGATCCGATCGGCGAGGCCCCGGAAACGGGTGCGGGTCGGCTTCCTTACTTGATCTTGCCTTCCTTGAACACGACGTGCTTCCGCGCGACGGGGTCGTATTTCTTGAACTCGAGCTTCTCGGTCGTGCTGCGCGCGTTCTTTTTGGTCACGTAATAGAAGCCGGTATTGGCGCTCGACACGAGCTTGACGACGACGACGTTGGACTTGGCCATGGGCGGGTCTCCGGCGGGCGGACGGCGGCTCTCGGTGGGCGGAACATAGGCGAGGGAGCCGGGCTCCTGTCAAGTCCGGCGTCCCGGCATCCCATCTCCGCCCGCTGATCCTCGCCGACCGGAGCGGACGATCGGGTTAACGAAGCTGCTCGGCGAGCGAGGGTCGGCTCGCGTGGAGCGTCCGCGCATAGACCGCCGGGAAGGCGAACAGATGGCGGGCGAGCTCCACGTCGAGCGGCTTCTCGTCGTTGGAGGGCGGGCAAGCCGCCCGCCGGTCGGTGCCGCTCAGAGGCCGGTCGCTGCCGCCGGCGGCGACGCGGACATGGCGGATGAGGCCTTCGCCGGCCGCTTCCTCGCTGCCGCGCACGGCCGCCATCAGCGCCGAGGTCCGCTCGGCATCGCCGCTGGTGCAGACCGACGGCACGACGCCCTGGTCCTGCAACGCAAATCCCGACGGCGCGAGGAGCCGCGCCCAGGTGAGGCTCATCTCGCCGCCGTTCGGCATCGGCAGGATCGTCTGCACGGTGCCCTTGCCGAACGAGGACGAGCCGAGGACGATCGCGCGACCGCCGTCGCGGAGCGCCGCCGCGACGATCTCCGATGCCGACGCAGACCGGCCGTTGACGACCACGATCATCGGCACGCCGGCAAGCCGCGCGCTCGCCGTCGCATCGTAGACCTGGTAGCTCTCGTGGTGGCGGCCGCGCGTCGAGACGATGCGGCCCTGGTTGAGGAAGATGTTCGAGATCGCGACCGCCTGGTCGAGGAGCCCGCCCGGGTTGCCGCGGAGATCGAGGATGATGCCGCGGAGCGGCGGCTCCTCGCGTTCGATGCGGCGGATCTCGCGGCGGAGATTGGCCGCGCTCGCCTGGTTGAACCCGGACAGCTTGATATAGAAAATGCCGCCCTCGATGCTCGTCGTCACCGTCGGCGGCACGATGTGCGCGCGCACCAGCCGGACCTCGTTGATCTGAGCCGCACCGCGCCGCACGGTCAGCGCGACCGGCGTGTCGACCGCGCCGCGGAGCCTGAGGATCACGTCGTTCTGGTCGAGCTTCTCGAGCGCCTCGCCGTCGACATGGGTGATGCGGTCATCGATCATCAGGCCGCCACGCGAGGCGGGCGTGTTGGGATGCACCGCGATCACCGTCGTCGTCGCGTCCTCGACGCGGATCGAGATGCCGATGCCACCGAAACCCTCGCGCGCGGCGCGGAACTGCTTGGCGCGCTCGCGGCCGGCATAGCGCGAATACTTGTCGAGACCGGCGAGCGAGCCGCGGAAGATCTGCTCGTAGTTCGCCTCGATCCCCTTCGCGCGGATCTCGGGCGAGGTCTCGCGCACGGCCTCGAGGAGGCGCGCCGCGGCGTCGGCCCAGGCCTGCGTCTCCCACTCGCCGGGCGCGCGCAGCTCGGCGACGACCGAGCCCGTCCGCATCAGGCGCATCGCCTTCTCCTCGGCGACGAGCGCGAGCGCGGCATCGTCCTTGAGGAGCTCCTTGAACCCGTCGAGCGTGACCGTGCGCAGGTTGACCGGATCGAGATAGCGCTCGTTGATGTGGTTCCAGCCGGCGAGGAAGATGTCGCGCGAATCCGTCTCGCGCACGACACCGCCGGTGACTGGCGCGCAGCCGACGGTCGCGACTAGGACGAGCGCCTGGAGCGCGTGGAGGAGAAACCGGGGACGGATCGACTGCTTCGACATGAGCGGACGCGAGGGCCTTGCGAGGACGATACGGGCGAAGGGCGACAATACTACACAAATGCTCACTATTTCGCTGCCGGGGAGCGCAAGAATTCCGCCGCTCCCACCACCCGCGGGAATTTGCCGGTGGCCGGTGGACGGGTACAGGGTTAAGACCTAGATCGCGTTCGGCTCAAACCCAGCCCGGAGCACGCCATGGCCCTTCGCCGACAGCTAGTTTCGACCATGATGGCCCTCGCCGTGGGGGTCGCCTGGGGTCTTCCCGCGGCGTCCCAGACCATCGGTATCGGCACCACCCAGGCCGGTGCCACGAATCAGATCGCGACCGCTATCGCAAAGGTGGTGTCCGAGAAGTCCGGATTCCAGATGCGCATGCAGCCGATGGCCGGTGCCGCGCAATACACGCCGATGGTGAACGCGGGCGAGCTCGAGTTCGCGATCGCCAACGTGGTCGAGGCGGTCTATCTCCGCGACGGCCAGGTCATCCTCGAGGGCAAGCCCAACCCCGAGCTCCGCATTGCGGCGCGGCTCTTCCCCTTCGTCGCGGGCCTCCTCGTCCAGAAGGACGCGCCGATCCGCTCGGTCGCCGATCTCCGCGGCAAGCAGGTGCCGACCGGCTTCACCGGCAACCCGCTCGGCCGCGTCATCATGGACGCCTTCCTCGAGAACGGCGGCCTCACGATCGCCGACGTCCAGCAGGTGCCGGTGCCCGCGTTTCCGCGCATGTTCGATCTCTTCCGCGGCGGCACCACGGCGACCTCGATCGGCGCACTCGGCGCCGGCCCGCTCCGCGAATGGGACCAGGCGCTCGGCGGCATCCGCTATCTGTCCTTCGATGCCTCGCCGCAGAAGCGCGCGATGATCGAGAAGCGCCTGCCGCGCGCCTCCTTCGTCGAGATCAAGCCGTCCGCCGGCCAGACCGGCGTGATCGAGCCCGTCAACCTCGTCCAGTATGATTACGTCTTCTACACCTCGACCAAGGTGCCCGACGCGACGGTCGCGCGCGTGGTCGAGGCGCTCTATCGCAATCCTGGCGATCTCAAGGCGACCGGGCCGCTGTGGGCCGAGTTCGACCCGGCGCAGATGGGGATCGATGCCGGCATCGCCTACCATCCCGGCGCGATCGCATTCTACCGGGCGCAGGGTATCTGGCGCGACCGGTGAGGATCGCCTCGGGCGAGGCACCGCCGGCGGCCGCGCCGCCGCCGCCGCTGGTGCCGGTCGAGAACGGCGGCCCGCTGGTCGCGATCGCCGCCGGTGCCCTCACGGTCACCGCGATCTTCTGGGGCACCGATCTCCAGATCCTCCTCGGTGTGGCGATCTACACCGAGCAGTTCCTCTGCGTGATGCTCGGGCTCGCGCTCGTCATCGGCTATGCGCGGGCGGCGCGCACGGCGTGGGGACGGCGGATCGATACCGGCCTCGCGATCCTTTCGGCATGCGCCTGCGGCTACCTCGCCTGGCGCTATCCGGTGCTCCAGGCCGAAGCGTTCTTCCGCCGCGAGGAGGCGGTGGCGGTCAGCCTCGTCGTAATGGCGCTCGTGATCGACAGCGCACGCCGCTCGACGGGACTGCCGCTGGTCCTCGTCTTTTTCGGGCTCTTCGTCTACGCGCTTCTCGGGCCGCTCCTCTCCGGCATATTGCAGACGCGCGTCATCCCGTTCGGGCGGCTTCTATCCTATCTCGGGCTCGACACGGCCGCGCTCCTCGGCACGCCCCTGATCATCGCGACGACGACGGTGATCGCCTTCATCTTCTTCGGCCGCGTCCTGCAGGCCGCGGGCGGCGGGGAGTTCTTCACCGACATCGCGGCCGCGCTCCTCGGCCGGTTCCGCGGCGGCTCCGGCAAGGTCGAGGTGGTCGCCTCGGCGTTGTTCGGGACGATCTCGGGGAGCGCGGTCTCGAATGTCATGTCGACCGGGATCGTCACCATTCCGATGATGAAACGCGCCGGCTACCGGCCGGAGACGGCAGGGGCGGTCGAGGCGGTGTCGTCGACCGGCGGCCAGCTCATGCCGCCGGTGATGGGCGCGGCCGCCTTCCTGATGGCGGAGAACCTGCAGCTTCCCTACACCGAGGTCGCGATCGCGGCGATCGTGCCGTCGCTCCTCTTCTATTGGTCGGTGTTCGTCCAGGTCGACGGAGAAGCGGCGCGCGACCGGATCCGCGGCCTCGATCGGACCGCCCTCCCGAAGGCGCGCCATATCATGAAGGCGGGCTGGTTCTTTCTCCTGCCGTTCGTGTTTCTGTTCTCGGGTCTGTTCTCGCTCAACATGTCGGCCGAGCGCGCCGCGGTGATCGCGGCGCTGATCCTGGTGCCGTTCGGTGCTGTGGTCGGGTATCGCGGGCAGCGCCTCGGGCTCCGGAGCTTCACCGGCGCGCTCGTCGCCACGGGTCGCGATTCGGTCGAGATCATCCTCGTCTGTGCCGTCGCCGGTCTCGTCATCGGCGTCCTCAACATCACCGGGCTCGCCTTCGCGCTGACGCTCGGTCTGATCCAGGTCGGGCAAGGCAGCGTCCTCGTTCTCCTCGTCTCGGTGGCGCTGATCTGCATCGTTCTCGGCATGGGGCTGCCGACGACCGGCGTCTATCTTCTCGTGGCGACGCTCGCCGCGCCGCCGCTCATCGAGCTCGGCGTGCCACCGATGGCCGCGCACATGTTCGTCTTCTTCTTCGGCTGTCTGTCGATGATCACGCCCCCTGTCGCGCTGGCCGCCTTCGCGGCGGCGAATATCGCGCGCGCCAGCCCCATGGCCGTCGGGTTCAAGGCCTGCAAGCTCGGCTGGCCCGCCTTCGTCGTGCCGTTCCTGTTCGCCTACTCGCCCTCGCTTCTCCTCGCCGGCGACACGATCGAGGTCGTCGTCGCCGTCATGACCGCGATCGCGGGTGTCTGGCTCGTCTCGGCCTCGCTCAGCGGATTGCTGTTCGACGCGCTCGGGCCGGCCCGCCGCGTCCTCTTCCTCGTCGTGGGCGCGGCGCTCCTGGTGCCGCACACGCTGGTACCGGGCGGCTATGTCGTCGATGCCATGGGGCTCGTGCTGGCGGCGCTTCTCGTGATCGCGGCACCACGCCGGAGGTCCGCATGATCCCCGATCCGCTGGCCGAGCTCGAGGCCCCGACGCTGGTGACGGCGGTCCGCGATGTCGCCGGGCTCCGCGTCGTATCGGCGCGCGCGGAGGCGGCGGCGGCGGATGCGCCGGCGATGCTCTTCATCCACGGCGCCTATCACGGCTGGTGGGTCTGGCGCCGCTGGATGCCGATCTTCGCCGGCTTCGGCAACGACTGCCATGCGCTGTCGCTTCCCGGTCACGAGGGCTCGGCGCCGCTCGCCGTCGCGGACTATGTGCGTCTCGGCCAGGCCGACTATGTCGCGGCGGTCCGCGCGGTGCTCGACTGGATCGGGCGGCCCGCGGTCCTGATCGCGCATTCGATGGGGGGGCTCACCGCGCTCAAGGCGGCGGAGGCGGGCGGCGTCACCGCGCTCGTCCTCGTCGCGTCGGCATCGCCGAAGGAGGTCGGGCGCATGCGCGAGTATCATCTCGACCCGACGCGACCGGTGCTGCCGCCGGCGGCCGAGCTCCGCGACAAGATGTTCGCCACCATCGACGATGCCGCCTACGACGCGTTCTATGCCCGTCTGGTTCCGGAATCCCCGACCGCGCTCAACGATTCGGGCGAGGCGCTCGTCTCCGTCGACCGCACCCGTCTCGCCTCTCCGCGGCTCTTCGTCCGCGGCGGCGCGGACGCGAGCTTCAACCACGCGGCCGACCGACTGGCGCGCGCGCTCGGCGGCGACTGGATTGTGATCGAGGGCGCGGGCCACGACATGATGCTCGAGCCGTGCGCGTTCGAGGCCGCGCTCGTGGTCGAACGCTGGCTCAACCGTGTGCTTCCCACCGACGACGGCGTGCGGGCTGAGCCCTAGGGTCTGGACTCATTTGCTCCAGTAGATGAGGGCGGCGGCGAGGAAGGCTGCGCTGAGATAGTTTGCGGCGAGTTTGTCGTATCTGGTTGCGATGAGCCGCCAGTCCTTGAGACGACACCACA
>VGEU01000003.1 GCA_016869145.1 Alphaproteobacteria bacterium | reverse complement strand
GAGCGCCGCACTCGCCTCGGCGGGCCGACCGACCCGGGCGAGCGCGCCACCGAGCGCGATCAGTGCCGGCCCGTGTCGCGGGCGGAGCGCCGTGGTGCGGCGGAGGAGAACGATCCCGGCATCGAGCGCGCCTTCCTGGACCCGCAGCACACCGAGCCCGTAGAGCGCATCCGCATCATCGGGCGTCGCGGCGAGCGCGCGCTCATAGACGGTGCGCGCCTCGGCGATGCGGCCGGCCTGGTGCAACGCGACGGCGGTCGCGATGAGCCCGGCGGCGGGCGGTGGCGGCTCGGCCCGCGTCATGGTCCGTCGCCGTCGCCGCCAAAGCGTGCGGGCTCAGTACGGCGCGCCCTTCTTGTTCGACCACACGCGGCCCTCGGGGTTGCGCCTGAGATGGAGATCGGCATCGGGATACGTCACCTCTTCCACCGGCGAACGCGTACCGACCTCGATATAGGTCGCGGTCGTCGTGCCGCGATTGACCAGATGGTGGCCGTCGGCCGCGCCGGCGGGGAACGTCGCCGCCATGCCGGCCCGTAGCACACGCTCGCCTTGATCGGTCACAAGAGTTAATTCTCCGTCAAGGATGTAGACGAGCTCGTCCTCGTGGCGGTGCCAGTGGCGGAGCGAGGACCACGCGCCGGGCGGCATGGTGACGTGGTTCACGCCGAACTGCGTCAGCCCGCCGACATTGCCGACGACGCGGCGGATGCGGAGCGCGACGTTCGGGCCGAGCCCCGCAGGGTATGGGCTCCCCGTCACCGTCTGAAGTTCCTTCACGTCGATCACGATGGCGCGCTTCGGCGCTTCGTTGGCCATGGAACCCTCCTCCTCAGCCGTTCCTCGTGAAAGCGTACTCGCCGCCCTTGAGCCGCGTCAGACGTCCGCTCGACCGCACCGCATCGAGCGCGATTACGACCTCGCGGCCGTCGCGCGTGCCGATCGCGGCCATCAGCGCCTCGAACGTCTTGGGTCCGTCCGCGAGCGCCTCCTCGACGCTCGCATAGCGCCGACCCGCGACGGTCGGTGGCGCCGGCACCGCGTGCTCGACCGATCGCTCCATGCCGACCGGATAGGTGAGATCGAAGCCCGCCTTGGCACCCGTCTTCGCGCCGCGGAGCGAGGGGTCGAGCGGCAGCGTCCGGAAGCCCGACTGGACGACGAGATCGCGATCGGCCTGGAAGCGCGTGGCGAGTGCCCAGTCCATCTGCTTGTCGTCGAAGATGTCGACGTCGTCGTCGACGACAAAGACGTGTTTGGCGTTGGCGAGGCTGCCGAACACCGCTGCGATCGCGTTGCGGGACTCGCCCGGAAACCGCGGGCGCATGGCGATGCGGATGTGGAACGCGCCGCCGCTCGATGGCGTCGCGAATATGGCGACCGGCTCGCGGATCGCGGTCTCGAGCGCGCGCCAGACCATCACCTCGGTCCGAAGCGCGGACAGCTGCGAGGTGTCGGTACGGTCGAGGAACCGGCCGCCGATCGACGATGACTGGAACAGAGCATCGCGCCGGCGCGTGATCGCGGTGAGGTGGAACACGGGGTTCTGTTTCATCACGCCGTAATAGCCGAGGAACTCGCCATAGGGTCCCTCGGCCTCGACGTGGCCGCGCGCGTCGAAATAGCCCTCGAGCACGAACTCGGCATCGGCTGGAACGCGGATGTCGCTCGTCAGGCATTTGACGACGGCGAGCGGCTCGCCGCGCAGATCGGCGAGAAGCTGGAGCTCGTCGACCGGGAGCCGCATCGTGGCCGCGACGTGGTCGACCGGGTGCGACCCGACGACGAAGGCGACTGGCAGCGGCGCGCCGCGCTTGGCGGCGTCGATATAGATCGCGCGGAGATCGCTCGGCGCGTTGAGGTCGACGCCCGCCTCGCTCCGCCCGCGCAGCATCAGACGCCGCGCGCCGATATTGGTCCAGCCATTGGCGGGGTTCACGACATAGTCGATCGAGGCCGAGATATAGGGGCCGCCGTCGGCGCCGTGCTGGAAGTGAACGGGAAGCCGCGTCAGATCGGCATCGGCGCCCTCGAGCACGAATGCCTGCACCGGCGCCGCCGCGCGCGGCACCTCGACGATCGGCTGGCGGCGGGCGAGACGGCGATTGATCTCGCCGCGCACCGCGGCGCGTTCGACGCCGAGCGCGAGCGCGAGCCGGTCGCGGCTCGCCGTCACGTTGGCGACGAGCTCGGCCTTCTCGGGCCCGACCGCGCGGAACAGCACCGCCTTCGGATTGCCGTCGACACGAGCCGCCAGGTCGCCGAGCGCGAGCGGCGTCTCGATCACCTCCGCCTCGCCGCACTGGATCAGGCGATCGACGAACCGGCGAAGACGGAACCTCTCGACGTCGGGCGCCGCGCGTGCGTCCACCCCGAGCCCATTCGTCATCGACCGCCCTCCCGCCGCATGCCGGCCCTACCGGCGGATGCTACCCGGAACCGGGACCGGTCTCCACCACGTCGATGTGATCGGGGGCGAGGCCGGCGGCATGGGGACGCCACATCACAGCAAAGGCGCACTCGAGCGATCGCGCGTAGCCCGCACCATCGGTGAGCGGGTTGGTCTCGCGCGTCTCGATGAGCCGCGCCCGGAGCGCCGCGAGCCCCGTGCGATCGCTCGCGAGCGCGATTCCGCGGGCTATGAACGCGGCCTCGTCCGTGGTGACGAGCTCAGGGAGACCGGCAACGCGGAGCGCGCTCGCCGACACCCGTCCGGCGAAGGCACGGCCCTCGATCGTGAGCACCGGAAGCCCGGCCCAAAGCGCATCACAGGTCGTGGTGTGGCCGTTGAAGATGCGCGTATCGAGCATCAGGTCGGCCATACCGAGACGGGCCAGATGCTCGAGCTTCGGCAATTTGGGCGCGAACAGCAAACGAGCGGGCTCCATGCCGAGACCCCGCCACGCTCCGGCGAGATTGGCCGACGTCGTCGGACCGTGGTCGAGCACCCAGAGGACGCTGCCCGGAACCGCCCGCAGGATCGCCGCCCAGGCGGCGAACGTGGCGCGGTCGATCTTCCCGGGATGGTTGAACGAGGCGAAGACGAAGGCCTCGTCGGGAAGCCCGTGCGCGGCACGGGTGGTCGGCGGAATGTCGCGCTCGTAGCTGCGATCGTTCCACATGTAGAAATGCGGCAGCCGCACCAGCCGCTCGGTGAACGCCGCCGCCTCGCCCGGCGGCGCCACGACGCGGTCGACGAAGGCATAGTCGATGAAACGCGCGCCGCACGAGCCGGCGAAGCCGACATAGCTCGCCTGCACCGGCGCGGGCCGGCGGGCGAGAATGCCGAGCCGATGGCCGGCGGTGAAGCCCATCAGATCGACCAGGATGTCGATCCCGTCATCGGCGATGCGACGGGCCGCCGTCTCGTCGTCGACGGTGTCGATGTCGACGAACCGGTCGGCGCTCTCGACGATCCGGCGCCGATAGTCGGAGGGTTCGTCGGCGCCGAGCGCGTAGGCGGTGACGTGAACGCGCGCGCGGTCGTGGATAGCGAGGATGCGGCCGATCAGGTGCGTCATCGGATGGTTGCGGAAATCACGCGACAGATAGCCGATACGGAGCGGGCCCTCGACCCGGTCGCGACGAGTGTTCGCCGTCACCGGGCCGATGCGCCGCTCCAGATCGGCCGCCGCCGCCCGGGCGACCGCGAGGAGGAGAGCCGGATCGTCCGACGTGCGCACGGTGAAATAGGGCGGCTCCGCCGGCTTCGCGCCCCTCGCGAGCGCGTCGGCGGTGTCGGCACGGAGTGGGGTCAGCACCGCCTCGAAGCGGTCCCAGGCGCAGGTGTCGGAGAGCAGCACCGCGAGATGAGCGAGCGCGGACGCGTTGCCCGGCTCGATCGCGAGCGCGCGCTCGAGATCGCCGATCGCAGCATCGAGATCGCGGCGTTCATGGTGCGCGTGGGCGCGGTTGAGATAGATCGCGACGAGCGCGGGATCGAGCGCGATCGCGCGCGCAAAGGCGGCGAGCGCGGCGTCCAGCCGGTGACGCTCGAGTTGAAGCGCGCCGAGATTGTTCCACGTCTCGGCCGTGTCGGCGCCGCGAGCGAGCGCCGTCTCGAACGCCGCTGCCGCCTCGGCCCAGCGCTGCGTCTCGGCGAGCGCGTTGGCGAGATTGGCGTGATAGCGCCCGCCGTCCGGCGCCGCCGCCACGGCGCGGCGGAACCAGCCGATCGCAGCGTCGATCCGGCCGCGGCGCCGGTCGAGCGCACCGAGCGAGTTCAGGGCCTCGGCGAAATCAGACGCGAGCGCGACCGCACGGCCATAGGCTTCTTCCGCGCCGGCCTCGTCGCCCGACTGGTCGAGCGCACGGCCGAGGTTGAAGTGCGTGCCGGCGACATCGGGCGCACGCGCGAGGGCGGCGTGATAGCACGCGATCGCATCCACCCATTGTCCGGCCGCGGCGAGGACGACGCCGAGATTGTCATGGCCCGGCGTGAACCCGGGCGCGATCTCGACCAGGCGCCGGAGCGTCGCTTCCGCCTCGACGAGACGGCCCGCCGATCGGAGCGCATTGCCGAGATTATTGAGGACGCCGATGTCGCGCGGGTCGACGGAGAGTGCCTGACGGTAGACGGCGATCGCGTCGTCGACGGCGCCTGAATCCTGCAACATCGTGCCGAGGTTGCGCAGCACGACTACATCGCGTGGATTGAGCTGGATCGCGCGGCGGAGATGGCGGACCGCATCGGCGGTGCGCCCCTTCTGATGCGCCAGTACGCCGAGCATGTGGTGGGCATCGGTCGCGTTCGGTGCCGCCTTGAGGACACGGCGATAGCGCGCCTCGGCCTCGTCGAGACGGCCGGCCTGGTGGAGGCCGATCGCCTCCTTGAGGATGTCGGCGGGTCGCCCGAGCGGGGAACGGGCCACGGCCTTCACCCGCCGTCGATCGGGGCGCCGGGGATATCGAGCGGCGCCGGCGGAATCCCCTCGACATGGCGGTCCCAGATGCAGCGGAACGCGGCCTCGAGATCGCGGGTGAAGGCCTGCGTGTCGAAGAGCGGCATGGCCAGGCGGTTGCGCGCGACGCGGGCGCGGAGCGCGGCCCGGTCGTTCGCCAGCCGGACCGCGGTCGCCTCAAAGTCATCGAGGCTGTCGACGACGAGATCGGGAAGACCCATCGCGCGGACGAGGCTCGCCGCGACGCGGCTCGGGAAGAAGGCACCGGCGAGTGTCAGCACCGGCACGCCAGCCCACAGCGTGTCGGCCGTCGTCGTGTGGCCGTTGATGACGCGGGTATCGAGGCCGAGATCGGCGTGGCCGATGCGGGCGAGATGATCCTCCTTCGTCGCGAAGGGCGCGAAGACGAGGCGGTCGCCGGCGATGTCGTGCGCTTCCGCATGGCGCCTCAGATTGGCTTCGGCGATCCGGTTCGATCGCAGGAGCCACAGCACCGATCCCGGCACGCGGGCGAGGATGCGCATCCAGGCCGCGAACATCACGGGCTCGATCTTGTAGGTCTGGTTGAACGAGCAGAACACCGTGCCCGTCTCGGGAAGCCCATGCGCCGTGCGCGATGTCGAGATTGCACCAGGTCGCGGCATCGTCGGGGCGAAGCGCGAGCGCCGGCCGGTAGAGCGCGATCGCGCGCGCGATCTCGCCCGCCTCGAAGCGCGCGCCGCCCTGGTTGCCGAGAAACTCCGGCTCATCCGGGACGAGACGCACCGCCGCCTCGAACGCGGCGATCGCGCCGGGAAGATCGCCCTGGCCGCGGAGCGCGAGCCCGAGATTGTTGTGCGCGTCGGCAAAGCCGGGATTGCGTCCGAGCGCGGCGCGGAAGGACACGATCGCGGCCTCGAGCTCGCCCGCCTCGAGGAGCGCGGAGCCGAGATTGTAATGGCCCTCGAACCGGTCGGGCAGGACGGCGGCGAGGCGGCGGAACGCAGCGATCGCGGCCGCCCTGTCGCCCGCCTCGAGCGCGTGGTTGCCGAGCCCGTCGAGCGCCGCGGCGTGGTCGGGCGCGACGGCGAGCGCCTTCCGCCAGCGCTCGAGCGCGACGTCTTGAAACCCGCGCGCGCCAGCAATCCGCGCGCCGAGGCAATAGGGCTCGGGCGCCTCCGGCGCGCGTGCGATCGCCTTGCGGCAGATCTCCTCGGCCGCCTCCGCCCGCCCGCGCCGGAACTCTGCATCGGCACGCTCGAGGAGTGCCGCGACATCGGGCTTCGTCGTCATGGTCTTGTGCACGCCCTCCGGCGTCTTGTGCACGCCCTCCGGCCGTCGCCGCAGAGGCTAGGCCTTGGCCGTTAACGGATCGAGACCGCGCCCGTCACACGCCGAGGACGCCGGCGATCCAGCCGGCCATCGCGATCGTGCGGTCGTCGGCGCCGTAGGGCCCGACGACCTGGACGCCGACCGGCATCCCGTTCGGGCCGGTCGCCGACGGCAGCGTCAGGCAGGGAACGTGGAGGAGCGTCCAGAAACCGTTGAAGGGCGAATCGTGGATCGAGCGCAGATCGGCCGGCGCCTCGCCTCGGTCGCCCGGCGTGATCAGGACATCGACGTCCGCGAACATCGCCCGCGTCTCGTCGCGGCAGCGCGTCGCGAAGGCGAGCGCCTCCTGGTACTCTGCGTCGGTACACTTCCGGCCATAGGTGACGGCATCGCGCGTCCAGGGATTGATCGTCTCCCAGCCGCGCGCGGCCTCCTCCTCCATCGCCGCGACAGCCTCGCGCGACGAGATCACGCGGAAGCGCGGCGGCAGATCGGCGATCGCGGCAGGTAGCACCGTCTCGGTCACCCGCGCGCCCGCCTTGGCGAGAGCGGCGGCCGCGCCCTCGACGGCAGCGACCGTCTCGGGCCGGGCGTCCCGCCAGAACGGCGTGCGGCAGAGCCCGACGCGCGGCGGCGCATCGACGGAGGCCCGGCCGACCGGTCCGCCGACGGTCGCCGCGCGCAACAGCGCGATGTCCACGACCGAGCGCGCGAAGAAGCCGAGCGTGTCGAGCGTCGGCTTGAGGTTCCGGATCCCGCCGCGGTCGAGGCCGTCGAGGCTCGCCTTGTAGCCGACGGTGCCGCAAAGCGTCGCCGGCCGGATGACCGAGCCGCCGGTCTGGGTGCCGAGCGCGAGCGGGATGTGGAAGTCGGCGACCGCCGCCGCCGAGCCGGACGAGGAGAACCCCGGCGAGCGCGCGAGATCGTGCGGGTTCCGGGTCGCGATCGGATAAGGCGCGGCGAACTCGGTCGTCGCGCACTTGCCGAAGATCACGGCGCCCGCCGCGCGGAGCGCCGCGACGCAGGCCGAGTCCGCGAGCGGCCGGTGATTGCGGTAGAGGATCGAGCCGTACTCGGTCGGCATGTCCTTGGTGTCGAGCACGTCCTTGATCCCGACCGGCACGCCGTGGAGCGGGCCCTTCCGCGTCTCGCGGTCGCGCGCGCGCGCCTCGAACAGCGCGAGCTCGGGATCGACATGCGCCCAGGCGTGGATCAGCGTGTCGCGCGCGCCGATCCGCGCGAGGCAGTCGCGGACGATCGCCTCCGACGTCGTCTCGCCGCGGGCGAGGCGGCGCGACATCTCCGATGCGGTAAGGAGGTTGAGCCCGGCGGGCCCCTTGGTGCGGAAATCAGGCATGATGGCGCCTCGCTCGTTGTCCGGCGCCAGTATGAGCGAAGCGCGGCGGCCGTTCTAGTCGCGGAGCTTGAAGCGCTGGATCTTGCCGGTCGCGGTCTTGGGCAACTCGTCGACGAAGGTGATCCAGCGCGGGTATTTGTAGCGGGCGAGGCCGCTCTTGCAGTGCTCGAGAAGCTCCCGTCGGAGCGCCTCGCCGGCGTCGCCCGCGCGTTTCAGGATCACGAAGGCCGCGGGCTTCACGAGGTCGTCGTCGTCCTTGCGGCCGACCACCGCGGCCTCGAGCACCTTGGCATGCTCGATCAGCCGGCCCTCGATCTCGATCGGCGAGCACCAGATGCCGCCCACCTTGATCATGTCGTCGGAGCGCCCGCTATAGGTGTAGGTGCCGTCCGCATCGCGCATATAGGTGTCGCCGGTGACCAGCCAGTCGTCGCCGATCATGGTCGCGCGCGTTTTCTCGGCGTTGTTCCAATAGTAGGCTGCGACCGATCCGCCGCGGACGAGAAGCGTGCCCTGCTCGCCGTCGGCGACCTCGCGTCCCGCCTCGTCGACGATCCGCGCGGAATATCCCGGAACGACGCGCCCGCTCGTCCCCGGCCTGACATGGTCGCGCGTGTTCGAGATGAAGATATGGAGCCCCTCGGTCGAGCCGATGCCGTCGAGGATGACGAGCCCGGTCCGCTCCTTCCAGCGGCGGAAGATGTCGGCCGGGAGCGCCTCGCCGGCCGAGACGCAGAGCCGGACCGATGCGAGGTCGCATGTCGCGGTCTCGAGCGCGCGGAGCTGCGCGGCATAAAGCGTCGGCACGCCATAGAAGATCGTCGGGCGGAACCGCTCGATCATGGCGAAGGTCATTTCGGGCGAGGGCCGCTCGTCCGACAGGACCGCGGTCGCGCCGACCCAGAGCGGGAAGTTCATCGCGTTGCCGAGCCCGTAGGCGAAGAAGAGTTTCGCCGCCGAGAAGCAGACGTCGGCCTCGCCGATGCCGAGCGTCGGCACGGCATAGAGCGCAGCCGTGTGCGCGATGTCGCGGTGGCGATGGACAGCACCCTTGGGCCGGCCCGTCGAGCCCGAGGAATAGAGCCAGAAGCAGTCGTCCATCGGGCCCGTCGCGGCGGGCGCGAGCGTGGTCGCGGCGCGCGCCATGTGCGCGGCGAACGACCCATCGCCGTCGGCCTTGAGGACGCGCGCCGGCTTTCGCGCCGCGCCGGCGAGTGCCGCGTCGACCTCGGCCGCGAACTCGGGCGAATAGACGAGCGCCGTCGCGCCGGAATCCTCGATCATGTAGCGGTAGTCGGCGGCGCGGAGGAGCGTGTTCACCGGCACCGGCACGATGCCCGCCTTGATCGCGCCCCAATAGAGATAGAAGAAGGCCGGGCAGTCCTTGACGATCATCATGACGCGATCGGACGGGCGCACGCCGAGGTCGAGGAGCGCATTGCCGGCGCGGGCGACCCGCTCGGCGAGCGCGTGATAGGTGACGTCCTCGCCGTGGTTGGTGCGGATCGCGAGCTTGTCGCCGCGGCCGGCGGCGAGGTGGCGGTCGATGAAACCGACGGCCGCGTTATAGACGGGGGCAAACGAGAGCCGGGGTGCGCCCGCGCTCACGTCCACGGTGACGGCATGGTCCTGCATCCTGCGCTCTCCCCGGCCGGGATCGGAGCGGGCTCCGCCGCCCCGTATCGCCCGGGCCCGGGATCAGCACCTACACGCTCGTGGGCGCCTGATCAAGACGCCGGCGGGTCAAGACGCCCGCTCAATTGAACCGGACGTACTCGTACTCGAACGGCATGCCGTTGATGCCGCGCGGCGGCGGCGCGATCCAGCCTGCGATCTTGCCGGGCTCGATCACCGGCTGCATCAGGGTCGCGATGAAACCGCGGTCGTCGTCGGACGGCAGCCAGGCGCCCTTCGAGCGCTGCCAGACCTCCTCGGTGATGACCTTGCCGTCGGGTGTCACGTTGACATCGCCGAAGGTGCCGATCCGGCGATTGAAGGCGCGGTGCGGCAGGCGGAACTCGTAGTCGATGCCGTAGCTCTGGATCACCTTGTTCCAGCGGTTGAGGCCGCGCTGGCAGTCATTGATGTAGTCCTGGCGGAGCCGTTCGTTGACGGCGATGAGCGCCGGCTGATCGACCGGGACGATGCGGCCGTCGACGAGCTGGTGCACCGGCCAGGTCGCGTCGCGCAGCTTGTGGTCGTCCTCGATCTTGGTCTCGTGGAAGCGGCCCTTGAGCCCTTGGGTGAAATAGTTGGCGGCGTTGGTCGATATCTCCTGGCCGAACAGGTCAAGCGACACCGAGAAGTGGAAATTGATGTATTTCTGCAAGGTCGCGAGATCGATGCCGCCGAACTTGCGGACCTCGTCGGTCTTGTGGTCGCGCATCAGCTGGCAGGCGCGCTCGACGATCCGCATGACGCCGGATTCGCCGACGAACATGTGGTGCGCCTCCTCGGTCAGCATGAACTGGCAGGTGCGCGCGAGCGGATCGAAGCCCGATTCGGCGAGCGAGGCGAGCTGGTACTTGCCGTCGCGGTCGGTGAAGAACGAGAACATGTAGTAGCTGAGCCAGTCGGCCGTCTTCTCGTTGAAGGCGCCGAGGATGCGCGGCTTCTCGGCATCGCCCGAATGGCGCTCGAGCATGGCCTCGGCCTCCTCGCGCCCGTCGCGGCCGAAATAGGCGTGCAGGAGATAGACCATCGCCCAGCAGTGCCGTCCCTCCTCCACGTTGAGCTGGAAGAGGTTCCGGAGATCGTAGAGCGAGGGACAGGTCTGGCCGAGGAGCCGCTGCTGCTCGACGGCGGCCGGCTCGGTGTCGCCCTGGGTGACGATCAGGCGGCGGAGCGCGGCGCGGTACTCGCCCGGCACCTCGTTCCACACCGGCTCGCCCTTGTGGTCGCCGAACGGGATCGTCCGGCCCTCGACGGGCTTGGCGAGGAAGATGCCCCAGCGGTAGTCGGGCATCCGGACATAGCCGAAATTGGCCCAGCCATTGGCCTCGACGCTGATCGCGGTGCGGAGATAGACGTCGTAGTTCAGGGTCCCGACGGGGCCGAGCTCCTTCCACCAGTCGAGATAGGCCGGCTGCCACGCCTCGAGCGCGCGCTGGAGGCGCCGGTTCTCCGACAGCTCGACATTGTTGGGGATGCGTTCGTTGTAGTCGATCGCCATGATGCGGGTCCTGCGCGAAGGGGTCAGACGCGGTGCTTGTCGTAGCCGGGCTTGCGGCCGGTGCCGTAGAGCTTGAGGGCCCCGTCCTCACCGGCGGCGTTGGGACGCTGGAAGATCCAGTTCTGCCACGCCGACAGCCGGCCGAAGATCTTGCTCTCCATCGTCTCGGGCCCGGCGAAACGGAGGCTCGCCTCCATGCCGGTCAGGCCGTCCGGCGAGAAGCTCGCCCGCTCCTCGATCGCGAGCCGGACCTCGTCCTCCCAGTCGATGTCGTCGGGCACGAAGGTGACGAGGCCGAGCGCCTCGGCTTCCTCCGCCTCGATCGCGCGGCCTACTTCCTTGCGGAGCGCCTCGAGACGGGCCGCGTCGTCGTAGCACCGCCGCGCGAGCCGCGACAGACCATTGACCATCGGCAGCGCGCCGAAATTGATCGCCGAGAGACGCACCGCCGCCGGCTGCTCGTTGGCGCCGGCGCGGACGCCGTTCAGCATGTAGGACCGGTCGGCGGCGACCACGAGCTCGAGCAGGAGGCCGGCGAAGCAGCTTCCCGGCTCGATCAGCGCGATCAGGCTGCGCGACGACACGTCGATGCGCTTCAGCGTGCGCTTGAGATAGAGGAGGATCTCGCGCGCGAGCCAGTCGTGCTGATGGTCGAGGAGGAACCGGTCGGTCGCCAGCACGTACTCGGCATTGCCGGTGGTGCGGAACACCCAGGTGCCGATCTCTTCCTCGTTGGTGCGGAGATGGACGATCGCGTCATCGAGCGCGCGCGCGAGCGCTAGCGGCCAGAACGAAGCTCCTTGCGCGTGCATCGCCGCGACATCGGCGGGCGGCGGTGCGGTCGGCGCCTTCACCGTGATGGTGGCGAGAGACTGCGCCCGGTCGATCTCGACCGCCACGGAATCATAGACGATGCGGTCGCCCTCGAAGGCGCGCGCGAGCGGGCCGAGCGCGATGCCCTTGGCGTGGCGCGGCCGGTCGGACTTCACGGCGAAGGCCTTGGCGCGCTCGGCCACCGTCTCGTCGAACTTCGAACGCGGCACGAGCTCGTCGATCAGCGCCCAGTCAACCGCGCGCTTGCCGCGGATACCCTCCGAGGTCGTGCAGAAGAAATCCGCGCGATCATGGCGCACCCGGCGCTTGTCGACGAGGCGGGTGAGCCCGCCCGTCCCCGGCAGGACCGCCAGGAGCGGGAGCTCGGGCAGCGACACCGTCGAGGAGCCGTCGTCGATCAGCATGATGTAGTCGCAGGCGAGCGCGAGCTCGTAGCCGCCGCCGGCCGCGGTGCCGTTGATGGCGCAGAGATAGACCTGGTGCGAGTTCTCCGTCGCGTCCTCGATGCCGTTCCGCGTCTCGTTGGTGAACTTGCAGAAGTTCACCTTGTGCGCGTGGGTCGATTTGCCGAGCATGTTGATGTTGGCGCCGGCACAGAAGACGCGCGGCTTCGCCGACGTGACGACGACGCAACCGACCTCGGGATGCTCGAAGCGGAGCCGCTGGATCGCGTCGTAGAGCTCGATGTCGACGCCGAGGTCATAGGAGTTGAGCTTGAGCGTGTAGCCGGGTTTCAGCGTCGCATCCTCGCTGACATCCATCGTGAGGCGGGCGACGGGGCCGTCGAAGGTGAGCTTCCAGTGGCGATAGCGGTCGGGGTGGGTCTGGAAATCGATGCGCGCGGGGGCGCTCGTTGCCTGGGTCGCGGCCTCGGCCGGCATGCCTCTGTCTCCCTAAGGCTCGCAGGCGCGGCGTGGGTTCGCCGCTTGACCATGTGCGAGCGGTCGCGTCGGTAAACGGACCTCACCCGATAATTGGTGATTAGTCAACAGTTTTGTTATCAGCAAATTCGCTGGTGCTTGAGACCAGCGCGCCGCGGGACTAACGTGGCCCCGCCGGGATCGCTCAACCGATCGGCCATGATATTGGAAAGACAAGATAAAATGCCCGTCGCGGCGGAACGACAGCTGCGCGCCTGGATCGAGACGGCCGCCACCCGGCATCGCGATAAGCCGTTCGTCGAGTCGATCGAACAGGGCGCGGCGATGACCTATGGCGCGCTCCGCGATACCGCGAACCGGATCGGCCAGGCGCTCGCCGCGCGCGGGATCGGGCCCAACGACCGGGTGGCGCTTCTCTCCAACAACTCGATCGAGCATCTCGCGACCTATGTCGGCGTGATGGCGGCCGGCATCACCTGCTGCACCATCCATGTCGAGATGAACGCGATCTATTTCGAGGAGATCCTCGCCGCGGTCGGGGCAAAGCTGATCCTCTTCGAGGACGGCATCGATGCCGAGAGCCTCCGCCCCAAGGTGCCGGGTGAGTGGGTGCCGCTCGGCACGTGGTCGGCCGATCGCCCCGGCACCGGCTGGTACGCCGAGCTCGCTTGCTATCCGGCCGACCGGGTCGTGCCGATCGCCGCCGGCCCGCGCGACGCCGCCTCGATCGTCTATACCTCGGGCACCTCGTCCAAGCCGAAGGGCGTCGTCCTCACCTTCGCCGAGCTCGCGCCCAATATCGAGCCGACCGCCGACCGCTTCGGCATCCGTGCGACCGACCGGTTCCTCGACTACCGCTCCTATAA
Organism: Alphaproteobacteria bacterium; assembly: GCA_016869145.1. Lineage (GTDB taxonomy): Bacteria > Pseudomonadota > Alphaproteobacteria > MPNO01 > VGEU01 > VGEU01. The sequence goes on along the minus strand of VGEU01000003.1, from coordinate 81,122 downwards.
CTGGGTATCGGCGCAGTGGCTCTCGTGCCTCGGCGTCCTCAGCCAGGGCGCGACGCTCGTCATGGGGCGTCGCTTCTCGCAGAGCCGGCTGTTCGACTGGATCCGGACCTGCAAGGCGACGATCGCGGCCGGCAACCCGACCATCATCAACATGATGATCAACCGGCCGGTCGACATCCACGGCCGCGACCTGCCGCATCTCCGCTACATCACCTCCTCGTCGGCCCCCTTGATGATCCCGGAGTGGAAGCGCTTCGAGGAGATGTACGGGATCACGGTTGTCCAAGGCATGGGCATGAGCGAGATCGGCTGGATCTGCGGCGCCGATGAGACGACGCGCCGGTTCGGCACCGTCGGGCGCCCCCTCGTCTATCTCGATCTCTCGGTCGTCGATGCCGAGGGCCGGCGCCTGCCGCCCGGCGAGATCGGCGCGATCGAGCTCGGCGGCGATCCCGCGGTCGAGTACCGCTATCTCGCCGACGACGGATCGATCCGCGTCAACACCAAGGGTCGCATGCGGACCGGTGACCTCGGCATGCTCGATGCGGACGGCTATCTCGTCATCACCGGGCGGGAGAAGGACCTCATCATCCGGGGCGGGGTCAACATCTCGCCGGTCGAGGTCGACAACGTCCTCCTCCAGATGCCGGAGGTCGCCGAGGCCGCGACCGTCGGCATCGCGGATGCGATCTACGGCGAAGAGGTCGTCGCCTTCGTCGCGGCGAAACCGGGTGTCGCGCTCGACGAGCACGCGGTGCTCGCCTTCTGCGCCGCCCGTCTGCCGGCGGTGCGCTGCCCGAAGCGCATCTACTTCAAGGACGCGCTGCCCAAGACCGATCGCGGCAAGATGGACCGGAACCGGCTCCGCGCCTCGCTCGACAACGCCTGAGCGGCCTCGAATTCGCTGGCCGCGCGCGCGCGCTTGGGGCACGGTGGCCGTCATGCTCCGCGTCTCGATCAATCCCCATCTCGCGATGGTGATCGCCACGTTCATCTTCGCGGCGAACTACGTCGTCGGCCGCGCGGTCGTCGGCCACGTGCCGGCCTTCCACATGGGGTTCGTGCGCTGGGGCGTGGCGGCGATCGTGATCCTGCCCTTCGCCTGGGCGCATATCCGCAACGACATGGCGCTCCTGCGGACACATGGCCCGCTCCTCGCGCTCGCCGGCGTCCTGATGCCGTTCCTCGGCGCCGGGGTCTCCTACTACGCGCTCGTCTCGACGCTCGCGCTCAACGCCGGCATCGTGCAGACCTCGCTCCCGATCTTCACCGTGCTCCTGGCGTGGCTGATCCTGGGCGAGCGACTGCGTACGGTGCAGGCGGTCGGCGTCGCGGTCGCGGTCACGGGTGTCCTCGCGATCGTCTTCCGCGGCGAGCCGGCGAAGCTGATGGAACTCCGCTTCAATGTCGGCGATATCATCCTGGTTGGCTGCAATCTGGCGCTCGCGAGCTATTCGATCGCGATACGGCGGCTGCCCAAGACCTTCCATCCGATGACGGTGCTGACCGGGGTGTTCGCGGTCGGCGCGCTCTGTCACGCCCCGTTCGTCGCCGCCGAGATCGCCGGCGGGGCGTTCGTCCAGCCGACGATGACGGCCCTGATCGGCCTTCTCTTCGTGGCGCTCCTGCCCTCGATCGTCGCGATCGCGTTCTGGAACGACGGCATCACGCGGCTCGGCGTCAACCGGTCCGGCTTCTACATGTATCTCGTGCCGATCTTCTCGGCCACCCTCGCCGCCCTCTTCCTCGACGAGCGGATCGAGGCCTATCACCTCGTCGGCTGCGTCCTGATCGTGGTCGGCGTGACGCTGAGCACGCGCGCGAAACCCCAGCCGCAGTCCGCCGCCACGGGCACCGCCGATGGCGCGCGGCAATCCTGACCGGAGCACCGCCATGGCCGTCGCCACACCCGCCGACATGCCCGCGACCTTCGCGCGACTGTTCAACGCGCGCGACCTCGGCGGCCTCGTCGGTCTCTACAGCGATGATGCCGTGCTCACGCTCGACGGCGCGGCTGTCGCGCGCGGCCACGGCGAGATCGAGCGCATGATCGTGCCGCTACTGTCCGGCCCGCTCCAGATCGCCATCCACTGCGCGACCTGCCACGAGCGCGGCGACGTCGCGCTGGTGCGATCGGACTGGAAGCTGATCGGCCCCGACGGCGCGGTCGCGATGGCGGGCGCGTCGGCCGAGGTGTTGCGGCGCGGGGCGGACGGACGCTGGCGGTTCGTGATCGACGACGCCTGCTTCGCGAGCCGCCCGCACATCGGCTGAGGGCTCAGTCGACCGCCTCGTATTTGTCGCGGCGGACTTTCATCATGTTCTTGCCCTCGATGCGGATCAGCCGCGTCTCGCGCTCGCGCCGCGGCGAATGGAGATCGCCCTCGTTGTAGAGATGGGCGATGCCGGGCTCGAGGTTGTAGACGCGCTTGCGCCGCACCTTGCCCGGCGCATCGCCGGATGGACGCGCGACGAGCTCCCAGTCTGTCATCTCGGTGACGCCGGTGGCCTGGCCGTAGATCGCCCAGCTCGGGCCGTGGTCATGCGGCAGGCTGTTGCGTGCGCCCTTGTAGACATGGGCGAGAATGCAGAAGCCGAGCTCGGGATCCTCGTAGAGCACGTGGCGTTCTGCTTCCGCCTGCGGGCCGAGATGGGCGGCGACGAAATCCTTGTCCTTGAGCGCGCGCTCGACGCAGCGGCGTACCGTCTCGCGCCCGGCCGGCCCGGGCTGGGCCGCAAGGGCCTTGCGGCAATCGGTGGCGAAGTCCTGGATCGTGTAGCTCATCGGGGTCCTCCCGGATTCGACAACGGTCGATCGAAATCTAGCGCGGAACGAAGCGGCCGGGATAGGCGCTATCGTCGCGCATCGACCGTCCGCGCGACGAAGCTCCGTACGGCATCGATGAGCGCCCGAGGCGCCGCGCCGGCAACGTCGTGGCCCGACTCGACGTCGACCATGACAATCCTCGGATACGCCGTCCGCACACGGTCGATGGTCTCCGGCTTGTAGCGGTCCGACCGCGTGCCGCGGACGATCAGGATCGGCGCATCGACACGGGCGAGCTCGTCCCACATGTCGCCGACCAGGATCGACGGCGTCCAGCCCGCGGGCGCCGTCGGCACGCGGTTCGCGTAGTCGGGGTCGCGCCGGAACACGAAGCCGCCCTCGACCGCGCGGAAGAGCGTCTCGAGGCGGGCGGCCGCGGCCGAGCCGGGCGAGATCGTCTTCTCGCGGCTCATCTCCTGTTGCGCCTCGGCGATGCCGGCAAAGACGCGCGCCTTGTTGCCGATGACCTGTTTCGGTTGCACCGGTTCGCGCGGACCCGAAACCGGGCAGTGATCGACCAGGATCAGCGCCGCACTCCGGGCCGCGAAGCGGGCGGCGAAGAGGCAGGCGTTTCCGCCGCCCATCGAGTGGCCCATGATCACCGCGCGTCGCCAGCCGGCATGGTCGAGCACGGCGGCGATGTCGGCCATCAGGGCATCGTGCGAGTAGTCCTTAGACGGGCTCCAACCCGATTCGCCGAAGCCGCGCGTATCGAAGGCGATCACCTCGCGGTCGGTGGCGAGCGCGCCCGCGACCTCGATCCAGTCCGCCGAATCGTAGTAGTTGGCACCATGAAGGATCACGATCGGCATCGCGCCCGGGCGGCCGAAACGACGGAAGAAGAGCGTGACGTCGCCCGATCTTATCGTCCCCGTCTCATGGTCCCGACCCGTCATGGCGCGCCTCCCCGGATGGTTCGCGGCCAGAATAGAGCGCCGGGGCCGCGCGCGCGAGACACCAACCATATGTTAACCGCAGGGCAGTCCAATCCCGTTGGATCGGACCGCGCGCGGAGTACGTCATGGGTACGCGATGGATCGCCGCCCTCGTCATCGTCCTGGTTGCCGGCAGCCATCCGGCCGCCTCGTCGGATCGCGTCCAAAACAATGGCCACGCGCTCCTCGCCGACTGCCGCGACAGCTGGGGCGGCGGCTGTGGCCGGCGCTTCGCCGCCTATCTGACCCGGCAGGCGATGCGGCGAACGGCTCTGCCGGCGAACGCCGCCTGCCTGCCGAGTGCCTCGACCATCGGCATGAGCGAGCAACGCCGGTTCCAGCGGGAAGCGGTCCGCTGGCTTAAGCGACACAGCGAGCGGCTCGACGACCCTGCGATGGATCTCGTCCCCGAGATCGCCGCGGTCGCCTTCCCGTGCCGCTGAGCGACGCTCGCCGCGCCGATTAGAATACGGGCACCTGGGGCGCGAGGACGATCTCCCGCCGCTCGCGCGCCGATTGCAGGACGGCGAGACCGACCTCGAGCGTCGCCTTGCCCCAGCGCGCATCATGGCTGCTGCGCCGACCCTCGCGCATCGCCGCCCATAGGGCATCGAGCGCATCGCCGTGACCGGGACGGCCGAGCCCGCGCGGCACCGGCACCTCGCTCAGGCCGTCGAGGCCGTAGACCAGAAGACCGTTCGACGACAACCGCACATCACCCTTGGCGCAGGTGACGATCACGGTGCCGAAATGCGGCAGATGCGGCTGTTCGGGCGGCAGCCTCCGCCCGCCATAGCCGAGGTCCTTCTGACGGTCCGGCTCGGTGCCGGGCGCCGCGAGGAGCCCCTGGCGCGTCAGGCCGTGGCGCCCGGCGGGCTTGTCGGCGCCGCCCTCGGCCACCCAGCCGTGGAACTCGTCGCTGTCGAAGAAATCATAGGCGCTATAGGTGAGCGAGGCGGCCGCCCCGTTCTCGAATTCGAGGAAGGCGGTGCAATTGCCTTCGCTCGGACGCGACGGGTCGAGGACGCCGACATTCGCGCGGACGCTCCGCACCATGCCGCCCGCGATCAGCCGCGCGATCTCGATCTGGTGTGTCACCTGATTGAAGGTGATGCCGCCGCCGCGGCTGGTGTCGAGTTCCTCCGGCCGGCGCGGGCGGTAGAGGAAATCGGAGTAGTTGAACGCGAGAATCATGCCGAGCCGGCCGAGCGTGCCGCCGCGCACGAGATCGGCGATCGCGCGAATGCTGGGGTCAAAAGCGTGCGTATGACCGACGATCAGATGGGTCTTCGCCGCCTCGGCGGCGGCGATCACCGTGTCGCAATCGGCGAGCGTGAGCGCGAGCGGCTTCTCGACGAGGACGTGCTTTCCCGCCGCGAGCGCCTTCACGGCCTGGTCGGCGTGGTATTCATGCGGCGAGGCGATGTAGATCGCGTCGACCTCGCTGTCGGCGCACAGCGCCTCGAAGCCGGCATAGACCCTGGCGCCGAAGTCGCGCGCGAAGGCCTCGCGCGGACGCGGCAGCGGATCGGCACCGGCCGCGAGCACGACACGCGGGTGGATGACCGCGGCGCGGATCATCATCGCGCCGGCGAGCCCGAGGCCGGCGATGCCGAGGCGGATCGGGGGCCCGTCGCCTGGTGTCGTGGTCATCGCGCGCGGACCGATCCCATCAGAGAAGCGTGCTCAACACGCCGTCCATGAGGACGGCCTGATCGAGCCGGACCGTGCGCCGCGCGAGGCGGAGGCCATTCCTGGTCCGCCGCAGGATGTCGTGCCGTTCGCCGGCGTAGAAACTGCCCTCGGGCACGTTGCTCCGCGTGCGAAAGAGAAGGATGTTCGATTCGACGAAATACTCGCTCCCTCCCTCCTCGCGCGCCTCGACATTGGAGACGAAGCGGCGGGTGAACGAGGGCGGGTTCTCGGCCCGCGTCAGGCGCGGGCTCTTGATCTGCTCGACCCGGGCGCGGAGCGCGATTGCGTCCTCATCGACGATGGCGGTATCGATCGCCGGCGCATCGGCGTCGCGCACCACGCGCTGGGTGACGCGATAGACGATGTCGTCGGCGATCAGATCGAGCCAGGCGTCGAAGGCGCGCCGGTCGAGGCAGGCCGCCTCGCGGAACAGGAAGCGCTGGATCGCGACATAGTCCTTGTCGCCGACCTCGCGGCTCGTCGTCTCATCGCTCATGGCCGTCTCGTCGCGCCTCGTTCGCTCAGGCGCCCGACGTCAGGAGGCCGTCCCAGTGGCGCATGAACTCGAACTGCGCCACCTCGGTGTCGGATGGACGGTAGATGCGCCCCGGCCAGGTGTTGTTCGGCTCGGGCTTGTCGAGGAACGGGAGCGCCGTCTGGAAATTGTAGGGCACCTGGAGCGCGACGCGACCGTGTCCGGCCTCGGTCGCCGAAACCCAGAGCTCGAGGTCGTCCTGCTCGAAGACGCCGGCGGCGCCGAAATTGTGGAACCCCTTCTTGAGCACGCGCGCCTTGTAGGCGGCCGAGGCCTCGCGCTCGGCGAGGATCCAGGAGAGGATCTCCATCTCGCTGCCGCTGGTCGGGATCCAGAGCCGGATGGTCACCGCCTTCTCGCCCGGCGAGACCTGCGATTCGATCAGCGACAGGTTCGGGAAGACCGTGCCCACGATCACGCGAAGGTTCTTGAGGAGCGCGAGCTGCTCGGGCTTCAACATCGTCTCATAGAGCGGCATGAGGTCGGCCGGATGGGTCTGGTAGGCGTCCTCCTCCATGCCGGGCGGCAGATAGCTCACCGTGCAGCCGTGGCCGTTGCGCGTTGCCACCTGGAACGAGTCCGCGGCGACCGTCGCGAACCCCTTGCGCGCCTCGCGCACGGGATCGAGCGCGAGCGGGCCGGCATGCGTAGTCACGACGTGCTGGCTGTCGCCGACGAAGTTGAGCGCGCCCACCTTCCAGTTCGCCTTGACGCGCCAGCGATGCGGCGGCGCGAGCACTTCCATGCCGCCCGGAGTACGGCCGAAGAACGCCTCGAGATACCACGCGAACTCGCCGAGATAGTCGACGAGCGGCTCGGCGTCGGCGTTCCAGGTGCCGAAGATCAGGCCCTTGAAGGTCTCAAGCTGGGTGACCGGGATCAGCGCGAGCTTGGAGAAATCGGCGTCCTTGGGAAAGTGGCGATCGAACGTCGTGGTGATCAGCGTGCCGTCGCGCTCGTAGCTCCAGCCATGATAGGGACAGACGAAATGGCGGGCATTGCCGGAATCGGTCCGGCAGAGCTTGGTGCCGCGATGCCGGCAGCTGTTGAGATGGGCGTGGATCCCGCCGTCGCTGCCACGAATGACGATGACCGGTGCGCTCCCGAGCATGCGGGTGACATAGTCGCCGGTGTTCGGGATCTCCGAGTCATGGGCGAGATAGATCCAGGCGCGATCGAAGATGCGCTCGATCTCGAGCCGGTAGACCTCGTCGCTGATGAAGGCGGCGCGCTCGACGGTGCCGGCCTTCGAATCGACCCAGTGGTGCGCCGTCTTGCCGTTGCGCTTGCCGCCATTGACCTTCTGCATCGAGCCCTCGTCGTCCGTCGGTCCGCCGCGTGTCGTTCGTGACCGAGAATAGGCCCGATCCGAAGCTTCCGGCCAGATTTCCGGTGTCACACCCCGAAATCGCCTCAGGCCGTGACCTTGGCACCGGCAAGGAGCGCGACGACCTCGTCGGTGGTTCGCACGTCACCCAGCACCTGAAGGAAGTTCGCCAGCGCCGCGGCATGGGCTTCGGCGACCGGGGCGGCGTTCGCGTCCTCGATCATGATGGTCTTGAAATCCATCATCATGGCGTCGCGGGCCGAGCTCTCGCAGCAGGTGTTGGTGACGGTGCCGCCGATCAGGACCGTATCGACGCCCCGGGCGCGGAGCCGGGCCGCGATGTCGCTCGAATTGGGCAGGAAGGCGCTGAAGCGCGTCTTCTCGATGTAGAGATCGCCCGCCTTCGGCTCGAGGGCGACGTAGAGATCGAAGCCGGGATCGCCGGGCGTCAGCGCCGCCTGGACCGCCTTCGCCGTCTCGGGCTTCAGCATGTGGTCGTAGAAGTTCCGCCACGGATCGGCCGGGTCATATTTCATCTGCACCCAGACGACGAGCCCGCCGGCATGCCGGAGCGCCGCCGCGAGCCGGTTGACATTGGGCACGATCGCGCGCGCCGACGCGACTTCGTAGATCGCGCCCTCGGCCATGAACACGTTCTGGAGGTCGATCACGACGAAGGCCGTCTGCGCTGGATCGATGCGGTCAAACGGGTGGAGACGCGGCCGGAGCGTCGCGATCCGGTCGGTGATGCTCTTCGGGATCGAGCTCACGGCACCCACGCCGTCAGCGCGACAGGAAGCGCGCGGTCGCCGCGGAGAAATCCTCCGGGTGCTCGAGCATCGCCCAGTGGCCGCAGCGCGGCAGGAAATAGCCCCACGAATTCTCGATCAACGACAGATACTTGAACTGGAGCTCCATCGGCACGACGAGATCGCGCTTGCCGCCGACGACCAGCGTCGGCGCCTTGATGCGGGCGATGAAATCGTCCTCGTAGAAGAGCCCGCCCCGCGACTTCACCCAGCCCATCGTCGCGCCGTAGCCCTTGCGGGTCTCCGGATCGGTGGCGACCGCGACGCGGTAGTCGATGAGGTCCGGATCGGGCTTGAAGCTCTCATGCGCGAGCACGCGGACGATCGCGACCATCCCTTCGCGCGTGCCGTCATAGTTCTGCACCGGCTTGAGCTCGGGGCGCGTCTGGCGCGACAGACCCGCGCTCCCCATCAGGATCAGACGATCGACGAGCTCGGGTCGGGTCACCGCGACACCGATCGCGGTCATGCCACCCATCGAGTTGCCGACGAGCGAGGCGCGCTCGAGACCGAGCGCCTCCATGAAGGACGCGAGATGGGAGACGCGCGCCGCCTGGGTGTAGGCGAACGTCGCCGGGTCGGGCTTCGCGGTCTTGCCGAACCCGACCATGTCGACGGCAATGACGCGGAACCGGTCGGCGAGACGCGGGATGCAGTCGAACCAGTTGCCGAACGCATCGGCACCCGCGCCGCCGCCATGGATGAGGATCACCGGCGCGCCACGGCCCTGCTCGATGTAGCGCGTGCGGATGCCGCCCGCCTCGACGAACCGGTCGACGAAGGCGCTCTGCATGTCGCGGAACTTTCCCATGGCGATCCCCGCTGCCAGCCGGTCACGCCGAGGATTGTCGCGCGGTGATTGCACGGTTTCAATCTCTGTCATACGCTCATATTCGACAATTTCGCGAACAAGCGTTCGCACGAAGAAGAAGGGACAGGGCGATGCGGCGTTATCTCGGCGGGACGGTCGGAGCAATTGCCGGCGTGGCACTGGCCGGCACGATATCGACGTCGGCCATCGCGCAGACCGCCGATCCGGCGGCCTGGGCCGCGCTGCAGCAGCGCGCCAAGGCCGAAGGGCAGCTGGTCGTCACCGGACCGCCGTTCCAGGGTCTTCGCAACGCCATGGTCGCCGCCTTCAAGGAGCGCTTCGGAATCGAGCTCAACTATCTCGGGCTGTTCGCGGGCGAGGTGATCGCCCGCGTCGACACCGAATCGAAGGCCGGCAAGGTGACGATCGACGCCAATATCGGCGGCACCTCGACCTGCTGGGCGATGGCTGCGCGTGGCCAGATCGAGAACATGAACGGCAAGATCATCGCGCCCGACGTGGTCGCCGCCAATGCGTGGCGCAGCGGCAAGGTGAAGCTCAACGAGGGCGGGCCGGTCACCGATCCCAACTTCAGGTGCTCGATCCAGACCGCCGAGTGGGTGATGACGGACCTGTTCGTCAATACCTCGATCGTCAAGCCGGGCGAGATCACCTCGTGGAAGGATCTCCTGAAGCCGCAATACAAGGGCAAGATCGCCGCCTTCGATCCGCGGCGCTCCGGACCCGGCCAGACGCCGGTCGGCTATCTCGCGGCGCTGTTCGGTCAGAAATACCTCACCGACCTCTATATCGGCCAGCAGGTGAAGCTCACCGCCGACAACCGCCAGCTCGCCGAGTGGGTGGCGCGTGGCGAGTTCCCGATCGGGATCGCGCTCGTCCAGTTCGCGGTCGAGACCTACCGCAAGCAGGGGCTGCCGATCGAGCGCATCTACCCGGCCGACGGCCAGGGCTCCGTGACCGGCGGGTTCAGCGTCGTGATGATGGTCAAGGGCGCACCCAATCCGGCGGCGGCGCAGCTCTTCGTCAACTGGTTCGCGTCCAAGGAGGCGCAGACTATCTACGAGACCCAGATGATGGAGACCACCATGCGGACCGACGTGACCGGCACCAACGTGCCCGAATACGTGCGGCCCAAGCCGGGCGTCGCCTATCCGGTCGACGATTATTCCTACGAGCACTTCTCGAAGATCCGCTCACCGGCGGTCGAGGCGTTGTCGAAGGAATTGCAGCGGTGACCCGGCGGTCGCGCGGCACCGGTCACGCCTGAACATTCCTCGATGGCGCCGGCCGCGACGGCGCACGACGCCGCGATCCTGCGCGTCGGCGGCCTCGTCAAGGCCTATGGACGGACACGCGTCGTCGACGAGGTGTCGTTCGACCTTGGCCCGGGTGAGGTGCTGACGCTTCTCGGGCCGTCGGGCTGCGGCAAGTCGACGACGCTTCGCATGATCGCCGGGCTCGAGCGGCCGGACGGCGGCGAGGTGTGGGTGCGCGGCCGTCTCGTCGCCACCGGCGACGGCCGCGTCCTCGTGCCGCCCGAAGGCCGCAATGTCGGGCTCGTGTTCCAATCCTACGCCATCTGGCCGCACATGACGGTCGGGGAGAACATCGCCTACCCGCTTCGGATCCGGCGCGTCGACCGTGACGTGATCCGCGCCAAGGTCGCCGAGATGGCGCGCCTCGTGAAGCTCGATGCGCTGATCGACCGCATGTCGACGGCCCTCTCGGGCGGCCAGCAGCAGCGCGTCGCCCTCGCCCGCGCCCTCGTCTACGAGCCCGACCTCCTTCTCCTCGACGAACCTTTGTCGAACCTCGATACCGTGCTCCGGCGGGAGATGCGGGCGCAGATCAAGGCGCTCCAGGGCCGCCTCAAGACGAGCCTCCTCTACGTCACCCACGACCAACAGGAGGCGATGTCGCTGTCGACCCGCGTCGCGGTGATGAACCACGGCCGTATCGAGCAGCTCGCCGCGCCCGGCGAGGTCTATGAGCGGCCGGCGACGCGCTTCGTCCAGGATTTCGTCGGCGAGACCATCCGGCTCCGCGGCGTCGTCGAGCCGGGCACCGAGGCCCGGCTGCGCGTCGGTGCCGCGCTTCTCGCCGTCGCACTCGACGGCCTCGCGCCCGGCGCCCCGGTCGAGGTGACGATGCGCCCCGAGGACATCGTGGTGCAGTCCGCGCCCCGCACCGGCAACGGGCTCGCCGGCGCCGTCGAGGACGTGACGTTCTATGGCGATCGTCTCGAGTGCCAGGTGCGGATCGACGGCGCCGACGATCAGACGGTGACGGTGAGCGCCGGCAAGCGCCAGGGCCTCGCACCCGGCGCGCGGGTCTTTCTCGCCGTCGATCCGGCGCGGATGCGGCTATGGCCGCTCTGAGCGGCACCGCGCCCGCGTGGACCGCGACGCCGCGGTTCCAGCTTCTGCTCGGCGTTGCCGTCCTCGCGCTCGTCGCGCTTCTCACCGCGGCACCGGTATTCGTCGTCGTCGTCGGCGCGCTCGATGCCAATGTCTGGCACGAGACCTTCGCCGAGAGCCGCACCAACCGCAGCGCCCTCGCCTACAGCTTTCTTCTCGCGCTCCGCGCCCCGATCGCGGCCGTTCTCGGCTTTCTCATCGCCTGGCTCCTGATCCGCTTCCGCCTTCCCGGCGGCCGGTTCATCGAGTTCGCGATGTGGGTCACGTTCTTCATCCCGATCCTGCCCGTCACGCTGAGCTGGATCCTCCTGATGAGCCCGCGCTACGGGCTGATCAACCAGGCGCTCCAGAACCTCCCCTTCATCGACGCGCCCGTCTTCGACATCTACTCGATCGGCGGCATTCTCTGGGTGCACGTGATCGCCGCATCGGTGCCGGTGATGGTGCTGCTCCTCGGCCCGGCGATACGCCAGCTCGACGCCTCGTTCGAGGAGGTGGGGCGCGTGTGCGGGTCGAGCCCGTTCCAGGTGTTCCGGCGTATTACGCTGCCGATCCTCGCGCCGGCGATCCTCACCGGCACGCTCGCCGGCTTCATCAAGAGCCTCGAGGCCTTCGAGGTCGAGCAGCTCCTCGGCCGCCCCGCCGACATCTATGTCTACTCGACCCGCATCTACGATCTTGCATCCTGGGAGCCGCCCAATTTCAAGGGCGCGACGGCGCTCTCGACATTCGTCCTCACCTGTCTTCTCCTGATCGCGATCGTCTACCAGCGCCTGAGCCGCCGCACCGCACACGCGACCATCCTCGGCCGCGGCGCGAGCTTCGCGGCGCTCCAGATCGGCCGCGTTCGCTGGACGATCTCGGGCATCCTGATGCTGGTCGTCGCGATCGCGCTCGTCGTGCCGCTCGCGATGCTGGTCGTTGGCTCGTGCATGAAGCTGTTCGGCTTCTTCACCATCGCCGCGCCCTACACGCTGGAACACTGGCGGACGGTGCTCGCCGATCCGACCTTCATGCGCTCGCTCGTGAACTCGCTCGTGCTCTCGGCCGGTGCCGGTTTCGGCGGCGTCCTCCTCTACGCCGTCATCGCCTATCTGATCGTGCGCTCGCGGCTTCCCGGACGGATGCTGATCGACCTCCTCGCCTGGCTGCCGTGGTCGATCCCCGGCATCCTCCTCGGCATCTCGGTCCTCTGGCTCATCCTCGCGAGCCCGCTTCTGTCGTTCCTCTACGGCAGCCTCTTTTCGCTGATGCTGATCATGATCATCGCCCAGATGCCGATCGGGGTGCACATGATGAAGACCGCGATCGGCCAGATCGGGATCGAGCTCGAGCACTCATCGCGGATGTGCGGCGCAGGTGCCACGCGCACCTTCTTCGCGATCGTCCTGCCGCTGATCCGACCGATGCTCGTCAGCATCTTCGTGATCGTGTTTATCTCGGCGATCCGCGACATCTCGACGATCATCTTCCTCGCCAGCGCCAAGAACCAGACGCTGTCGCTCCTCATGATGCAGTTCTCGATGGCGTCGAATCTCGAGGCGTCATCGGTGGTGGGCGTCGTCACCACCGCGATCGTCGTCGTCGTCGCGCTCGCCGCGCGTCGTTACGGGCTCGACGTGATGATGCAGCGGTGACGGCGTCCGGCCGCCGCCCTGCGCCCGGAGCATTCTCCGGCGACGTGGCGCCGGTTCGCCGCATAGAATGCGACCATCTGCGAGACCAGAGTCGCATCCGATCGCGCCTGATCGCGTGCCGTCCTAGCGGCGGCGCTGGATGCCGCGATTGTGCCGGCTCGCGAGCTTCCGCCACTCGGTGAGGATGACGTCGGGACGGAACAGGCGCTCGCGGTTCCAGCCGTCCTCCTCGGCATAGAAGCGTTCCATGGCCTCGCGCGCGATGACGTCGTCGTGGTTGAACTTGTGGACTATGAGATCCTTCCAGACCGCGGTGATTTCGCGAAAGAACCGCGATCGCTCGGTCTCCGACTTGACGCGGCGGCCCCACGTCACGATGTAGTGGTGCGATTTCTCGTCCCGCGGCACGTACCACTCGAACTGGATCATGCCGGACTCGGGGAACGGGTCGACCTTGAGGCCGCAGGGCAGCCACAGCGAGGTGTCGGTGACCTGCGAGGCCTCGGCGTTGACGCCGGGGCGGTATTGCGCCTCGACCTTGACGCCGTCGACCACCGTCTCCCACACCGAGACCTTCTTGCCGGCGCCCTTGAGGACGCCTTTCGGCCCGCCCTCCGCCTCGATCACCATGCCGTCGCGCGTGGTGAAATAGCTCGCGAGTGGCAGCGCGCGCCGCTTCGCGCTCACCAGCCCGGCATTGCGGTGAATGTAGATGTGTGCGGCATCGACGCCATTCTCGGCCGCGAGACGCCAGTTGCTGGCGACCACCTCGTGCTCGCCATCGGGCGCGACTGCGAGATCGTCGTCGAGGAAGCCGGGCTGGAGATCGAGCGCGAGCGGCAGCGGCGCGCCGTCACCGACGAAGACGAAGACGAGGCCCTGACGCTCCTCGACCGGGTAGGACCGGAGCGCGAGCTTGCCGATCAGCGGGCAATCGGGATCGGTGATGACGGCGATGAGCGCGCCGGTCCGCACGTCGTAGGTGAACCCGTGGTACCAGCAGCTGATCGTGTTCTTCGAGAAGCACTCCGGCCGCACGGAGAGGGCGACGCCGCGATGGGCGCAGCGATCCTCGATCGCATGCACCTTTCCGTCGATGCGCTTGAACAGGATGCGCTCGCCGAGGATTTCGGCGCCGCGCATCGCGCCCTCGCCGAGGGTTGCGGCGAAGAACGCCGGATACCAGTGGTTGCGGAAGCCGAGCGCGGCCTCGAGATAAGGCTGCCACGGCTTGGTCGTGAAATCGTCGGCCGCCTCCATCGCCGCCGTCCCGCGCCGGCTCTTGTCAATGCTGCATGAAATCGACGACCAATCGGTTGAACGCTGCGGCGTGCTCGACCTGGGCCCAGTGGCCGCATTTGGTGAAGATGTGCATGCGCGCGTCGGGCACGATGCGGGCCATTTGGAGCCCGACATCGAGGGCGCCGAAGCGGTCGTCCATGCCCCATACGATGAGGAGCTTCGCCTTCAGCCGCGGCAGATCGGGCGCGAGGTTCTCGCGAATCATCTCGCCTTGGCTCTTGCCGAAGAGCTCGACCGTCTCGGGATCGATCGAGGCCTGATAGCGCTCCTCGAAGATCGCATCGGTCAGGAACGAGGAATCGTAGACGATGGTCTGCAGGAGCTCGCGGAGCTTCTCGCGGCTCGGCCCAGTGCCTTTGTAGTAGCGGGCGATGAGCTTGATGCCTTCGACCGGGAACGGCGTGAAGATCGGCGGCATCGGCGTCGATCCGATGATGACGACCTTGGTAAGACGATCGGGATGGTCGAGGCCGAATTTGAGGGCGACCTGACCGCCCATCGAGTTGCCGACGATGTGGGCCTTGTCGATGCCGATCTTGTCGAGCGCGCCGGCGAGGATGCGGGCGTTATAGCTGAGCCGGCCCTCGTTGATGACGACCTTGTCGCTCTTGCCGTATTGCGGCATGTCGTAGAGAACGACGCGGAACTTCTCCGCAAATGCGGCGAAATTGCCCTTGAAATTGCTCTCCGCGCTGGCCCCGGGCCCGGCGCCGTGCATGCAGATCAGCGGATAGCCGCGGCCGGCCTCCTGGTAGTGGACGCGCACGCCCTCGACGGTGACGAACTTGCTCTCGAGTGCCACGGTTCCTCTCCCTCTGCGCTCAGGCGCTGCGCACGGCGCCGGTCTCGGCGCGTGTACGCGTGCAGGTGTCGACGATCGAGTAGACGAGCTTCTTGCAGGTGACGGCGAAGTCGGGCGGGTAGGACACGCCCATGCCGCCGAGGCCCTGGCGGAGCGCGTCGGGGGTCTTCTCCGGCGCGCTCACCCAGCCGGTCCGCGCGGTCGGAATGCCGAGATTGCGGATCATCGAGATGTCGGTCTGGCCCGAGGTGCGCGGCGGCTCCGGATGCGGCTTGCCCTCGACGACCTCCCAGCCGCGGATGGCCGACCGGATGATCCAGTTCGCCGGATCGGTCGAGGCGCCGGGCAGCGAGGCCGTCATCTCCCACTCGAGCTCGATCTCGGGATGGCGCTTCAGGATATCGGCGATCGCCTCCTCGACCTGGGCGCGCACCTCGGCGGGCGGGGTGCGCGGATGGCAGCGGACGTCGAGATAGATCTCGGTCGTCGCGGACGGAAACGAGACGCGCTCCGGCCAGCCCGAGCGGACGGTCGCGATCCAGCCCTGCGGCGCGACCTGGCCCGCGCTGTTCCGCTCGGTGTAGCGCGGCAGCCAGTCCTGGAGCGCGAGAATCACCTTCGCGGCCGGCACGATCGAGCTGCGGAACCGCGGCAGGTTGTGCGGCATGCCGGCATAGCCCATCGTCCCCTTGACCGAGATCTTGAACCAGCAGAGCCCCGGCTCCTCGTGATAGACGGCATTCCCCGGCTTCATCACCAGCGCGAAGTCGGTGTGAACGCCGCGCGTGAGAAGATGCGCGACGCCGTCGGAGAGGCCGCGATTGCCCGGTCCGGCGAGATCGACCGGCATGCCGCCGCCGGCATAAGCGAGCATCAGATCGCCCTTGAGCGGAACGCCGGCGGCGCGCACCACGCGGACGGCTTCGGCGAGGGTCGTCACCATCGCCTTGGGGTTCGATGCGCCGAGGCCGATGATCAACCCGTCGCGCTCCTCGACCGTCGGCACCATGTCGGGGCGGAGCGTCGGCCCGGCCCACGGCAGGTCGTCGGCGTTGCCTTCGAGATGCGTATCGATCGGCGCGTAGAGGAGAAGCGACGGCCCGCCGCCCGTGCCGCGGATGCGTCCGACCGCGTTCGCCGACAATTCGCCCATCGGCTGCACCCAGGACTCGATCCCCGCCTCGGCGAGCCAGCGCACCATGAACTCGCTCGCCCGCCGCTCGCGCCCGGTCGGGCTGTGGATCGCGGTGAGGTCCTGGTTGAGCCGGCGCATCCGATCGACGTCGATCAGCGCGGCGGCGCGATCGAACAAGCCCTGCTGTTCGCCCGACAATTGCGGATGAGCCATGGCGTTCCCTCCCCTCACGCGGCCGGCGTATGGCCCCAGAAGCTGCCGCTTCGCCAATGCTCGACGCGCCACGTGGCCTCGTCGATCTCGAGCCCGCCATAGCCGTACTCGAGACCGAAGCCCGACGGCGAGCGGAGATAGAAGGATAGCACGCGATCATTGGTGTGCTGGCCGAGCGACAGCCAGATCGGCACGCCCTTCTGCTGGCAGAGCTCGTAGGCGGTGCCGACATCCTCCATCGCGCACGCCTCGACCATGACGTGCGAGACCGTTCCCTCGCCACCCGGCTGGGAGGTGGTGAGCGCGAGGCTGTGATGGCGCGCGTTGCAATGGAGGAAGGTCGCCGACAATCGCGGCAGGTCGGCGGTGTCGCTGATGCGCATGCCGAGGACGTCGCAATAGAACCGGACCGAGAGCTCCGGCCGTGCGCAACGCAGAACGACGTGACCGAGGCCGAGGGCGCCGGTCTTGTACCCGGACACCGGCCGGCTCGGCACGAACGGGCGCATCTCGCGGAGCGATCCGTGATAGACCTCGACCGGAAATCCATTGGGATCGCGAAACCGCGCGAAGCCCTTGACCTTGCGCCGCGCGCACTCGTCGGCGTTGCCGGTCGTGACCTCGACGCCCGCTTGGGATGCGCGCGCGACGGCTGTCTCGTAGGCGCCGAGATCGGCGCACTCCCAACCGGCGTAGTCGAGCGTGTCGGTTTTGCCCGGGCGCAACGCGATGCGGTGGTGACGTTCGTCGAAGCGGAGATAGATGACGCCGTCCTCGTCGCTGACCGCAAACCCCATGATCTCGGTCGCGAGCCGGCGCCAGGTGTCCGCATCCGTCACCTGGAAGCCGAGATAGCCGAGTTGCGTGACCGCCATGGTCGATCCTTCCGGTAAGATTCAGGTCGGGCGGAAGTGCTCGGCGTGGATCGCCGTCTCGGGCACACCGCCCGCAATCAATCGCCCGCGCGCCGCCTCGATCATCGGCGGCGGTCCGCACAGAAAAGCGTCGAGCCCGGGGGCGCGGAGATCGGCGTCCTCGATCAGCGATACCGCGGTGCCGATCGCGCCGTCGAACACACCGGCGGGCCGATGCATCAGGGCCACACGGGTCTTGAGGTTCGGCATCCAGAAGCGACGAAGCTCGAGCTCATCCACGTAGAAGAGATCGTCCTCGCCGGTGCAGCCGAAGCAGAGGAGAACCGGAAGCCGCGGCCCGGGGCGCTGACGGAGCGTATCGAGCATGGCGAGCATCGGCGCGAGCCCGGTTCCGCCTGCGATCATGAGGCGGGGCCCCTTCGACGCGGTGAGGCCGAACGAACCCAGAGGACCTTCGATCTCGACCAAAGCGCCAGGCGCGCAGGCATCGCGGAGCCAGGCCGACATCGCGCCGCCGTCGAGGCGGCGGATGAGAAACTGCATCCGCGGCAATTCCTTCGCCGTCGTCGCCATCGAGTAGGAACGCCAGGCGTCGGTGCCGGGCACGCGGATGCGGACATACTGGCCGCTCTCGAACGTGAAGTCCGCCGTCTCGATCGCAATCTCGAGCCGCGCCACAGTCTTTGCGACCCAGTCGAGCGCGGTCACTGTCGCGGCGAGCACGGCCGGCTGCGGGCCGTCGAGCACGGTCGAGGCATAGTCGAGCGCAAAGGCGCAGTCACCGGCGGCGGCGACCGAGCAGGTGAGGCGCCAGCCGTCGCGGATCTCGCCGGCGAGAAGCGAGAGCGCACGCCCCGGGAGCAGCGAAGCCTCGCCCGCGACGAGGCGGGCCATGCACGTGCCGCAGCTTCCCGATTCGCACTGGTGGACGAGCGGCACGCCGGCGCGGAGCGCGGCCGCGAGCACGCTCTCGCCCTGCGCCGCCTCGATCGCGCGCTCGACGCCGTCGCGGAAGCAGAGCCGGACGGTCGACATGACGGCGGACGCGTCCACGATCCCTCAGCGGCCGCGACGCGTCGGAGGTTCCTGGATACCGCGATTGTGCCGGGCGACCATCTTGCGCCAGCTCACGATCACCGCGTCCATCGAGCAGAGCGCCTCCTCTTGCCAGCCGCCATTGGCATAGAAATCCTGCATCGCCTCGCGCGCGTGGAGATCGTGATCGTTGAAGTCGCGGAGCGCCACCGGCTCGAAATAGTGTTTGAACCGGAACTCGAAGTTCTTCCGATCCTCGGGCGTCGGGCACCAGCCGGCGATGACCTGCCAGTACACATGCGTCTTGTCGTCGATCGGCACGTACCATTCGTACTGGGCGTAGGTCTTTTCGGGGAAGTTCTCGACCATCAGCACGCCGGGCAGGAACATCGAGGTGCGGACGCCCGTGAAGTTGAACTCGCGCCGCGCCGCGCTCTTGATGTTGAGGCGGTCATTGTTGACCACCGGCTCGTAATTGCCGGTGCCATACATGTTCATCAGACCCTTCGGCCCGTCGTCCTCGAACGCCTTGATCGCCTCGTCGTTGAGCGGCCGGTAGCCGAGCGCCATCGAGCGGCCGGAGGCGAGGATCAGGATGTTGTCGCGATGGATCAGGACGTGGCCGGGATCGAATCCGTTCTCGACCGCGAGCCGCCAGTTCGCCTTGCCGACGCGGCGGATGCCGAGCATGACCGTTTCGTCGTCGAGCGGATGGGCGGCGCGATAGTCGTAGTCGCAGGGCGGTAGCCACGGCAGATCGTCCGCGAGCGGCGGCACCGGCTCATAGCCCTCGTCGCCGACGAAGACGAAGATGATCCCCTTGTGCTCCTCGACCGGGAAGGTGCGGAGCCTGACCTTGCCGATCAGCGGATCGTCCGGCGAGGCGACGATCGACACCAGCGCGCCATTCACGACGTCGAAGGTGAAGCCGTGATACCAGCACGACACCGTGTCGTCGGTGAAGCAGGTCGGCTTGAGCGAGAGCTTGACGCCGCGGTGGACGCAGCGGTCGAGCAGCGCATAGGTCCTGCCCTTGGCGCGGCGAAGAAGGATCGGGACGCCCGCGATCTCCACCCCCTTGACGCCGTCCTCGGCGAGCTCGTGGCTGAACAGCGCCGGATACCAGTGGTTCTTGATCCCCCACGTCGCCTCCAGATAGGGCGCGTAGAGCCGGCGGTCGGCGTTGCCGGTCGTCGATGCCGTCGTTGCCATCACGAATCCTCCGTCTTTCTCGGCCGTCCGTCGACGGCGCGCGCGAAGAGCCGGTCGTCGTCGCGCATGATCTCGTAGACCTTCACGCCGGCACGGAGCCCCTCTGCCACCACGTCGACCACCGAGCGGGCACCGGGGCCGCCCGCGCCGGCCGACCATCTGATCTCCTTGCCGCTCATCGATCCTTCCCGTCGAGGACGCCGGACGGGGCGCATCCCCGTCGCGAACCCTGTCGCGCTGTTTCGATCTTAGCGAGCCGAGGACGGGGCTGACCAGGGATTGCGAACGGGATCGCGCCCGTCTCGCCGACAAGGACGGCGGGACGCGGCGGATGGTCGCGGCGCTTCCAGGCCGGCCCGATCCATGTCTCGGGCGCGGCGATCCATCACCGGATCAACCGCGAGCGCGACGCCAATCAGGGCAACGGCGATACGCGTTCGGTTCGGACGGTCGCGTCAGCGCGACTGCGAGAGCCAGTCGGTCGTGTCGGCGAGCGCGCGCGCGAAGCGGCGGAACATCTCCGCGATGCCCGCCTCGTCGATCACGAGCGGCGGCGTGAAGCCGATCCGGTCGCCGATCGCGCGCACGATGAGGCCGTGGCGGAGCGCGTTGGCGCGGAGATGCGGGCCGACGGCGAGGCCGGCGTCGAAGGGCTTGCGCGTGCGCTTGTCGGACACGAGCTCGAAGGACGCCATCAACCCGACACCGCCCACATCGGCGATATGCGGGTGATCGGCGAAGCGCGCGATCCCGGCCTGGAGGACCGGCGCGATCCGCCGCACATGCGCGAGGATGTCGGTCTCGGCGTAGATCGCGAGCGTCTCGTTCGCGACCGCCGCGGCGACCGGGTGTCCGGAATAGGTGTAGCCGTGGCCCCACACGCCGAGCGTCTCGACGTGGCGGCGGACGACGTCGTGGAGGGCATCCGATACCATCAGCCCCGCGATCGGCATATAGCCGGACGACAGCGCCTTGCCGATGGTCACGATGTCGGGCCGGAGGCCGTAGGTTTCCGCGCCCCACATCCGCCCGGTGCGGCCGAAGCCGCAGATGACCTCGTCGTCGACGAGAAGGATGTCGTATTGGCGCAAGATCGCCTCGACCCGACGGCAGTAGTCGGCAGGCGGGAAGATCATGCCGCCGGCGCCCATCACCGGCTCGAAGAACATCGCGGCGATCGTCTCCGGCCCTTCGCGGAGGATGAGCTGCTCGAGCTCGTCGGCCATGCGCGCGGCGAACGCGGCCTCGCTCTCGCTTTCCCGTCCGAGCCGGTAATGATGCGGGCAGTCGGCGTGGAGAAAGCCGGGGAGCGGCAGGTCGAACCCACGATGGTTGGCGGGAAGCCCGTTGAGGCTCGCGGTCGCGATCGTGACGCCGTGATAGGCGCCGTGGCGCGACAGGATCTTCTTCTTCGCCGGGCGCCCGAGCGCGTTGTTGTAGAACCAGATCAGCTTGATCGCGGTGTCGTTCGCCTCCGAGCCCGAGCTCGTGAAGAACACCTTGGCCATTGGCGGCGGCGCGATCGCGAGGAGGCGCTCGGCGAGCGCGACGACGGGCGGGTTCGTCTTGGTCTGGAACGTGTGATAGAAGGAGAGCGTCTCGATCTGGCGCGCGGCCGCGGCGGCGAGGCGCTTGTTGCCGAAGCCGAGCGAGACCGCGCCGAGGACCGCGAGCGATTCGATATAGTCCTTGCCGTCCTCGTCGTAGATATAGATGCCCTCCCCGCGCGCGATCACCATCGGCCCGTCGAGATCGACGCGCGCCGCCGCCGCATAGGGGTGGAACACGCGCGCCGCGTCCCGGCGCGACAGGGAGTTGGGCGGTCCGTGGTCGTCCATGGCCGGCACCCCGATCGCCGTCTGCGAAGCCCTATCGGTACAACGCGCCTCGACGATCCGCAACAAAGCCACGGTCGGTCTGTTGCGCCCGCCCCGGCCATCCGTCACAGTAGCCCGACCCGTCATACCGTCGGACAATCGCACGAGGCTCGCCATGAAGATCTGCTGGTTCCACCTGATGCCCTATACGGAGCTTCCTGAGGATTTCAAGGAGAAGCACCCCGGCGTCTGGGTTGAGGTCGACTCGAGCCTGTTCGACCCGGCGCGCGCGCACGTCATGTACAACGACTTCATGGACGAGCTCGAATACGCGGGCGCGCAGGGCTTCGACGCCATCTGCGTCAACGAGCACCACTCCAACGGCTACGGGCTGATGCCGTCGCCCAACCTGATCGCCTCCTCGCTCGCGCGGCGCACCAAGGACACGATGCTCTGCGTCATGGGCAACTCGCTCGCGCTCTACAACCCGCCGATCCGGGTCGCCGAGGAGTTCGCGATGATCGACGTCATCTCCGGCGGGCGGATGATCGCGGGCTTTCCGGTCGGCACGCCGATGGACACCTGCTACGCCTACAGCCAGAACCCGTCGCTGTTGCGCCCGCGCTATTACGAGGCGATCGATCTGATCAAGCGCGCGTGGGAGGAGCCGAAGCCCTTCGCCTATAACGGCCGCTTCAACCAGTACCGCTACGTCAACATCTGGCCGCGTCCGATCCAGAAGCCGCGCCCGCCGGTCTGGGTGCCGGGCTCGGGCTCGGTCGAGACCTGGCGCATGTGCGCCGAGAACGACTTCGTTTACGCCTATCTGTCGTACTGGGGCTACAAGTCCGGAATCCAGGTCATGAAGGGGTTCTGGGACGAGATGAAGGCAATGGGGGTCGAGCCCAATCCCTATCATGCCGGCTTCCTGCAGGCGGTCGGCGTCGCCGAGACGCGCGCGGAGGCCGTGAAGCTCTATGCGGAACCGGCCAACTATTTCTACAACCGCTGCCTCCATCTCGACCCCAAGTTCACCCAGCCGCCCGGCTACACCAGCGAGGCGACGGTGCGGGCGAGGCTCGATTCGCAGATCGTGAAGGCGGCCGCTCAAGCGACGCTCGCGCGCCCGGCCAATGCCGAGATGGACAACATCCTCGAGAAGGGACACGTCATCATCGGCAGCCCCGACGAGGTCGCCGATCAGCTCCGCGAGGTGGCGGTCAATCTCAATGTCGGCCACCTGATGCTGCTGCTGCAGTTCGGCAACATGTCGAAGGAGGTCACCAACTACAACACGCGGCTCTTCGCCGAGAAAGTCATGCCGCAGATCCACGGCCTGTTCGACGACAAGTGGGAAGACCATTGGTGGCCGAAGCCGATGACCGCGGCCGAGCGCGTGGCACCGATGGCGATCCCGGCATGAGCGCGCCGGACGAGCGTCGGGGCACGGCGCCGGGCGGCGGTCGTTTCCGTGTCTGGGAGAAGGGGTCGGGTCCGCGGGTCGGCTATTTCGCGGGCCTCCTCGGACTGCCGCGTTGGCTGCCGTTCCTCGATGCGCTCGCGCGCACCCGGCGCGTCGTCGCCCCCTCGCTCCCCGGCACGCCGGGCGGGGCCGATTGGGAGGATCTCGACAGCCATCTCGACTGGGCGCTCGCGAGCGGCGACGCGTGGTTCGGCGCCGGGCTCGACGGCGCCGATCTGATCGGCGCATCGGCGGGCGGCGCGCTCGCCGCCGAGGTCGCGGCGCTGTGGCCGCGCTCGGTGCGCCGCCTCGTGCTGATCGGCCCGCTCGGGCTGTTCGAGCCGAGCGACCCGATCTCGGACGTGTTCGCGCAGCGGCCGGGCGCCTACGCGCCGCTGGTGTCCAACCGTCCGGCCGAGGTCGAGGCCTATGTCCGCGCCGACAGCAACGACGCGAACGAGGTCGTCGAGTGGGACATCGCCCAGCAGCGCACGCGCAACGCCGCCGCGCGCTATCTGTGGCCGCTCGGCGATACGCGGGTACGCCGCCGCCTGCCGCGGATCACCTGCCCGACCCTGATCATCTGGGGCGACGACGACCGCGTGATGTCGCGCGCCTACGCCACGCGCTTCGCCGAGGCGATCGCGGGCGAGGTGAAGATCACGCTGATCGCGGGCGCCGGCCACATGGCGGACTTCGACCAGCCGCAGGCGGTCGCCGAGGCGGTCGAGGCGTTCCTCGCGCGCTAGGTCAGCGGCGAGACGCGCGTCGTCGCGCAAGCCGCCGCTGGACCAGGCGGTGATCGCGCGGGTGGTCGTGTTGACGGCGAGCGATCCGCCCGGCAAGGCGACCCACGGGACCGCTCAAGCAATGGCCACAGCCAGTGAGCGGGATGAGCGTCTCGTCGGTGCAGCGCATCCCGCGGCGCCACGGCCTGGCGCTGCACCGGGTGCGCCAGTTCTCCCTTTGTCAGGGCCGATCACTTCCGGTCGCCGGGCGCTCCGATCAAGTGAGGGTCGTTCACTCGAGATCGCTGAAGTCCTCGTAGTTCATGTCGGTGCGCGCCTCGATGAGCTGCAACATTCCTTTGGCGTCCTTGGTCTGGACGAGCACCTTCGACGCCGCCCTGAATTCTTGGCCGAACATGCCACGGCTATTGAGCGGGCACACCATCAGGCAGATCTTGCAGCCATAGAGCTTGTGGAAATAGGGCTCGCAGGCGGGCGTGTCGACGTGCCACCGCTCGATCCCATTGACGACCTGCTTATCCGGGTTGATCGCATCGCCCGGGCAGAACCGGGTGCATACGCCGCATTTCGTGCACACCTCATCGAAGCCGAAGTCCTTCGGTCCGTCGGCGAGGAGCGGCATGTCGGTCGTCACCGCGCCGAGCCGGAATGATGCACCCATCTTCGGCGAGATCAGCGAGCCGTGCTTGCCCAGTTCGCCGAGGCCTGCCATTTGCGCCATGGCGACCAGCGGCACATCGCCCTCGTTCGGCTGCATCGAGGCATTGTAGCCGTAGGCGGCGATATGCTGGGCGAGGCGGACGCCGGTCTCGTCGAGCTTGCGATAGACGCGATGAACCTCGTCCTGCGAGCGTGGACCGATATCGGCCATGGTGTCGAACGACATCGCGATTCCGTAGACGATGGCCCTCGTGTGCTGAAGCTCGCCCGCCTGCGTGAAGAGCAGGCGGCGATCGATCTCGGCGATGCCGACGTCATCGACGCCCATGTCGCGGACCAGTTGCTTGATCACTTCGGTGGCCTGCGGCGGGTCGGGAATTTCAGTGCGCTCCGGATTGACCGGCGGCGTCCTGATGGGCAGCAGGACATTGTTGCGGAGGAACACGCTGCGCTTGGCGGCAGGCGGCATGCGCTTGCTGAAGCGCGCTGCACGATCTCTGTCGCTGCCGCCGATCCGCGCCCGCGTCGGGCGCGTCGCATTCGAAATGTCGATCTTGCCCATTCTCATCGATCCAATTCGGGTTGCTCAATCGCCATGGTCACGCAGGCTTCGGAGACGAGGGCTGGCGCGAGTTGCCCGGGTGGCGATCATCCGATCCTCAGACCTCATAGGGCAACCCAAGCATTGCATTGCAGAAGTGCTGACGCCCCAACTCTGTCTTCGCCCAGTGGTTCAGTGTCGCATACTGCATCTGAAGGTCGAAGCCTGTCTGGTTGGGCGCGATGTGGAGTGTATCGGTCAGGAGACACGACCAATGCACGGTCGCCCAGATCCGCCTCAGGCAGATCTCGGCATAGTGATCGAGCAGATCGGAACCCGTCCCCGCGAAATGCCGGCGCAAGCCCTCCGCCAGAACCCTGACGTCGCCGACTGCCGAATTAAGCCCCTTCGCGCCGGAGGGCGGCACGATATGTGCGGCGTCACCGGCGAGGAAGATCCGGCCATGCTGCATGGCCTCGCACACGAAGGCACGCAGCGGCGCGAGATCCTTTTTCAGGATCCGACCACGATTGAGGCGGTGGCCGGACCCATCCTCGAAGCGTCGGTCGAGCTCGTCCCAGATCGCCTCGTCGCTCCACCGTTCGATGTCCTCGTTTCGATCGACCTGGAGGTAGAGCCGACCGATCTTCGGCGACCGGGCCGAGGCGACGGCAAATCCCCGCGTACTGTGAGCGAACCCGCGGATCTCGGCGTGCGGTGCGGCCTCGGCCAGAATGCCGAGCCAGCCATAGGGATAGGTCTTGAGAAAGGTGCGATCGTCGGCGTTCGGAATGTGCTTCCGGCAGACGCCATGAAATCCGTCGCAGCCTGCCACGAAATCGCAATCGAGCGTCCTCTCAGCCCCCTCGTGCGTGAAATGGATACGCGGCCGCGTCTCGACATTCTCGATTCGCTGCGCGGGCGCAGAGAACAAGAGGGGCAAATTGTCCGCCTCACGCCGTTCGATCAGGTCCTTGACGATTTCGGCCTGACCATAGGTCGTCAGACGCCGTCCCTTCTCGTCCTCGACAGTGAAATCGTTCCGCCGACCCGCCCAACGGATCTGCATGTTCTCGTGCACCATACCCTGACGCCGCAACCGATCGCCGATGCCCTGCGCGATCAGCGTGTCGACCGTACCCTGCTCGAGCACGCCCGCCCTGATCCGCGCCAAGACGTAATCGCGGGACCTGCTCTCCAACACCACCGCGTCGATGCCGAGGTTCTGCAGCATTCTGCCGAGCAAGAGCCCGGCCGGCCCGGCCCCGACAATTCCCACCTGCGTTCGCATGAAATCGGGTCTCCATTCTCACGCGCGCGCATCGCTCAACGGCGCTGCCGGCGCTCTTAGTCATCGCACACCGGCAGTCGCCTTGGCGACGCGTAGGTCCTTCAGGATCGGCCGAACCTTCCTTACGTGTCGGTTCTCCGCATTCGTCCGTTCTCCCGCCTCACCACGACGGGAGTCTTTGCCTTATCGGAGCGACGTGGATCGTGCGTCGAGGCCGCATTTCCTCCGAGGCGCGCCAGGACATGGCGATGGACGCGCTCAAGATGATGCGCGATCAGCGCGACGCTCGCCGCCTCATCGCGGGCCTCAATGGCGTGCAAGAGTTTGCGGTGGCGCCCCGCCACCATGCGCGCGACTTCGACGGTCGTATCCGGCGCATTGACCTGCTCGAGCGTGATCGCGATGGCCTGCATCATGATCGACAGGAACCGGTTCTGCGAGGCGCCGCCGATCGCCGCATGAAAGGCCATGGAGGCAGCCGTGAACAATTCGGGTTGCTCGACAAGGCGCTCGACCTCATCCAGTGCGCCGCGCATCAGCGCCAGCGCTTCGGCGGTCGCATTCCGGGCGGCCATGCCGACGGCGGCGACCTCGACGATCCGCTGGGCGACCAGGACCTCCTCTGCGTCGAGGCGATCGAGTACGAGCTGTATCGCCAGAAGCTCGGCGATGTAATCGGGCTTTCCCGTGGCGACCCGTACGCCGCCGCCCGCGCCTGTCTTGACTTCGACGAGCCCGAGCGCCTGCAGCCGGCTGACCGCCTCACGAACAGGAAGTCGGCTCACGCCCATGCTGGCGGCAAGCTCGTTCTCCGATCCCAGAAAGTCTCCCGCGCGGCACTGCCCGGTCAGAATTGCGGTCTTGATCTGGCGTTCGATCCTCGATCCCGCCGGCTCGCTACGCGCGCTCCGCCACCCGACTGGTTGCGCAATGGCACGGGACGCGGGAGCCGCCTTCGATCGTCTGGTGACGCGGGACGCTGGGTCGAGTTCTTTGGTTCTTGCCATGTGGTCGACAGTTGGGCTCTGAAAGGTTGATGCGGACGAGGAGGGCGCCTACTTCAACATGTGCTCATAGCTTGCGCCCATCACCGTTCCGATCGGCGTACCGGCCAGAATCGCTTTGGCCATGGCATCCTCCTTGGCGGTGATCCGCTCGGCCGTCTCGAGCACCTCCCTGATGTTCGCCGCCGCAATGAAGATCACCGCACTCCGATCGGCGACCACGTAGTCCGCCGGGGAGACCGCGACATCGTCGATCGCGATCGCGACGTTGGTCCCGATCTCGACGATCCGGCCGCGCGCCGTGCGCGAGGTGTAGCCGCTCGCGAAAATCGGAAATCCCATCTCGATCGCCTGATCGATATCGCGCACGGGGCCATGGGCTACGACGCCGGCAATACCCTTTGTCTTCGCGCCGAGGGAGAGGAGGCCGCCCCAGCTACCCGCTTCCACGCCGGAACGCTGCTCGATGACGATGACGTCGTCGGGACCACCGATCTCGACCGCGGTTGTGCAGAGATGCTTGGGGGGTGCATCCTTCGGCTGGCCGACGCCGAGCTTGACGGTGATCACGCGGCCGGAGATGCGGCCTGTCCCAGAACCCTGGGTGAACAGCCCCGTCACGACGCCGCCGAGCTTCAACTGATCGAGAGCGTCGGAGACCGCACAACAATCCAGCTTGCGCAAGCGCGCGACGAGATCTGCCGGAGGTCCCCTCATCGCGTCATCTCCCACCAATAGAAGCCGTTGGCCGTTCCTGTGCCCGCGACCGAACGGTAGCAGGGCACGTAGTCGATCTCGTGCATCGTGCAGTCGACATCTTTCAGTACGCCCGCCAGCGTGATCCAGGATTTGAGCTCCGATGTGCCCGACTGCAGATCGGAAAGCGGGATCGAGGCGAGGTAGTCCTTGTCCTTCCGGGCCAGCGCATCGACGAACGCGCGGTCGAACTGTTCGTCGATGACGAAGTGGCTCATGCCGCCCGAGCCGAATACGGCGACCGTCTTGTCGTCGGCCCAGCTGTCGATCGCCTGCTTGACCGCACGCCCGAAGTCATAGGCGCGCTGCGCCGACGGCTGGTTCGGCGGGAAGAACGTGTTCTGCAGAATAGGCACGTTCGGCACGACTTTATCGCGCATGACCTGGCGGTAGATGTGCCCGAACGCGTGGCCGGCCCCGTTCCGGGCGTTGCGCGGCCATCTCGACGAGACCGCGACATCGAAATCACGCGCGATCAACGTGTCCACGATGTGCCGGGCGAGATCGGGCACGCCATCGTATTCGGTATAGGTCTCGGTCGCGTGGCCATGCTCGGCTTCCGCAACACCCGGCGGCAGCTCTTTGCGTCGCGCATCGGACTGGAGATAGTTCGGGATCTTCTCGCCGCAAAAGACGAAGAACGCCGGGTTCAGCTCCTCGGTCTCGAACATCTCGTTCTGGTCGTTGCCGAGCACGACCGCGATATCGGGCTTGATCTCGTCCCATTTGGCGGCGAGCACCCGCATGCCGGCCTGGCAGCGACGGTGGGATTCGGCCATCCCTGTCGGGCTCGACTTCGCCTCGAGCCCTTCGCCGCTCCGCATGGCCACCAGCTCATCGAAGCTCCGCATCTCCCGGCGATAGGGATGCTTGCGCGCCTGATCCGCCTTCACACGCAACGCCCACTGCTCCACTGTGGTATGGAGTTGCGGGCCGTGCGTGGTGGCCATCGCCAGGACGATCCTCGCCATCGTCGTGTTCTTCCCGTCTACTGCGTGAGCTTGAACACTTTGCGCGCGTTGTCGGCGAGAATGCCGGCCTTGTCCTCGGCACTCAGCCAAGAGGCGTCGCGGATGAGCGGCATGATGTCGTCGTAGGTCCGGCCCGTTTCCGGGTTGCGCGCCGAGCCGACGCCTGGACACTCCGCACCGAACAGGCAGCGATCGGCACCGACGACCTTCACGAGCAGGCGCAGCGCCTCCTCAGTGTAGAGCACCGTGTCGTAGTAGAGGTTCCGCATGGCATCGGCGAACAGCTGGCCGCCGGGCTTGCGCGCCGAGCTTGCCTGGAACCGGCCGAGCTGGAACGGGATCGCACCGCCGCCGTGGCTCATCACGATCTTGAGCGTCGGGAAGTCCTTAAACACATCCGAGCTGACCAGGCCATAGGTTGCGGTCGTCTCCTCGTTGATGAAGTGGAGCGTATAGGGTTCGCGCTCCGGGCAGTGCGAGCCGGTCGCGTGGATGTGTGCGGGCACATCGAGCTCACAGAGCTTCTCGTAGAGCGGATACCAGTAGCGCTCACCCATCGCCGGCGCTTTGATGCCGGAGTTCTCGTAAGGGTCGGGATTGAGTAGGCAGCCCTTGAAGCCGAGCTTCACGCACCGCTCGAGTTCCGCGATCGCCATCCCCAGCGGCTCGCCAGCCGGTTGCGGCAGGCCGGCGATGCCGACAAAGCGATCGGGGTAGAGCAGCGTCTGGCGGTGGATGACGTTGTTGACCTCCTCGTGGAGCCACTGCACGATTTTCGCCGGCTTCTCAGAATGCATCATCTGAAACGGGCGTGGCGAGACGCACTGCACGTGCGTGCCGACCTCGTCGAGAAAGGCCATGTGGCTCTTGTCGCCGCCCTCGAAGCGCTTCTTCTCGACAGCGGCGCGGATCTCTTCGTCGGAGAACTTGAGCCCTCCCCTCCCGTGCGCGCCGCGATGCGAGACGAGCGAAGCCTTGAAAGCCCACAACTCGGCTGGCGCACTCACATGTGCGTGGCAGTCGATGATCTTCATGGCGCAGCGCTCCCCGTGCATCCTGTCGGAAACTTCTGGTCAAACTTAATATCATATTGTATGCGTGCTGTTTGCGTGTTAGATCAGTGTCAAGGCAATGCCGGCACTGTTGTCCGTAGCGCCGGCAACCGGCGATGATGGAGCGATCCAAAGAAGCGAACAGGAGGATCCAGTGTTGCGCGTCTCGTGCATGATGACAGCAGCGCTGCTTTCCACGCTGGTCGCTTGGCCGAATGCCGCCATCGCCCAATCCAGAATGACGAGCGTGAAGATCGTCTATCCCGCGCCGTCGAGCACGACCTGGCCGCTCTGGATCGCCAAGGAAGCCGGACTCTTCGAGAAGAACGGCCTCACGGCGACGGTCGATTTCGCACTGCATCCCGCAGGTCCCGCGGCGGTGATCTCGGGCGAGGCGCTGACGCACAATCTCGGCCTTGACACCGCGATGCTCGCCGCGATTCGGGGCGATCAGGTGGTCATCATCGGGAGCCCCCTCCTCGTCGGCCAGTTCGCACTGATCAGCACCAAGGCCATCACGGATGCCAAATCGCTCGAGCGGAAACGCATCGCTGTCGGCCGTATCGGAGATCCACCCTACTTCTACGCGCTCGGCGTGCTCGAAGCCTTGAAGGTCGATACGAAAGGCATGCAGTGGATTGCGGCCGGTGCACCCCCGCAACGGGCGCTGTCGCTGCGCAACGGTCTCGCGGACGCGGCCATGCTGACCTCGCCGGACTACTACCTCCTCGAGGAGGAAGGCTTCAACGTACTCGCCAAACTGCAGGACTACCGTCAGATCCCGATCGCGACCAGCTACATGTTCCGCCGCCGGGTGTTGAACGAGACACCGCAACTCGTCGAGGCGTTCCTGAAATCGCATATCGAGGCGGTCAAGCGCATCTACGACGACAAGCCGTTCGTGCTGGGCGTGCTGAAGAAGCAACTGAAGACCGACGACAAGACACTCGAGCGCCTCTATGACGAAACGATCAAGGCACAGGTCTTCGAACGGGTGCCGTATGTGCCGAAGACCGCTTTGTCTGGGATTGTCCAACGCGGCAAGGCGGAGACGCCGGAGCTTGAGACCTTCGATTTCCGGCGCGCGATCGATCAGAGCATGATCGACCGGCTCGCCGACCAGGGCTTCTTCGAGCAGGTGTTCGGCCCGGGGATCAAGCAAGAGATCGCTGCGAAGCGCGCCGAGTCCTTCCGCTAGGTGTCGGCCCGATCGGTGTCCTGGCGATAGGTGCTGTTCCGCTCGGAACGCTGCCAGGAACTGAGCCAAAGAGGCAAACCGATGGGTTCCCGCCCCAACAAGCTCGTCGCCACAGGCATCTCCAAATATTTCTGGATGAAGGGGGAGCCGGACCCGATCCCCGCGCTGACGAATGTCACGCTGTCGATCGCGGAGGGCGAGTTCGTCTGCATCGTCGGGCCGTCGGGCTGCGGCAAGACAACGTTCCTCAATATCGCGACCGGACTTCTTGCACCCGACGCCGGACGCATCGAGATCGCCGGCAAGCAGATCGACGGTCCGGGACGCGATCGTGCGACGGTGTTCCAGCAACCGCGTCTCTTGCCTTGGCGCACGACGCTCGCGAACGTCACCTACGGGATGGAACTGCAGCGCAAGTTCGACAAGTCCGAGATCGAGGATCGGGCGGCGCATCACATCAGGTTGGTCGGGCTCGCGGGGTTCGAGCGGCACTATCCGGCCGAGCTGTCGGGCGGCATGCAGCAGCGCGTCAACCTCGCGCGCGCTCTCGCCACCGATCCGGAGATTCTGCTGATGGACGAGCCGTTCGCCGCTCTCGATGCTCAGACGCGCGAGTTCATGCAGGCCGAGTTGCTGCGCATCTGGTCGCACGCGGGCAAGACCGTGCTTTTCGTCACCCACCAGATCGACGAAGCCGCGTTCCTCTCCGACCGCGTGATCGTGTTCGGCACGCGCCCGGGACGACTGAAGCAGGAGTTCGCGGTGCCGTTCGAGCGGCCTCGAACGCTGGCGCTGAAGCGCCGGCCGGACTTCCTCACCCTGGTCGATGGCATCTGGGCCTTGATCGAGGAGGAGGGTACGCGCGCCGGCCTGGTGCGCACCGCCGAAGCCACAACCGGAGAGGCTCGCGCATGAACGCCGATGGTCAGGTCTCCGTCATTCCGGCAGACGCGGGCGCAGCGGGCGCGGAGCCCGTGCGGCCGACCGAGAGCTTCTACCAGCGCAACGAAGGCGCGATTGTCGGCAGCTTGTCGGTCGTCTTCGTGCTGGCGATCTGGCAGGCCGCATGGTCCGCGGGCCGGATCGATCCCCTCTTCTTCAGCGGCCCTTCTGCGATCTTCGCGCGGCTCTGGGACGGCCTGTTCGGCTCGGGCGACATCCTCGAGCACCTCGCCTTCTCTGCCCAAAACTTCGCAACAGGGTTCAGCATCGCCGCGCTCGTCGCGATTCCTCTCGGCATCGTTCTCGGCTGGTATCGCCTGCCGCGCCTGATACTGGATCCGTTCATCAACGGCCTCTACTCGACGCCGCGCATCGTGTTCGTGCCGCTGATCGTGATCTGGTTCGGTCTCGGCTTCGCCTCGAAGGCCTTCATCGTATTCCTGTCGGCGTTCTTTCCGATCCTGCTCAACGCGATGGCCGGCGTGCGCACGACCGACGATGAGCTGCTCGGCGCCGCGCGATCGTTCCGCGCGACGCAGTGGGACTTGTTCCGCACCGTCGTGCTGCCCTCGACGGTTCCGTTCATCATCGTCGGTCTGCGCCAAGGGCTCGCGCATGGTCTGATCGGCGTCGTCGTCGGCGAGTTCTTCGCCGGCAGCAAGGGCATCGGCTATCTCGTCGGCCAGGCCGGCATGATGTTCAAGACCGACCTGCTATTCGCCTGCGTCGTGATCGTCGCCGGCGCCGGGATTGGCATCTCCGCGGTCCTGCAGCGTGTCGAAGGCTATTTCCAGAGCTGGCGGCCTTCGAGCAACTGAACCCTGCGATGCGCGCCGATAAAGGGACGCTTCGGCCAAAGGACGCGCGCCGGTGCTGTAACGTTGGTAGCGGGGGAGGGATTTGAACCCCCGACCAAGGGATTATGATTCCCCTGCTCTACCGCTGAGCTACCCCGCCACCGTGCGCCCCGACGGGCGCGGAGACCGCGTATAGGGCCTAGGACCCGTCGCGGTCAAACTGAATCGCGGCCGTGTCGCTCCGCGCAATCCAGCCGCCGCCGAGCACGCGGTCCCCGTCATAGAAGACGCAGGCCTGGCCGGGCGCGACCGCGGTCTCCGGCACCGCGAGCTCGGCGATCGCGCCGCCGCCCCGCGTCGGCCGGATGCGCGCCTCGACCGCGGCCTGGGTCGAGCGGATACGCACCGCGACGTCGGCGCCCGCCGCCGGCGGGCCATCGGCCACGCCGAGCCAGTTGACGTCGCGGAGCGCGATCCGTGTCCGCGCCAACGCGGCGCGCGGGCCGACCACGACGCGACGCGCCGCCGGCTCGAGCCGCACCACGTAGAGAGCCTCGTCCGCGGCGATGCCGAGGCCGCGGCGCTGGCCGACCGTGTAATGGATGATGCCCGCGTGGCGGCCGAGCACGCGGCCGTCGACATGAACGATCTCGCCCGGCGCCGCCGCCGACGGCCGCAGCCGGGCGACGAGCGCGGCGTAGTCGCCATCGGGGACGAAGCAGATGTCCTGGCTGTCGGGCTTGGCCGCGACCGGCAACGCGAAACGCCGCGCGTGCGCGCGGACCTCGTCCTTCGCGAGCCCGCCGACGGGAAAGCGAAGGAAGTCGAGCTCCGCGCGCGTTGTCGCGAACAGGAAATAGCTCTGGTCGCGCGCCGGGTCGGCGCCGCGGTGGAGTTCCACCCCGGCCGGTCCCGCGACGCGGCGGACATAGTGCCCGGTCGCGAGCGCCGCCGCGCCGAGATCGCGCGCCGCCTCGAGAAGGTCGCGGAACTTGACCGTCCGGTTGCAGAGAACACACGGCACCGGCGTCTCGCCCGCCACGTAGGCGTCGGCGAACGGCTCCATCACGTCGCGGCGAAAGCGATCGGCGTAATCGAACACGTAATGCGGGATGTCGAGCGCCTCGGCGACGCATCGCGCGTCATAGACGTCGCGACCGGCGCAACAGGTCTTGGTTCGCGCCGTCGTCTCCGCGCCGTCATGGAGCCGAAGCGTTATGCCGATGACCTCGTGGCCGGCCTCCTTGAGGAGCGCGGCCGTCACCGACGAATCGACGCCGCCCGACATCGCGACGACGATCCGCGCACCTAATTCCGGGCGGGCCAATCCTGCCATGGGCGAACTATAAGGGCCAAGCCCGCAGCGCGAAAGCGGCCCCGCTCGACGGCATGACCGGGATCACGGCGGCGGCGGCCTTGCCAACGGTCGCGGCCCGGTGCGCGCGGATCACCCGAGGCGGACGCGCGCTCCGATCGCCTTGTTGATGCAGGGCATCACTTCGGTCGCCATCAACTCCATCGAGCGCTTGGCGAGATGCGGATCCGCCCAGTCGTGGCCGGCATAGACCAGCGTCCCGAAATCGCCGACCGTCTCGCGGAAGGCGAGAATCTGGTCGACGACGTTGTCAACAGAGCCCGCGATGACCAACCGTTCGAGCACATCGTCGAGGGTGACCGCCTCGTTCGGCATCGCGGGATCGTGCTTGAACACCTCGTAGCGACCGATCGAGATGAGCTTCCGCATCAGCTGCGCGAGATAGAACCGATAGGGGCTCCGCGCGTCCTCGATCGCGTAGCGACGCGCCACGCGGTCGTCATCGGCGACGAAGATGCTCTTGGCGACCCGCCAGTCCTCGACGCGCGCGACGCGGCCGCCCTGGCGACAGCCCTCGACATAGCTCGGCCAGTGCGTCGCGACACCCACGGGCATCAGGAAGTTCGCCGAGATCGGCATCCAGCCGCGCGCCGCCGCCGGCGCGATCCCCTTCGACTGCGGCGCCACGACGGTGATGACGATCGGCGGGTGCGGCTTCTGGTAGGTCGGCACCATTACGCCCTGGCCGATCTCCTCGATCAGCGTCCTCTCGGTCGTGATCGTCCAGTGCTTGCCGCGGCGGCGGTAGGGCGGCGCTGTCGTCCACAGCGCAAGGATGTGGTCGATCGCCTCCAGGAACATCTCGCCGCGGTTCTTGTCGAGGACGCCGAGCGCCTCGAAGTCCGACTGGAGGGCGCCCGGGCTGATGCCGAACAGGAACCGTCCCTCGAGCATGTTGTCGAGCATCGCGACCTGGCCCGCGACGACCGCCGGATGGGCGAGCGTCAGGTTCACCGTCCCGGTGCCGAGCACCATGGTCTTCGTCGCGTAGGCGATCGAGGCGAGAAAGGCGACGCAGGAGGTGACCGTTTCGGCGCGATCGGTCGCATGCTCGCCCATGAACCCCTCGGCGAAGCCGAGCCGGTCGGCGAGAAGAAAGGCCTCTCGATCCTCCTTCAGGGTCTCCGCGAAATCGCGCTCGGGCGGATGGAGCGGCATCGTGAAAAAAGCGAGCTTCATGGGGACCTGGTCGCCGCGGGCGGCAATGCGCGACCCGCAGCGTTGCACGAAGGCTCCGCGTCGTCGAGCGGCGCTAGGCGGTGCCGCTCGAGACCCGCTTGCCGCTCTTGCGGGCGATCGCGGCCTGGGCGGCGGCGAGGCGGGCGATCGGCACGAGGAACGGCGAACACGAGACGTAGTCGAGCCCGATCCGATCGCAGAACGCGACCGAGGCGGGATCGCCGCCATGCTCGCCACAGATGCCGAGCTTGAGCTCGGGCCGCATCTTACGGCCGCGCTTGGTCGCGATCTCGACGAGTTCGCCCACGCCGTCGATGTCGATCGAGACGAACGGGTCCTTGGCCAGAATCCCTTGCGCCTCGTAGGCGCCGAGGAAGCGGCCGGAATCGTCGCGCGACAGCCCGAACGTCGTCTGAGTGAGATCGTTGGTGCCGAAGGAGAAGAACTCGGCCGTCTCGGCGATGTCTCCGGCGCGGAGCGCGGCGCGCGGCAGCTCGATCATTGTGCCGGTGAGATAGGAGAGCGCGATACCGCTCGCCGCCGACACGTCCGCCGCCACCTTGTCGACCATCGCCTTCAGGATGTCGAACTCGCGCCGCGTCGCGATCAGCGGGATCATCACCTCGGGCACGACCGGCTTGCCGGTCTCGCGCGTCACCCGGGCCGCCGCCTCGAAGATCGCGCGGCACTGCATCGCGTAGATCTCGGGATAGGTGATGCCGAGCCGGCAACCGCGATGGCCGAGCATCGGGTTGACCTCGGCGAGCT
The DNA here is from genome assembly GCA_016869145.1 of Alphaproteobacteria bacterium. Lineage (GTDB taxonomy): Bacteria > Pseudomonadota > Alphaproteobacteria > MPNO01 > VGEU01 > VGEU01. The sequence goes on along the minus strand of VGEU01000003.1, from coordinate 44,972 downwards.
CGGCCGTCCGCACGCGGAGCCTCTCGACGTCGGTCCTCGCGGTCTTCGCCACCTCCGCCATCTCGGCGGTCGTGTGCGGCAGGAATTCGTGCAGCGGCGGATCGAGAAGCCGGATCGTCACCGGCCGATCGCCCATGATGCGGAAGATCTCGACGAAATCATTGGTCTGCATCGGCGCGAGACGCGCCAGCGCCCGATTGCGGCCCTCGGCGTCCCGGGCGAGGATCATCTCGCGCACCGCGACGATGCGGTCAGCGTCGAAGAACATGTGCTCGGTGCGGCAGAGGCCGATGCCGCCGGCGCCGAACTTGATCGCGGTGCGGGCATCCTCTGGCGTATCGGCGTTGGCGCGCACGCCGAGGGTGCGGATCTCGTCGACCCATTCCATCAGCTGGGCGAAATCGCCGGTGAGCTCGGGCTGGATCGTCGGCACCTCGCCGAGAATCACCTCGCCCGTCGCGCCGTCAATGGTGATGATCTCGCCCTCGTTCACCGTGGTCGTGCGGGCGGCGAGCGTCTTCTTCTGGTAGTCGACGCGGATCTCGCCGGCGCCGACGACGCAGGGCCGGCCCATGCCGCGGGCGACTACGGCGGCGTGGCTGGTCATCCCGCCGCGACAGGTCAGAATGCCGCGCGCGGCGTGCATGCCGTGGATGTCCTCGGGGCTGGTCTCGTTGCGCACCAATATCACCGCCTCGCCCTTGGCGGCGCGCGTCTCGGCCTCGTCGGCCGAGAACACGACGCGGCCCGAGGCGGCGCCGGGCGAGGCGGGCAGGCCGCGCGTGAGCGTGCGGCGATGCGCCTTGGGATCGAGCGTCGGATGGAGGAGCTGGTCGAGCGATTCGGGCTCGATCCGCGCCACGGCCTCGGCCTTGTCGACGAGGCCATCGGCGACCATCTCGCAGGCGATCCTGAGCGCGGCCTTGGCGGTGCGCTTTCCCGTCCGTGTCTGCAGCATGTAGAGCCGGCCCGTCTGGACCATGAACTCGATGTCCTGCATGTCGCGGTAATGGCGCGCGAGCGTTGCCCGCACGCGATTGAGCTCGGCGAACACGCCGGGCATCACCTCCTCCATCGCGGGCAGGCGCGACTTGTTGGCGGTCTTGCCGGCGATCGTCAGATGCTGCGGTGTCCTAATGCCGGCGACGACATCCTCGCCTTGCGCGTTCACCAGGAACTCGCCGTAGAACACGTTCTCGCCGGTCGACGGATCGCGCGTGAAGGCGACGCCAGTCGCGCAGTCCTCACCCATGTTGCCGAACACCATCGCCTGCACGTTGACCGCCGTCCCCCATTCGGCCGGGATGTGATGAAGACGGCGATAGGTGATGGCGCGCTGGTTCATCCAGCTCCCGAACACCGCGCGGATCGCGCCCCAAAGTTGGTCGGACCGCGATTGCGGGAATGGCGTGCCGAGCGCCTCGTGCACCTTCTTGGCGTAGGCGGCGACGAGGGCGCGGAGATCCGCGGCGTCGAGCTCGGTGTCGAGACGGACGCCTTTCCGCTCCTTCTGGATCTCGAGCAGCTCCTCGAAGTGATGGTGCTCGATGCCGAGGACGACGCTCGCGTACATCTGGATGAAGCGGCGATAACTGTCATAGGCGAAGCGCGGATTGCCGCTCCGTTCGGCGAGCGCCTCGACGGTCCTGTCGTTGAGGCCGAGATTGAGGACGGTGTCCATCATGCCCGGCATCGAGGCGCGCGCGCCGGACCGCACCGAGACGAGGAGCGGGTTGGCGGCGTCGCCGAACTTCGCGCCGACCGCCGCCTCCAGACGGGAAAGCGTGGTCGCGACCTCGGCCTCGAGCCCGGCCGGCAGCGTGCGGTCGTTGGCGTAGAATCCCGTGCAGACCTCGGTCGTGATCGTGAACCCGGGCGGCACCGGAAGCCCGAGGCTCGCCATCTCGGCGAGATTGGCCCCCTTGCCACCGAGGAGATTGCGCATGCCCGCATTGCCCTCGGCCGCCCCGGCGCCGAATGCATAGACCCACTTCGCCCCCGCCATGCTCACCCCTCGATCTGCGAGAAGTCCGCCATACCGTTCATCGTCGAGCGGATCCGCGACAGGAGCCGCAGCCGGTTCCGGCGTAAGTCCGGCACCTCGGCGTTAACAAGGACCTTGTCGAAGAAGGAATCGACCGGGCGCCGCAGCCCGGCGAGCGCCGTCATCGCCACCGCGAAGTCCTCGCGCCCGAGCGCCGCGTCCCGTGTCGCGCGCGCCGTCCCGAGCGCGGCATAGAGCGCCCGCTCCTCGGCCTCGGCGAGATCGGACTCCGACGGATCACCATCATGGCGGACGCCGTCCTTCTTTTCCTCGATCGCGACGATGTTGGCGGCGCGACGATAGGCGATCAGGAGATTGGCCCCGTCGTCGGTCGCGACGAAGGCACGCAGCGCCTCGACGCGCGCCAGAAGCCGAACGAGATCGTCCTCATCGCCCAGCGCGAAGACGGCGCCGATCAGGTCGTGGCGGACGCCCTCCCCGCGCAGATGCACCTTGAGACGGTCGGCGAAGAAATCGAGGAGCTCGCGCTCGAGCACCTTCGGCCGATGGCCCTTTTCAAGCCCCTTCTCAAACCCCGCGACGGCCTCGTTGTAGCCCCAGTAGGCGCGCCGGAACGCCTCGCGGAGCGGCAGCCGCAGTCTGTTCTCGATGACCAGCCGGATGATGCCGAGTGCCGCGCGCCTGAGCGCGAAGGGATCGCGCGAGCCGGTCGGCTTCTCGCCGATCGCGAAGAAGCCGACGAGGCTGTCGATCTTGTCGGCGAGCGCGACCGCGACGGAGACGGGCGCGGTCGGGCAGCGATCGTTGGGGCCCGCGGGCGAATAGTGCTCGGCGATCGCATCGGCGACCGCGTCCTTCTCGCCCTCGTGGTGCGCGTAGTAGCGTCCCATCACGCCTTGAAGCTCGGGGAACTCCCCGACCATCCCGGCGGTGAGGTCCGCCTTGCACAACGTCGCCGCGCTCCGCACCTGGTCGATGTCGGCGCCCGGAACATGGGGCGCGAGCTCGGCCGCAAGCGCCTGCAGACGCACGACCTTCGCAGCGATCGTCCCGAGCTTGGCGTGGAACACCATGTCGGCGAGCGCCGACACGCGCGATTCGAGCGGGCGCTTGCGATCCTGGTCCCAGAAAAAGCGCGCGTCGGAGAGCCGGGCGCGGAGCACGCGCTCGTTGCCGGCGACGACCGCGGCCCCGCCATCCGCGGTCTCGCGGTTGGCGACGACGACGAAGCGGTTGGCGAGCCGGCCCGCGCTATCGAGGGTCGCGAAGTAGCGCTGATGAGTGCGCATCGCGGTGATCAGCACCTCGGGCGGCACCTCCATGAAGGCGGGATCGATCGTCCCCATCAGGACGACCGGCCATTCGACGAGACCCGCGACCTCGGCGACGAGACCGGGATCGTCGCGGAGCGCGAGCCCGGCCGAGCGCGCGAGCGCACCGGCACGCTCGAGAATGAGGCGCTTGCGCTCCTCGGCGTCGAGCACCACGTGGGCGGCGCGGAGCTTCGCCGCGTAGTCGTCGAACGCGCTGACCGCAATCGGTGCCGGCGCCATGAAGCGGTGGCCCGCGGTGGCATCGCCGACCGGTACCGGGTTGGCGAGCGCGATCGGCACGGTGTTGCCGTCGAACAGGCAGAGGATGCGTTGAAGCGGGCGCACCCAGCGCATCGCGCCGGCGCCCCAGCGCATCGACTTCTGCCACGGCAGCGCGGCGATCGCCTCGGCGAGAAGGCCCGATAAGACCGCTGCGGTCGGCTGTCCGCTGCGGCGGACGATCGCGAACCAGAACTCGCCTTTGCCGGTGTCGCGCTTCTCGCACTGGTCGAGCGAGGCGAGGCCGTTCGCCTTGAGGAAGCCCTGGATCGCGTTGTCGGGCGCACCGACACGGGGGCCGCGACGGTCCTCGGTGACATCGGCCTGCTGGACCGGAAGCCCGGTCGCGACCAGCGCAAGCCGGCGCGGCGTGACGAAGCTGCGCGCGGTCTCGGGCGCGAGCTGGGCGGCCTTCAGCCGCTCGACGACGACGCGCTCCAGGTCCTCGGCCGCGCGCGCCTGCATGCCGGCCGGAATCTCCTCGGAGAAGAGCTCGAGCAGGAGCTCAGCCATCGCGACCGCCCTGGCTCGCGAGCCACGCCTCGCAGCAGCCCTTCGCCATTGCGCGCACGCGGCCGATATAGGCGGCGCGCTCGGTGACGCTGATGACGCCGCGCGCGTCGAGGAGATTGAAGGTGTGGCTCGCCTTGATGCACTGGTCGTAGGCGGGCAGCGCGAGCTTCTTCTCGAGGAGCGCCTGGCATTCGGCCTCGGCGAAACCGAACTGCCTCAGGAGCGTGTCGGTGTTGGCGTGCTCAAAATTGTAGGCGGAGTACTCGCGCTCGGCCTGCAGGAATACATCGCCGTACTTGACGCCGGCGCCGTTGAAGTCGAGGTCGTAGACGTTCTCGACACCCTGGATATACATCGCGAGCCGCTCGAGCCCGTAGGTGAGCTCGACCGAAACCGGGTCGCATTCGATGCCGCCGACCTGCTGGAAATAGGTGAACTGCGTCACCTCCATGCCGTCGCACCAGACCTCCCAGCCGAGCCCGGCGGCGCCGAGCGTCGGGCTCTCCCAGTCGTCCTCGACGAAGCGGATGTCGTGCAGCGCCGGGTCGACGCCCAGCGCGCGCAGGCTGTCGAGATAGAGCTCCTGGCTGCCCTCGGGCGACGGCTTCAGGATGACCTGATACTGATAATAGTGTTGCAGTCGGTTCGGGTTCTCGCCGTAGCGACCGTCGGTCGGCCGGCGCGACGGCTGCACGTAGGCCGCGCGCCACGGCTTCGGGCCGAGCGCGCGGAGCGTCGTCGCCGGATGGAATGTGCCGGCGCCCACCTCCATGTCATAGGGCTGGAGGATGACGCAGCCCTGGCGCGACCAGTAGTCGTGCAGCTGGAGGATCAGCGCCTGGAACGACGGCGCGCGCGGTTGCGTCATGGGCGGAGAGATCCCGGGAAAGGCGGGCGAACCATACAGGCCGCCTTGCGCGAGGGTCAAGTTTGCCCGGGTTTATGAACACTCTACGAAGGTGCGGACCAGGCACAGTCGGCCCGCTCGCAGGGCTTCGCGCCGGAGGCCGGGACGAACGTGCCGCAGCGGCCGCAGCGGACCGTCGCCTCCGCTTCGAGCGCCTTGGGCTCGGCCGGCTTCGCGGTCTGGGCGGCGTTCTTCGCCGCGATGTAACGCTGCACCCAGCGGAAACCGAACCAGACCACCGCGATCGCGAGTATGAGGACGACGATCTTGCCGATGCCGGCGCCCACGACCCGGTCTCCTACAACCCGAACCGGCGCCACAGCGCCCATTCCTCGACCGCGGCGAGCGTGCCGAGCGTCCACGCGGCGGCGCGGTCCTCGGCGCTTCCTGCCCACGGCATGATGCGGCGAAGCCGCGACGGCCGCGCGCCGACGCTCCGCAGCCTGACCTTGTCGCCGAAACGGACACGCATCACCGTGCGCGGGTCGCCGAGACCATCGATCAACCCGAGCGCGAGCGCCTCGCGCCCGGTCCAGACACCACCATCGAAGAGAACCGCGTCATCGGCCTTGAGCTTCGCGCCGCGCCGCGCGCGCACCTGCGCCTTGAAGCTCGCGAAGATGTCGTCCTGGAGCGCACGGAGCCGCGCGACATCGGCGTCGGATTCGGGCCGGAACGGATCGAGCATCCCCTTGCGCGGACCGGTGGCGTGAAGCCGGCGCTCGACGCCGAGCCGCTCGAGCGCGCCCTGGAAGCCGAAGCCGGCCGCGATCACGCCGATCGAGCCGACGATGGAGGAGGCGTCGGCATGAATCTCGTCCGCCGCCGAGGCGAGCCAGTATCCGCCCGAGGCCGCGACATCCTCGGCGAACGCGAATACGGGAACCTTTCTCTCGTCGGCGAGCGCCCGGATGCGGCCCGCGATCAGCGCCGACTGGACGGCCGAGCCACCCGGCGAATTGATCACCAGCGCGACCGCGACCGGATGGCCGGCGCCGAAGGCACGCTCGAGCACCGGCTCGACACCGGCGAGCGTCAGTCCGCGCCGCATCGGCCCGAGCCCGCCGATCGCACCGGCGAGGCGCACCACGTTGACGCGCGGCGCTGACGGGCGCGACCACGGCAGGCGCACCCCGGTCAGCCAGGTCCTCGCGCGCGTCACCGGATCGTCATAGGTCATGGGCGTAACATATGGGGCGCGCCCGGGCCCGCCAAGACTGGGCCCGGCAAAACCGTCACAACTCGAGCGCGGCGCCACGCAGAACCCGATCCGCCTCCGCGGTGTAGCGACCGTCGGCCTCGTGGAGAACGAGCCCGGCGGCGAGCCGGAGCGGGGTCTGCCCGCCGCGCTCGGCCCGCACCAGAACACGCTTGGCGGGCTTGCCGTCGCGGCCCGGCCACAACGGGAAGACGACGATCGCACCCGCGCGCGCGTGGAGCCGGGCGAGGATCGCATCGAGCCGGTCGGCGCGGTGGATCACCGTCACCGTCCCGCGCGGCCGCACCATGTGAAACGCGAAGTCGAGCCACGCCGCGAGATCGGCCTCGCCCTCGACATGCGCGCGCGCCTTGCCCGCATCGGGGGGTGCCTGGGCGCGCGAGGCCGGCAGATAAGGCGGGTTCATCATCACGTGGGCGAAGGATGCGGGGAGGACGCGCGGCGGCGGCCGCGCGATGTCGCCGATCATGATGTTGACCGCCGGTGCGAGACCGTTGAGCCGGGCGTTGTCGCCGGCGAGCCGGACGAGATCGGGCGCGACCTCGATCCCGGTCACGCGCGCGCCGGCGACGCGGCGTGCGAGACAGAGCGCGGCGGCGCCGACGCCGGCGCCGGGCTCGAGCACCTCCTCGCCCGGCTCGGCCGCCACCGCCGCCGCGAGGAGGACGGAATCGATCGCGACCCGGAAACCCGCCGCCGGCTGGCGCACACGGACCGTGCCGCCCAGGATCGCGTCCTCGGTGACCGCCGCGTCAGACAAGGACGCCGCCCTCACCGGCCTCGGTGACAATCTGTCGCGCCCGATCGGCGTCGTCGTCGATGACCATCAGCCGGCGCGGGATCGCGCCGGCCGAACCTTCGAGGACACTCGTATGCGCATCGAGCACGAAGGATTCGATCCCTTCCGATCGGAGCAGCGCGACCAGGAAGGAAATGAGCGCCGGATCGTTGGTCCGCACCAGTTCTTTCATCGGCGACCGCGGCCTCGACGGCTTGACCCAGGGGGGCACTCAACTATTCTTACAGCCAAGACACACTCCGCGCAGGTCAGGGAATAGGAGAAAGCTGGTGAACGTCGTCGTCACCCGAGAGGACGACTCCGGCGAGGCGCCGCGTCCGTCGATCGAACTGCTGACACAGTTGGTCGCCGACGACCTCGCGAAGGTCAACGAGATCATTCTCGACCGGATGCGGAGCCCGGTCTACCTCATCCCGCAGGTGGCCGGCCACCTCGTCGCGGCCGGCGGCAAGCGGATGCGCCCGATGCTGACGCTCGCGGCGGCGCGGATGTGCGGCTATCGCGGGGTCCGGCACGCCGGGCTCGCGGCCTGCGTCGAATTCATCCACACCGCGACCCTCCTCCACGACGACGTGGTCGACGAGAGCATGCTGCGCCGCGGCGCGTCGTCGGCGAACGCGGTCTGGGGGAACAAGGCGAGCGTGCTCGTCGGCGATTTCCTTTTCAGCCGCGCCTTCGAGCTGATGGTCGAGGACGGCTCGCTCGAGGTCCTGCGCATCCTGTCGAACGCATCGTCGGTGATCGCCGAGGGCGAGGTCCTCCAGCTCATGACCGCGAACGACACCGAGACGACGGAGGCCGACTATCTCGAGGTGATCCGCTCCAAGACCGCGAAGCTCTTCGCGGCGGCGAGCGAGATCGGCGCGGTCGTCGCCGACCGCCCGGAACGTGAGCGACGCGCGCTCGAGGCGTTCGGGCACAATTTCGGGATGGCGTTCCAGCTCATCGACGACGTGCTCGACTATTCGGCGCACCAGCCGACGCTCGGCAAGACCGTCGGCGACGACTTCCGCGACGGCAAGATCACGCTCCCCGTGATCCTCGCCTTCCGCGCCGCAGACGGCGAATCCCGCGTCTTTCTCCGCCGTACGCTCGAGGACCTCGAGCAGAAGAAAGGCGATCTCAAGCGGGCGATCACCCTTCTCGAGCGCACGGGCGCGCTCGCCGCCACCGTCGATCGCGCCAAGCAATACGCGGCGACCGCACGCCAGGCGCTCGAGCCCTTCCCGCCCGGGATGGAGAAACGCGCGCTCCTCGAGGCGCTCGCCTTCGCGGTCGCGCGCGCCTATTGAGCCCGGTCCCGGCCCTCCCCTCGCGCTTGGCAAGGACGGGCCGGCGGCGCTATAAGGAGCGCCCGGTCGGAGAGTAGCTCAGCCTGGTAGAGCACTGCTTTCGGGAGGCAGGGGCCGGAGGTTCAAATCCTCTCTCTCCGACCAGTTTCCTTTCCCGCTCCCTGATCCCCGACGTCGAAGCCGCTCGCCTTGCCCGGCGCGGCCGATCGCGCGACCATGCGCCCGCCGACCAACCCTGTCCCGCCCCGGAGCGTCCGAATGAGCCGTCCGCGCACCCCGGTGACCGCCGCCGAGGCGGTCGTCCAGCATCTCGTCGAGGAAGGCGTCCGCCATGTCTTCGGCATTACCGGCGACACGGTGCTGCCGATCATCGACGCGATCTACGATCGCCAGGACGAGATCCGCTACATCACCTGCCGCATCGAGCACGCCGCGGCGAGCATGGCGGATGGCTATTCCCGGTTCACGGGCGAGCCGGCCTGCGCGCTCCTCCATGTCGGACCCGGCATCTCGAATGCCGTCCTCGGCACCTGGAACGCGCAGAAGGACTGCGTGCCGCTGATCATGCTGTCGTGCAACATGGATACGTTCCGCCTCGGACGGAACCTGTGGCACGAGTTCAACGTCGTGAACGTGTTCCGCGAGGTCACCAAGTGGAACGACCAGTTGCGCGAGGCGAAGGACATCAACCGCCTGATGCGGACCGCGTTTGAGGTCGCGCGCTAGGGCATGCCGGGCCCGGTCCATCTCGACCTGCCGAAGAACCTCCTCAAGAAGCCGGTCGACGTCGAGACGAGCGATCTCTCGCTCAAGGGACCCGCCCGATCGCGCTGGATCGCCAACGCGACACGCCCCCACCCCGAGGCGGTCGAGCGCGCCATACGCCTGATCGCCGGCGCGCGCCACCCGATGATCCTCGCCGGGCGCGGCGTCGTGTGGTCGCGGGCCGGCAAGACGCTGGTCGCCCTGGCCGAGCGCTTCGCCATGCCGGTCGCGACGACCGAGATGGGGCGCGGCTCGATCCCCGAGGACCACCCCCTCGCGCTCGGCATCGCCGGGCATTTCGGGCGCTCGACCGCGAACGAGGCGCTCCGCCGTTCCGACGTGATCCTCGGGCTCGGCTGCCGGTTCCTCAACGTCAACACCATCAATTGGCAGCTGATCGGTACCGACGCGAAGATCATCCAGGTCGAGAGCGATCCGGCCGAGATCGGCCGCCAATACGCGGTCGAGATCGGCGCCGTCGCCGATTGCGGCCTCTTCCTCGAGGACGCGCTCGCGTTCGCGGCGAAGGCCGGGCTCGCGACGCCAGAGGGCGCGCGCCATCCCCGCGCCGTGGCGCTCCGCGCGCTCGACCGGCAGGAGACCGAGCGCTACTACGGCGTCGACCTCGACGCGATTCCGATCAAGCCGCAGCTCATCTCGCGCGTCGCGACGGAGGTGTGCCCGCCGGAGACGATCTTCTGCGTCGGCTGCGGCAACCACACCCAGTACGCGCACCAGATCCCGATCAAGCGTCCGGATCAGTACGCGCTCGCTGCCGGCACCGGCGCGATGATGTTCGCCTTCGCGGCCGGTCGTCGTCCTCATCGGCGACGGCGATGCCGCGGAGCTTGTTCGGCGGCCACCTGATCGCGAGCCTGATCGGGCTCGCATTCCCCCATGTCGGCCAGACGCGCTTCGACGACCCTGCCGAGGCATGGATGATCGCCGCCGTCGCGGTGACGCTGGCCGCGATGATGGCCTCCCGCACCCTCCATTCGCCGGCTGGCGCCAACCCGGTCGTGATCTTCCTCGAGCACGCCGACTGGTGGTTTCTCGCCTGGCCGCTCCTCGTCGGCCTGGTGGTCCTGTTCACGGCGCAGGTGGTGTTCGAGCGCGGCATGCCCGCACGCGGTGCACACGGTCCGGATTAGGGTTAACAGGATCGGCGATCCGCGCCGCACCGGGCTGTTCGGCCTAGTGATTCCGTGTTATCGACGGGCGTGGTTGGTGGGCACGTCGCGGCCGGGGTGAGTGGCGACGACGTCGCGTGTGTGTTCGTTCCGGTCTGCGTTGGGGACCGCCGGAGCGCGACGGAGAGTGCCGATGCGGTCTCTGTTTTGTCTGTTGCGCGCGGCCCTGCTGGGCCTCGTGGCCGTCGCGGTCGGCGCCCCCGCGGCACAGGCGATCCTGATCCGGAATACGAGCGATCCCGGCTACGTGACCGGCAATTCGGCCTTCACCGGCGTCGTCAACATCGCGTTCAACTTCCTCAACCAGGCGGGCACGTTCCGCTGCTCGGGCGCGCTCCTCGCCGACGGGATCCACGTGGTGACCGCCGGCCACTGCCTCGACGGCGCGAACAACTGGCAGATCACCTTCGAGACGCCGACCGGACCGACCACGCTCGGGATCGCGGCCGGCGGCGTCCACATCCACCCACTGTTCGCCGATCGGCCGTTCCCGCTCGACAACATCGACCAGTACGATGTCGGCGTCCTCAAGCTCGCATCCCTCGCCCCCCGGCGATGCCCAGCGCTATGGCATCCAGGAGGACCTGCCCGATCCGCTCACGACCACCGTGCTCGATCTCGTCGGCTACGGCATCGGCGGCAGCCCGGCGAGCGGCCCGCTCGCCTCGGGCACGCGCCGGCATGCGACCAACACGATCGATGCGGTGATCACGACCTTCACCGACGTCAGCCCCAACGTGCCGGCGCCCGACAAGCCGCTCCGGATGTCGGTCCTGTTCAGCACCGCCCTGGTCGGCGAGGGCCTGATCGCCCAGGGCGACAGCGGCAACCCCGCGCTTCTCGGCAACAACATCGTCGGCATCGGCTCGACGACGACCTATCAGGGTGGCGGCGCCGCGATCCCGTCCACAACGACACTCCGCTCCACGCACACCAATCTCGCCGAGGATTCGATCGGCAACTGGGTGAAGTCGTTCGTCCAGAGTGTTCCGGTCGTGATCGGGCTGCCCGAGCCCGAGACGGCGATCCTGTTCGCGCTCGCGGTGCTGGTCGTCCTGCGCCGCGCCCGCCGCCTCAACTGATCGCGGCGACCGCCTCGATCTCGATCATCAGCTCCGGCAGCGCGAGCGCCGAGATCTCGACGATCACGCTCGCCGGGCCATCGTTCGGGAAATAGCGCTCGCGGATGTCGGCGATGTCGTTGAAGGCGCGGATCTGGGTGACGTAGACCGTGACCTTCAGGATGTCCGACATGTCGGCGCCGTGGGCGGCGAGGATCGCGCGGATGTTCTCGAGCACCTGAACGGCCTGGGCGCGGAGATCGCCCTTGCCGACGAGCTTGCCGTCCTTGTCGAGCGCGACCTGGCCCGAGATGAAGAGCAGCGGGCCCGAATCGACGCGGACCGCGTTCGAGTAGTAGCGCTTCATCGGCGCCGCGACGGTCGGCGGATTGCTGACGCGTTTGCGGATGTTTGCCATGGCGGTGTCCTTTCGCTCCACCATCCTGCGCCGGGCGCGCCCGCGGCGCAATGCCGTCGCGCGTCGCATCGATTGACAGCGCGCCGCAACCGCCGGTTAACTCGGCGGCCGGGGACCGGACCCGTGCGGGAGGAACGACATGGCGACACCACAGGCGAACGACTACGGACGCAGGGCCGCGCGCGAGATCGTCGCGCTCCGCAACAAGTGGCACACCAAGGACCATCCGTTCTTCGTCGAGTTCCACCGCGGCACGTTCGGCCTCCACCCGCTCGGCCTCTTGATGGCGCAGCATTATCAGCACGTGTTGCGCGTGCTGCCCTCGTTCGGCATCGCCTATTACAAGGCGCCGCCCGAGGCGCGCCGCTTCCTGCTCGAGAATCTCGCCGAGGAGGAAGGCATCCTCGCCGGCCCCGGCGAGGGCCGCGAGGCGCACGACCACATGGAGCTGATCCGCCGCTTCTGCCGTGTCGCCGGTCTCACCGACGCCGAGGTCGAGGCGACCGAGCAGCTCGCCTCATGGCGGGCGCGGTCCTATTTCTATCTCAACACAGTGAAGGACGAGCCGATCGGCGTCATCCTCGCCATGCAATCGACCCAGGAGGGCCAGCAGCCCGCGATCAACGCCGAGCGCACGCTGCCGGCGTTCGAGAGGTTCCACGGCTACAAGGCGGATGCGCCCGAGATCGAGTTCTTCAACGAGCATTTGGTCGCCGATGCCGACCATTCGAGCCGCCAGCTCGACCTCGTGACGCGGCTGATCAATTCGCAGGACCTCCTCGACCGCGCGATCGAGGTGGCCGAGACCGCGGTCAAGACGCGCTGGGCGTGCATGAACGAGATCTGGCGTGTCGCCGTCAAGGGCGAGCGCGACCCGCTCCCGGCAGGGGTCGTCGCCTAGAAGAAGACCCAGGCGACCACGACGAACAGCGGCAGGAGAATGCCGCACGACCACAGCATGTAGCCGAAGAAGCTCGGCATCCGGATGTCGTTCGCCTCGACGACGGCCTTCACCATCAGGTTGGGCGCGTTGCCGATATAGGTATTGGAGCCCATGAAGACCGCGCCGGCCGAGATCGCGAGCAGCGTCGCCGCGAGCGGGCCCATAAGCTGAACCGCGTCGCCACCGGCCACGTTGAAGAAAATGAGATAGGTCGGCGCATTGTCGAGGAAACTCGACAGTGTGCCCGTCACCCAGAAATACATCGCGTTGATCGGCGTCCCGTCGGGCCGCGTCAGGAGCTCATGCACCGCCGCCGCGGCGCCGGCCTTGCCTGCCTTCAGGATCGCGAGACACGGAATGATGGTCGCGAAGATGCCGGCGAACAGCTTGATCACCTCCACCATCGGACCCCAGGTGAAGCTGTTCTCGCGCCGGATGAATGTCGGCGTCAGGCGGAGCGAGAGAAGGATCAGGCCGAGGAGCGCGAGGTCGCGAAGCAGGTTCTCGAGCTTGATCTCGACGCCGAAGACGTCGATAGCGACACCCGTCTTGACCGAGCCGCTCAAGAGCACGGCGAACACGATGCCGAGGAGAAGGGGCATATTGATCAGCCCGCCACGCACGCGAATGCTCCGGAACGCCGCCTGCGGTGCCGGATGTGACTCGCGATCGGCACGGAAGAAAAAAGTGTCGAGGGCGTAGAACAGCACCAGAAGCACCACGACGCAGAGGAGTAGCGGCGGCGTCAGCCAGATCAGCGGCCAGAAGAAGTCGATCCCGTTGAGATAGCCGAGAAAGAGCGGCGGATCGCCGAGCGGCGTCATCGAGCCGCCGATATTCGAGACGAGGAAGATGAAGAAGACGAAGATGTGCGTCTTGTTCGTACGGTTGCGGTTGGTTGCGATCACGAACCGGATCAGGAGCATCGAGGCGCCGGTCGTTCCGATCCAGCCGGCGAGAAGCGTGCCGAAGGCGAGGATCGCGGTGTTGACCGCGGGCGTTCCAACGAGCTGGCCGGAGACCGCGATACCGCCCGCCACGACGTAGAGCGCGGTCAGGAGGAGCATGAACGGAATGTAGTCGGCGATGGCGACGTGGAAGAGCTCGTGCGCCGCGTCGGCGGTGCCGAACTCCATCATCAGCGGGATGACGCAGGCCACCGCCCAGAACGCGGTCACCTTGCCGTAGTGGTGATGCCAGAAGGCCGGCGTCAGGATCGGCAACAGCGCGATCGAGAGGAGGAGGCCCGCGAAGGGTGCGAACCACAAGAGACTGAGGTTCGAGCCGTCGAGGTTGGGCCCGCTCGCCGCCCATGCCGCCGGCGCGGCCGCCATGAGCACCGTCGACAGGGCAAGGATCCGCGCAAGCCGCATCGTCCTTCTTCTCCGAACGATTTTGGGCTGTTTCCGTGGCGGATGCGGCCCGACCCCGAAGGCGCAGGCCGGTATAGGGTGCCGGTCCTGCCCCAGCAAGCGGAATCCGCACCTGCTGGGCGCCGGAACGCCTCCCCTCAGACGGCTCAGCGTATCGAGCGGAAACCAAGGAGGCGCGTCGCCCGCAGCGTCGCAGCCACCGGGCACCGCTGCCCGCGCATTTCCGCGCCGGCGCCGTGGTTTCGCCCTAATCCCTACCCATGATTCGGACGTTCGCCGCCGTGGTGGCGACCCGAGTTCCGGGTGGGCTCGCGTGCGTGGAGGAAGAAACGATGAACAGCAGAAAACGTGCGCTCGTATTCGTGACGGTGGCGGCCTTCGGCCTCGCCGGCTGCACCTCGTTCCAGGATCAACCGAAGACCGCCGGCGGCTCGCTGGTCGGCGCCGCGCTCGGCGGCTGGGCCGGCTCCAAGATCGGCTCCGGCAACGGCCGGCTCGCCGCGACCGCTGCGGGCGCCCTTCTCGGCGCCTTCGTCGGCGGCTCGGTCGGCGAATCGCTCGACCGCGCCGATCGCGCGCATCTCGCGCGGACCACGCAGGCGACGCTCGAATCCTACCCCGTGGGCTCGACCGCCCGCTGGCAGAACCCGGACAGCGGCAACTGGGGCACCGTCACCCCGACCCGCACCTGGCAGCAGCCGACCGGTCAGTACTGCCGCGAATATCAGCAGTCGGTCACGGTCGGCGGGCGCGTCGAGCAGGCCTATGGCACCGCCTGCCGCATGCCGGACGGAAGCTGGCAGGTCGCCAACCAGAGCGCCCGCTACTAGCACCCGCCTCCACCCTTCAGAGCGCGACCGGAAACGTCGCGTATCCGCGAAAACGGGCCCGGCCGCCGCGTGTGGCCGGGCCCGAGCGCCTGAGCGACGGGAATCGGCCGATCATCCGCCCGATCGCGATCTGCCCCTCGAGCCGGGCGAGCGACATGCCGAGGCAGGCATGGGCGCCCGACCCGAAGGCGAGGTGCCGGTTCGGCGTGCGCGCGATGTCGAGCCGGTCGGGGTCCGGGAACTCCTCGGGATCGCGGTTGGCCGCCCCGATCCCGATCCAGATATAGCTCCCCGGCGCGAGCGTCACGCCACCGATCTCGACCGCCTCGGTCGTCCGCCGGTTGCCGACCTGGTTGGGGCTGTCGAACCGGAGGAACTCGTCGACCGCGGACCGGATCAGCGCCGGATCGGCGCGGAGGCGTGCGAGCACGTCCGGCCGATCGACCAGCGCGGCGATGCCGTTGCCGATCAGATTGGTCGTCGTCTCGTGGCCGGCATTGAGGAGGAAGATGCACTGGTGGATCAGCTCGTGCTCGGTGAGCCGCTCGCCGTCGACCTCGCCGAAGATGAGCGTCGTGAGCACATCGCCGGCGTCGGTGCCGGGCCGGCGCCGGCGATCGGCGATGAGCCGGCGGAGATAGTCGGAGAACTCGACCACGGCGGCATCGCCTGCCGCGACCATGGCGGGCGGCGTTACCGGCTCGAGCGCACCGAGGATGATCTGCGCCCAATTGCGGAGCGGCGCCCGTTCCTCGACCGGCACCCGCAACATGTCGCAGATCACATCGACCGGGAGCGCGAATGCGAACTCGGACACGAGATCGATCCGCCCCCGCGCCGCGGCGCGGTCGAGGAGCCTGTCGACCATCGCCTCGATGCGCGGCTCCATCGCCGCGAGCGCGCGCGGCGTGAAGGCTGTCGCGAGCAGCTTCCGGACGCGCGTATGGAGCGGCGGATCGTTGAAGACGAGCGAGGTCGTATGGTGCTCGTAGAGCGGCCCGGCGCCGAACTTCGGCCTGAAGTCGATCGTCTTGTCCGAGCTCATCCGCCGGTCGCGGTAGAGCGCGAAGACATGATCGTAGCGCGTCAGGAAATACGATCCGTCCGAGTTGCGATGGACCGGATCGTGGCGGCGAAGCGCGTGGTAGGTCGGATAGGGATCGTCGAGGAAGGCGGGGTCGAGCGCGAGGATGTCGAACCCGCGCGCGATCGCACGCGCGTCCGCCGCGTCCGTCGTCACGCGCTCGCCCGGAGCGGTGGCGCCTCCCGTGCCGCGAGGGCCGCGAGCACGCGACGCACCTGCATGTTGCCGGCATCGGCGTTGGTGTCGACGAAGGGCAGATCGTTCCGCCGCCGCCGCTGCTGGTGGGCGAGGATGGCGACGTCCTCTTCGAAGGCGACGCGGAACTGGTCGGCGAGGAGCGCAATCGTCTCCGGCTTGTGTGCGGCGACCTCGTAGGCCGAGGTCCAGAAATAGTGCATCGTCGTCTCGGTCTCGGGGGTGATCCCGTGGAGCGAGTAGCGCTGCAAGGCGCGCGACATGTCGCGGGTCGGCGCGACGCCGGCTTCGACCGTGACGAAGGACGGCGGCGCGAAGGTGATGTCCTGCCAGCGGTCGATGTTGCCGTAGATGCCGGTCGCCTTGGCATAGGTCGGCGCCGGCGTGATGTTGGACATGCGCCGCGACACCGTGACCCGGTCGCCGGCGCGCGTCACCCCGACGTCGGCCTCCTCGGTGACCTCGCGGCTGCCGATGGTCGATTCGTGGACGAAGGTGAGATGGGTGAAGTCGAGAAGGTTCTCGACCAGGAGCCGCCAGTCGCAGAGGACGTGGAACTGGAGCCGCGAGGCCGACCAGCCGGGCCGTTCCATCGGCTCGAACACGTGCGCCTGTTTCGGATCGGCCGCCGCCGGGTCGCCCATCCAGATCCAGACCTGGCCGTAGCGCTCGATCACCGGATAGTGTCGCGCCGCCGCGTTGGGCGGGATCGTGGACTGACCGGGAACGCGGATGCAGGCGCCCGAGCCGGCGAACTCGAGACCGTGATAGCCGCAGCGGATCACGTCGCCCTCGACCGAGCCCACCGACAGCGGCATGCTGCGATGCGGGCAGCGGTCCTCGAGCGCGTGAACGGTGCCCGCCCGGTCGCGGAAGAAGACGACGGGCTCGCCCAGGAGCTTCCGTGCAAAGGGCTTGCTGCCGACCTCGTCGGCGGTCGCGGCGACATACCAGTACTGGCGCAGCAGCATCATGCCCTCCGTCGCGTCGGCCGGCATATTGTCCGGGACCGGCGCCGGCCGCGTCAATCGCGGAAGTTAACGTATTGCAGCGGCTGGTCGAGGCCCATGGCGCGGACATGGGCGATCGCATCCTGGAGGTCGTCGCGCTTCTTGCCCGAGACGCGGAGCTCGTCGCCCTGGATCGCGACCTGGACCTTGAGCTTCGAGCCCTTGATCTCCTTCACGATCTTCTGCGCGAGCTCGCGGTCGACACCCTGTCGGATGGTGATCACCTGGCGGACCGTGTTGCCGGAGGCCTTCTCGACGGTGCCGAAGGAGAAGACGCCGGCGTCGACCTTGCGCCGCGTCGCGTGCACCTTGAGGAGCTCGTGCATCTGCTTCAGCTTGAGGTCGTCGTCGGCGTTGATGGTGATCGCGAGCTCCTTCCGCTCGATCGTGCACTTCGATCCCTTGAAATCGAAGCGCTGGGCGATCTCGCGCGCGACACCGGCGATCGCGTTGTCGACCTCGGGCATGTCGGCGCGCGACACGATATCGAACGAGGGCATGGCGGCACCTCAGGGATGGAGCTCGAACACGCCCTTGATCTCGACCGCCATCCGGTGCGGCAGCTCGGCGACGCCGACGGCCGTGCGGGCGTGCTGGCCGAACTCGGCGCCCCACAGCTCGTAGAACAGATCGGAGGCGCCGTCGATGACGAATGGCTGGCGCTCGAAATTGGTCGCCGAGTTGACCATGCCGAACAGCTCGACTACGCGCCGCACCCGGTCGAGATCGCCGGCATGCTTCTTGATCGTCGCCAGCATGGTCAGCGCCACCGCGCGCGCGGTCTGATAGGCCTCCGCCTCCGAGACCTCCGAGCCGACCTTGCCGCGCTGGCGAACGCCCGGGAGCTCGGGCAGGTTGAGGCCGTGGCCCGAGAGATAGAGGAGGTTCCCGGTCCGGACCGCGCCGGTGCGGTTGGGACGGGGATAGGTGAAGGGTGGCGGCAGCGCGAGCCCAAGGCCTGCGAGCTTCTGTTCAATCACGCCCATGGGTCCCTCCCCTGTTTCGCCGGGCCGTGCTAGCAAGCCGCGACGCGACACACAAGGGAGGAGACCATGGCCGGACGCGTGGCGGGCAAGGTGGCGCTGGTGATCGGCGCCGGCACCAAGGTCGGTGGCTGGGGCAACGGCAAGGCCTCCGCCGTCCTCTACGGCCGCGAGGGCGCCCGGGTGTGCGCGACCGACCTCGACGCCGGCGCCGCCGAGGAGACCGCCGGGATCATCCGGAGCGAAGGCGGGACCGCGATCGCGGTCGCGGGCGATGCGACCCGGGCCGGGGACATCAAGCGCATGGTCGATGCCTGCATGACCGAATGGGGACGCATCGACATCCTCCACAACAATGTCGGCGCCGCGGTGCCGGGCGGCGTGGTCGAGACCAGCGAAGCCGACTGGGACGCCTATATGGCGCTCAACCTCAAATCGGCCTTCCTCGCCTGCAAGCTCGTCGTGCCGATCATGGAACGCCAGGGCGGCGGCGCGATCGTCAACATCGCCTCGATCGCCGGCATCCGCTTTCTCGATCGGCCGTTCGTGTCCTATCAGGCCTCGAAGGCGGCGATGATCGAGATGAGCCGCGCGATCGCGGTCCAGCACGCGGCGACCGGCGTCCGCTGCAATGCCGTGCTGCCGGGGCTGATGCGCACGCCGCTCGTCGAGCGGCGCATCGAACGCCAATACAAGACCGAGGCCAAGCGGGCCGAGGCGATGCAGGCGCGCGAGCGCGCGATCCCGATGCGGAAGATGGGCGATGCGTGGGATACCGCCTGGGCCGCGCTGTTTCTCGCCTCCGACGAGGCGCGCTACGTGACCGGCACCGAGATCGTGGTCGACGGCGGCCTCACCGCGAAATGCGTCTGATCAGGGCGTCTGCCTGCGCCGGAAGAACGTGCGCTGCCACTTGGTCGCGTGCTCGGCGTCGAAGATGATCTCCTCGTCGGCCGAAACGTCGAACCAGAAGCCGCGGTCGATCTCGCTGTCGAGCTGGCCCGCGCCCCAGCCGGCGAAGCCGAGGGCGAACAGCGCCCGTCGCGGCCCGCGCCTGCGCGCGATGTCGGCGAGAACGCTGACGTGGCTCGTGAGCGCGATGGCGTCGGTGATGAACTGGGTGCCCTGGCCGACATAGTCGGTCGTATGGAGGAGAAAGCCCTCCGTCGTCCCCACGGGTCCGCCGTCGTGGACGGCGATGTCGCCGTCGACCCCGACCGGCGGGAGTCCCATCGCTCGGACCACGGTCTCGATTGGCCGGCGCTCGACCGGACGGTTGACGATGAGCCCGATCGCGCCGGTCCGGTTGTGCTTGAGGAGATAGATCACGCTGCCCGCGAAGGGGACCGACCGGATCGCGCCGGTCGCGGCGAGGAGGCGGCCGGCGAGCGAGCGCGTCACCGCCAGGTTGTCGGGATCACCGGTCGCGGCGATCGCCGGACCGGCGCCGAACGCCGCGACGACGAGGGCGACGAACTTACGCCGTCTCATGCCGGAGGCGCCTTGGGCGGTGCCTTGGGGCGTGCCTTGACCGGGGTAGCGCGGGGTTTCATGCTCGGCCATGGGATACGTCTGCCGGGACTGCCAGTCGACGGCGGCGCCTGAGGATGGCCGCTGCACGGCCTGCGGATCGGGCCGTATCCTCGCCCATCCCGAGCTCGACGGCCTCACCATTGCCCATCTCGACTGCGACGCATTCTACGCGAACGTCGAGAAGCGCGACAATCCGGCACTCGCGGACAAGCCCGTAATCGTCGGTGGCCGGAAGCGCGGCGTCGTTCTCACCTGCTGCTACATCGCCCGCCGCTACGGCGTCCGCTCGGCGATGCCGATGTTCAAGGCGCTCCGGCGCTGCCCGGACGCCGTGGTGATCCGGCCCGACATGGAGAAATACCGCGCGATCGGCGCCGAGGTGCGCGAGCTGATGCGCGCGGTCACGCCCCAGGTCGAGCCGCTGTCGGTCGACGAGGCGTTCATGGATCTCGGTGGCACCGAGCGCCTCCACGGCGGTTCCCCCGCGCGTACGCTCGCACGCCTCGCCCGCCGGATCGAGGCCGATATCGGCATCACGGTCTCGATCGGTCTGAGCTACAACAAGTTCCTCGCCAAGATAGCCTCGGGCCTCGACAAGCCGCGCGGGTTCTCGATCATCGGCCGAGCCGAGGCCGTCCCGTTCCTTGCCGGCCAGCCGGTCGATCTCATGTGGGGCGTCGGCGCGCAGTTCAAGGCGCACCTCGTCGGCGACGGGATCGCGACCATCGCCGATCTGCAGGCGATCGACGAGGCGACGCTCGTCGCCCGCTACGGGACGATCGGCAGCCGGCTCTACTGGTTCGCGCGCGGCGAGGACGAGCGCACGGTCAATCCCGGGCGCGAGCGCAAGAGCGTCTCGGCGGAGACCACCTTCGAGGACGACATCGCCGACCACGCCACGCTCGAGGCGAGGCTGTGGCCGCTGTGCGAGAAGGTCTCGGCGCGGCTCAAGGACGACGAGATCGGCGGCGACGCGGTGACGCTCAAGCTTAAGACCGCGCGGTTCCGGCTGATCACCCGCGCGGTCACGCTCGGGCATCCGACCCAGCTCGCCGAGACGATCTATCGGGCCGGGGTCCATCTGCTCGCGCGCGAGATCAATGGAAACGCCTATCGGCTGATCGGGATCGGGGTCGCCGGTCTCGTCGAGGCCGCGCATTGCGATCCGCCCGATCTCGCCGATCCGGGCTCGCTCCGACGCGCTGCGGTCGAGCGCACGATCGATGCCGTGCGGGCGCGTTTCGGCGACGATGCGCTGGTCAAGGGAAGGCGTTTCGCCGCCCACCGAAACCGTCGTCCGGAGTGAGCGGCGCCTGTTCAGTGCGCGACGGCGAAGCGGACGTCGATCTTGGCGAGCTTGCCGAGGAGGAACTCGACATCGGCCTCGCCGATACCGGCCTTGGGGTCCTCGAAATGCGTCAGGATCCGCTCGAGCATGCGGCGCTGGAATCGCTCCTGGTTGTCGTCGCCACCGTCATAGTCGGTCTCGTGGCTGACATCGATCGCGGCGCGGAAGGCCGGGAAGAGATATTCCGGAACGCCCGCCTTCTTGAGGATCGCGCTCAGCCCGAGGCGGCCGTCGTCATGGATCAGGAGCCGCGCGTTCTTGAGCGGCACGTGCGAGAGCTTGGCGACGCCATGCTCGAAGAACGGCAGATCGCTCATGCAGACCGCGCGAAGCACGATCGAGGGCGTGAGGCGGCCGTTCCGGTGCAGCTGCTCGACGAGCTCCTTCACGTCCTCGGTCGAGGCCTTGGCCGAGATCAGGTTGAGCGTCGCCTTCTCGCGGCTCTGAAGAACGAGATCGCTCACAGTCTCGGGTGCGATGTTGTGGTTCTTGAGGAGGTGCTCGCGGAGCGATTCGGAAACCATCGTCACCAGACGCTCGGCGACGGCCACCGGAAGCTTGGCGCGGAGCGCGAGCGGCTGGTTCACGCTCGGCCGGTCGCCGAGCTTGTCGACGACCTTCTGCAGCGACGTCTCGGTGATGTCGGCGCCGTCATTGGCGACGAGCGTCGAGACGACCTCCTCGTTCTTGGTGTCGACGAGCGCGTCGGCGACGGGCGCCGAGACCACTTTCCGGCTCGCGATCGCCTTCTGCTTGACCGGCGCACTGGTCTGCACGATCTCGATCAGGTCGTCGTCGGTCAGCACGGTGGAGAACTGGAGCACCGGAAGCGAGACCGACTCGACATCGCTCGCCAACGCGCGCGCGACGTCGTGCGAGATCGACGGGCAATCCTTGAGCTCCATCGACAGCGCCTCGCGCACGCGGACGGCGGTGTCGCGCACCATGACGCGGAAGATGTCCTCGGCAATTCGGCGCTCGTCCGCCGTGAAGGCGTCGCCGCCGAAATTCGCGGCGATCTTCGATGCGGCGCTGGCGCGGTTCTGTTCCGACGGATCGTCCATCAGCTGCTGGACGTCGGCCTTCGAGAGATTGGGACGCATCGCGCGGTTCGACCCGGAGAGTTAACCTTCGCGCGATTGTGCGCCGGCATCCGTTAACCGCGACTTAATCGGTCGAGGCCGAACGGCCGAAACCTAGGACGTTCGGCCGAGCGTGACGGCTCAGCGCAACCCCGCCTCGCGATAGGCGCGGAGCGCGCCCGCATGGAGCGGCGCCGTGGCGCCGGCCGACGTCATCGCCCTCCGATCGAGCCCGGCGAGCGCGGCATGCGCCTCGCGGAACTCATCGAAGCCGTCGAGGACCGCCTTCATCAGGCGGTAGATCGTCTCCTCCGGCACCCGGGCGGACGCCACCAGCGTCGCGCGCACCCCGATCGTCGCCGTCGCCTGGTCGATACCGGGATAGAGGCCGGCGGCAACGGTCGCGCGGTGATAGATGGGGTGGTCGGTCAACAAACGCTGGGCGATCGGCCCGGCGACCGGAACGAGCACGGTGGCGCACGTGGTCGCCGCCTCGCGCACCGATCCGTTGGGATGGCCGACGGTGAAGACCATGGCCTCGAACCGGCCGGCGCAGAGCGCGCGCGCCTGCTCGGCCCAGGGCACGGTATCGGCGACGGCGAGATCGGCGACGGTCCAGCCGAGCACGGCGAGAAGCCGGTCCATCATCGGGCGCTGTCCGGCGCCGAGATTGCCGAGATTGACCCGCTTCGCCCTGAGATCGGCGAGCGCGACGATCCCGGAATCGATCCGCGCGAGGATGGTAAGTGCCTCCTCGTGGAGGCCGGCGACGAAGCGGAGCGCACCATCCGGCCCGCGACCCGTGAAGGGACCAGCGGCGGCGACGGCGTCCGCCTGGGTGTCGGCCTGGACGATCGCGGCGTCGATCTCGCCGGCGCGGAGCGCCACCAGATTCTCGACCGAACCGCCCGAGTTCTCGACCAGGCAGCGGATGCCGTGGGTTCGCCTGTCCTTGGCGAGGAGGCGGCAGACCGCACCGCCCGCCGGGTAGTAGACGCCGGTCACGCCGCCGGTGCCGAGGACGAGCACGCGATCCTGGGCGCCGGCCGGCGAGGCGAGCCCGGCGAGCGCGACAAAGGCGGCGAGCGCGGCGACAAGCCGCTTGCCGCCCCGGCCCGTGCCCGCTATCGGTGGGTTCGCGTTCGCAACTCGGCGTGTGGCCATGGCGGAGCCCCGATGAACCTCAAGGATCATATCCGGCAGATCCCCGATTTTCCCAAGCCGGGAGTTCTGTTCTATGACATCTCGACGCTGCTCAGGCACGCCGAGGCATGGCGGACCACGGTCGATCGGCTCGCCGCGGCGGTCCGCCCGCACCGGCCCGACCAGCTCGTCGGCATCGAATCGCGGGGCTTCCTGGTCGCCGCGCCGCTCGCGCTCGCGCTCGGCTGCGGCTTCTCCCTGGTGCGGAAGAAAGGCAAGCTCCCGGGTGCGACGGTCCGCCACGCCTACGCGCTCGAATACGGTTCCGACACGGTCGAGATCCAGGCCGATGCGGTGAAGCCCCGCCAGCGCATCGTCGTCCTCGACGACCTCCTCGCGACGGGCGGCACGATGGGCGCCGCGATCAAGCTCCTGCGCGAAGTGGGCGCCGACGTGGTTGCCGCCGCCTTCATCATCGAGCTCACGTTCCTGAACGGCCGCAGCCGGCTCGACATCCCCGCGACGAGCCTTGTCGCCTACGACGCCTAGGTGCTTCAAGCCTCCGCCGTCACCCGGTTCCTGAGCATGCCGACACCCTCGATCGCGATCTCGATGACATCACCCGGCTTGAGCCAGTGCGGCGGCGTCATCCGCCAGCCGGCGCCGGCCGGCGTCCCGGTCGAGATCACATCGCCCGGCAGAAGCTCCATGAACGACGAGACATAGGCGACGAGGAACGGGATGTCGAAGATGAGATCGGCGGTCGAGCCGCGCTGACGCTCCTTGCCGTTGACGCGGGTCGTGATGGTGAGCCGCGTCGGATCGGCGATCTCGTCGGCGGTCACGATCCACGGGCCGAGCGCGCTGGTCTGCGGGAAGTTCTTGCCGGCCTGGACGCTGTGGCCCTGGAAGTCGCGCACCGAGCCGTCGTTGAAGAGCGTGTAGCCCATGATGTGACGGAACGCATCGGCCGCCGCAATATGTCGGCCGCGCGTGCCGATCACGAGGCAGAACTCGCCCTCGTAATCGAAGCTCTCGGAATTGCGCGGCTTCACCATCGGCCGGTCATGGCCGATCAGCGCCGTGGCATGTTTGAAGAAGACGCTCGGGAAATCGCCCGGCGCCTTCTCGCTCGCCCGCGCCCGGTAGTTGTAGCCGGCGCACACGAACTTCTCGGGGCGCGGCAGCACCGGGCGATACTCGATCGCCGCGAGCGGGATCGTCGGCGTCTCGGATCCGGCACGCCGGCGCATGTCCTCGAGCGCGCCCGAGGCGATCGCCGCGCCGAGATCGGCATGGTGGCCGCCGAGATCGACGATGCGGTCGCCGACCACGGCGCCGAAGCCGTCGCGGCCGGCGTGGCGGAAGCTCGCGAGGCGCATCGGTCAGTGCGCCTTCTGGCCCGGCTTCGGCGGCTGGGCGGCGAATCTCGAACCGACGAGGCAGAAGCGGCCTTCCGCGTCCTGCCAAAGCCGCTCGGACTTGTGCAGTTGGCCGACCGCGCGGGCGACGTTGTTGAACCCTTCCGCCTCGAACCGCTCGGTGAGCTGGGCGAAATAGAGCGGCGTCTCGGCGATAAGGGCCTCGATCTTGGCGGCGAGCGCGGCGATGTCGACCGACACGGCCGCCGCCTTGCCGGTCGCGGCCGCTTCGGTGTAGTCGGCGAGCCTCACCTTGTTCGAGTAGGCGTAGGAAATCCGGTGATAACGCTCGCGCGGCACGTTGTCGGGGATGGTCGCATCGATCCCCATCTTGGCCGTCACCGGCACCTTGCCGTGCTCGATGACGAGGCTCGGGTCGAGCGGCTTCGAGCGTGCACCCGAGATGATGACGACGTCGCGGTCGGCCTGGACGCGCGTCGCGACCGCCCATTCGACGTCGACCGCATCGAACACGTCGATGTCGTGGTCGACGATGGTGACGTGCTTCATGTCGGCGACCGAGAGCGCGGCGAGTATTGCGTTCTTGGCATCGCCGGCGAGCGGACGGATCGCGATGACCGCGTGCCAGTGGCAGCAGCCGCCCGGCGTGATGTTGACCGCGGTCACCTGGACGCCCGCCTCCTTGAGGACGCGGCGCACCGCCGCCTCGTAGATCGGCCCCGACGGCCAGATGTTCTCCCACGGCATGTGGAGCGCGTAGTAGACGGCGTTCCTGCGCATCGAGACCGCCTTGACGCGGACATGCGGATTCCAGTGGAGCCCGCCCATCAACCGCGTGAACTCGCCGAAGCGGCCCTCGGGCTTGGTCCATCCGGTCGGCAGGATCTCGGCCTCGAGCACGATCTCGGCATCGGCGATGCACGGCATGTCGATCGTCTTGCACGGCGTCATCGGCACGCCGTCGCCGCGCATGCCGCCCGAGATCGCGATCTCGCTGGTGCCGAGCGGCGCCTTGTAGCAGCCGGCGATCAGCTCGGACGGATGGGTGCCGATATTGACCGAGATCGGCAGCGGCTTGCCCGCCTTGTAGGCGGCCTGCGCGAACTTGTGCAGGTTGTTGGGCGTCACGATGTCGATGCCGGTAAGGTTCTTCTCCTTGACCAGGAGACGATAGATGCCGGCGTTGAGCCCGTGCTCGGGATCCTTCGACAGGATCACGCCCGCGGTGATCATCGGCCCGCCGTCGAGAACCGAGAACAACGGCACCGGCAGCTTGTAGAGGTCGACGTCGTCGCCCTCGATGAGAACCTCGCGGGCCGGGCCCGAGTTCACCATCTTGGGCTCGATCGGCCGGTCGAGGCCCGCGCGCAGCTTGCCTTCGATCTCGTCGAACTTGCAGCCCATCGCGATGGCGAGCCGGTTCCGGCTGTTGGTGATGCCGGAGACCACCGGCATGTCGTAGCCGATCACGTTGGTGAACATCAGCGCCTTGTCGGACTGGTCGACCAGCGTCGCGATGTAGCGGATGTCGACCGGCTTGCCGATTTCGACCAGCTCGCCCGCCTTCCTCAAGTCGTCGAGCAGTCCCCTGAAGCTTGCCGCCATGTGCCGGTCTCCGTCCTGAATGCGAAAGTCGGCGCGACGTTATGGGGATTCGCCGCCTGAGTCCATTGCCGGGGCGCCGCCCGTCGCCTCACCCGGCGACGATCGCATCGGCGATCTTCTCGGCGGTCATGATCGTCGGGATATTGGTGTTCGCGCACGGCACGCATGGAAACAGCGACGCATCGACGACACGCAAGCCATCGACGCCGTGGACGCGGCCCTTGCCGTCGGTGACCGCCATGCGATCCCCGGCGCGCCCCATGCGACAGGTCCCCGACGCGTGCCATGTACCGGTCGCGGTGCGCCGGACATAGTCCTCGAGCGCGGCGTCATCGGCGAGGAGACGGTCGAGGCGCACGCCTTCGGTCAACACGTTGTCGATCAGCCAGCGCCGGAGCGGTGCCGGTCCGTCCATCATCTGTCCGGCGATCCAGGTCTTGAGCCAGTTCTGGAAATTGACGACGCCCACCGATCGCACGCGCTCGCTGTAGCTCGAGGGGAAGAGATCGCCGATCACGCCCTGGAGCGGCGCGGCGCGAAGCATGCCGGCGACGAACTTGAATCCCCACATCAGCCGTTCGAGATCGCGCCGGTCGTCGAGAAGGCGAAAGTCGACCTTGGGCTCGACGCGAGGATCGGCGCTCGCGAGCCGAAGCTCGCCCCGCGAGTACGTCTTGTTTACCCAGGTGAGGATCGAGCCGAGCCGCCAGCCGACCGGGTGCCAGGCCGACTTCCCGACCGTCGACAGGAACATGTCGCCTTGCGGACAGCCGTCGAACCGCGAGGAGTAGCGGAGCGAGACGTGGAGATGCCGGCGCATGCTGTCGGGAAGCCGCGCCGCGCGGCCGAGAAATCCCGACAGGCCGATCGAGGGATGCTCGTTGAGGTTCTTGCCGACACCGGGGCGATCGGCGCGGACGGCGATGCCGAGCGCCTGCAAAGCGGCGGCCGGACCGATCCCCGAACGCAGCAGGAAGGCGGGTGAATGGAGCGCGCCGCTCGCGAGAACCACCAGCGCGGCGCGCGCGGTCTCGGTCTTCCCGTCATACGTGAAGCGGACGCCGGTCGCCTGGTTGCCCTGGAACAGGATCTCGCTCGCCGGCGCGTGGGCGAGGATGGTCAGGTTCGCCCGCGCGCGGACGCTCGCGTCGAGATAGGCCATCGCCGCCGAGACGCGGTGGTCGTCCACGTTCGACATCGCGATCGGGAAATAGCCGTCGGCCCATTCGCCGTTCTGGTCGGGCAGATAGCGGAAGCCCGCGGTTTCGTAGGCGGCCGCGGCGGCCCGTGCGTAGCCGGGCCACACCTCGCGCGCCAGGCGGCGGATCGGGAGCGGACCGTCCTTGCCGTGGAGCGGTCCGTCGAAGTCGAGATCGGTCTCGAGCTTCTTGAAGTAGGGCAGCACACCGGCCCAGCCCCAGCCCTCGGCCCCCAGCGCCTCCCACTCGTCGTAGTCGTGCGGCGCGCCGCGATTGGCGAGCTGGGCGTTGATCGACGAGCCGCCGCCCATGATGCGCGCCTGCTCGTAGCGGCGGATGGGCGCCTCGCGCGGGGCGTTGTGCGGGCTCGATTCCAGCGTGACGCGGAGATCGCCCCACTGATAGGTCGGGTTGAAATAGGCCACGATGGGATAGGAATCGAGGACATCCTTCGGCTCCGCGCCGGGAGGCGTGTCCATGCCGGCCTCGAGCAGGAGGACCCGATGCGCGCTCCGGGCCGAAAGCCGGTTCGCGAGCACGCAGCCCGCCGACCCGCCGCCGACGATGATGGTGTCGTAGTCCACGCCCCGTCCCTTCGCGCCTCGTTTGTACAAGGCCCGGAGTATGCCCGCGCGGCGCCGAATGGGAAGCGCCTGCCGTTATTTTTTCGATTACCGATCGGGGCCGGGCGTGCCTATCATGGGCCGACTTATCGAAGTGCCCCATGGCCAAGACCCTAGCCGAGACGCTGGACGAGATCACGCAGCGCTGCACCGAGATGGACGCACCGCTCGCCGATCGGCTGCAGGCCTTCGCCGACGAGGTGCGTCGCATGGGCGAGCACTTCGCAGTCGCCGTCGATCCTATGGTCGACCGGCTGCGCTCGACCGGCGCCGGCACCACCGCGCCGCAGACGGGCGATGCGATGCCGCCCTTCCTGCTACCCGACGAGCGCGGGAAGCTCGTCGGTCTCGACGATCTTCTCGCCAAGGGTCCCGTCGCCGTCGCCTTTCACCGCGGCCACTGGTGCCCCTATTGCCGGATCAACTCCGACGCGCTCGCGCGCGCCGAGAAGGACCTGGATGCCAAGGGGCAGCACATCGTCGCCGTGATGCCCGACCGGCAGAAGTTCACCTCCGGGCTAAAGGACGACGTCGGCGCGCCGTTCCCGATCCTCACCGACGTTGACAACGGCTATGCCGCCTCGCTCGATCTCGCGATCTGGGTCGGTGACGAGCTCGCGCGGCTGATGACCGAATCGGGCTGGGACCCCTCGGTCTCGCAAGGCACACGGACGTGGACGCTGCCGATCCCCGCGACCTTCGTCGTCGGCACCGACGGCATCATCACGGCGCGCTATGTCGATCCCGACTATCGCCGGCGCATGGCGATCGAGGATCTCGTCGGCGCGCTCAGGGCTGCGCGTTAGCCGACGCTGCGGCCCGGAGGAGATTGAGGAACGCCGCGACAGCCGGCGACCGTCGCCGCCCCGCCACGGCATAGGCCGAGACCTGGCGGGTGAGCCGGAGGCCGTCGAGGCCGACGCGCGCCACGCGATTGGACTAGATGGTTCCCGCCGGGATCACGGCGATGCCGATATTCGCCTCGAGCAGGGCCATCAGGTCATGGTCGGTCGTCACCTGGTGCGCTGCATCGCAGTCGATGCCCATGTCGTTAAGCGCGGCCATCACCGTGTCGGCCATCTCGCAGCTCACGTCGACGAGAAGCCGTTCATCGCGGAGATCGGCGAACGCGACGGTGCCGTTCTTGGCAAGCCGATGCTCGCGGCTGACGAAAAGATCGAACGGCTCCTCGTAGAGAGGATAGGCGTCGACGCGGTCCCAGTCTTCGGCGAGCGGCCCGGCGACCGCGATCTCGATCTCGCCGGCCTTGAGGGAGGCCGAGATCTCGGCCGGCGTGCCGCGCTTCAGTCGCAGCTGGACTCCTTTGAACCGGTCGACGAGCGAGCGGAGTGGAGCGGTCAGCACCGCCTCGCTCACCGCGCACGAGATGCCGACCGACAGCGGCGAGGTCTCGCCGCGCTTCACCGACTGCGCGACCGTCTTCGCCGCCGTCGCGCTGTCGTAGCATTGCTGGAGGAGCGGCAGCATGCGCGTGCCGAGCTCGGTGAGATGGGAGTGCGTGCGTTCGCGCCGGATCAACTCGCCGCCGAGCTCGGCCTCGAGCGCCTGTATGGCGCGCGTGAGCGAGGGCTGCGAGACATTGCACTCCTCGGCGGCGCGCGTGAAGTTGAGCGTGCGCGCCACGGCGAGGAAATACCGGACCTGATGCATTTCCATCGCGTGAGACCCGGTGTTCTACGTTGCAGGACAATGACAGGCCATTACCGCGCGGTCGGAGACGATTAGGCCCCACATTGCAGTTGCGATCAATTTTCATTCGCACGCCCTGGCTGTTCGCGTTGTGTCGAATGCGTTACATCCTGTCGCCGCACCACCGAACGGAGTTCCCGCGCATGATCCCGACGCCCGAGCAGACCGCCTTTCGCGACCGGGTCCGCGCGCTCGCCGCGGCCGAGCTCCTGCCGCATGCGGCCGCGGCCGACCGGGCCGGCGTCCTGCCGGTCGACACGCTCCGTCGCCTCGGCCGCGACGGGTTGATGGCGGTCTATATGCCGACCCGTTGGGGCGGGCTGGGCCTCGACCAGCTCTCGCTCGCACTCGCCGTCGAGGAGCTCGCCGCAGGCGATGCCTCGGTTGCGGTCGTGACCAGCCTCAACAACTCCCTGGTGTGCGGGCCGCTCCTCAAGTTCGGGACCGACGAGCAACGGACGCGCCATCTCGAGCCGGTCGCGCGCGGGCGGATCTTCGGCTGCTTCGCGCTCGCCGAGCCCGCGGCCGGGTCCGATGCGGCGCGCCTCACGATGACCGCGCGTGCCGAGGGCGATCATTACGTCCTCGAGGGGACGAAATGGCTGATCACCGGGGGCTCGCATGCCGAGCTCTGCCTCGTCTTCGCGCTCACCAACCCGGCCGCCGGCGCCAAGGGCATGAGCTGCTTCATCGTGCCGACCGTGACCCCCGGTTACCGCGTCGCCGAGGTCGACCGCAAGCTCGGCATCCGGGCATCGGGCACCGCGCGGATCGAGTTCACGAACTGCCGCGTGCCGGCCGCGGCGATGCTCGGCAAGCCCGGTGAAGGCTATCGCATCGCGCTCGACGGGCTCGGCACCAGTCGGCTCGGCATCGCGGCGCAGGCGATCGGCATCGCACGGGCCGCCTACGAGGCGGCACGCGACTACGCGAGGAAGCGCGAGGCGTTCGGCTCGACGCTGATCGGCCACCAGGCGATCGCCTTCAAGCTCGCCGACATGGCGACCGAGATCGAGGCGGCGCGGGCGCTGACCCACCACGCCGCGGCGCTCCGCGATGCCGACCTTCCGAACCAGAAGGAGGTCGCGATGGCGAAGCTCTTCGCCTCCGAGATGGTCGAGCGCGTGTGCTCGGAGGCGGTGCAGATCCACGGCGGCATCGGCGTTCTCGAGGGAACGCTCGTCGAGCGGCTCTACCGCGACCAGCGCGTCTGCCAGATCTACGAAGGAACGAGCGAGGTGCAGCGGATCATCATCGGCCGGCTGATCGCCGCCGAATGAACCTCACGCGAGCGGCCGCGACGGCCGGGTCAGGATGAAGAGCGCGACCGGCGCCATGGTGGCGGCGACGATCGCGGGCAGCATCCAGTCCTCGGCGACGACGAGCGCGAGAAACAGGAGGCTCGCCTTCATGGAGCCGACCGCGAGCGCCTTGGCGCGGCGCGGGATCACGCGATGCTCGTGCCAGTCGCGGAGCGGCCGCTCGAGACGCGGATGCTCGTAGAGCCAGATGCGGAACCGCTCCGAGCTCTTCGAGAAGGCCCACAGCGCGATCAGAAGGAACACCGTCGTCGGCATGCCGGGCACGATCATCCCGATCACGCCGAGCGCGACGTTGAACCAGCCGAAGGCGGCGAGGAGCGGCCGCGCGAGGCAGCGGCCGGCATGGGAGCGGCTACGGCGTCCCGGGGTCGACATGTCCGCACCCTAGACATTCGGCGTAAGCGAACCCTTGCCGCGACGATCGTCGCAGGAACGTGAAACCGCGTGATTGGGTGGCGACGACCCGGATCGCCAGACTCCTCGGGTCGCCTTATCCGAGGACTGGTCCGATGGCATACTCCGATACGACGCGCGGCCGGACCGACGAGCGTCTCGCCGCGCTGATCGTCAAGGGCGAGGCGGCGGCCGCCGACGCGTGCGTCGACGCGGCGCACGATGTCGTGCCGCCGCGCTGAATGGGCCGCGCCGACTATGTCGGGATCGTGAGCCAGCTCCTTCACGGCGAGATCGCGGCCGAGGCGCTTTGCGCCCGCCTCCTCGGTCGCCTGCCGCCCGGGCCGCAGCGCCGCTTCCTCGCGACCCAGGCCGCCGACGAGGCCCGGCACCGCGTGCTCTACACCGCCTATCTCGCCCGGCTCGGCGACATTGTGCCGGCGGATGACGGATCCGCGCCGGGGTCGCCGCGGCACTCGCCTGGGACGGCGATCCGGCGGCCCTCGTCGTCGCGCTCCATGTCGTGCTCGAGGGCGAGGCGGTGAAACTGATGCGGGATGCGGGGCGGCTCTTTCCCTGCCCGACGCTCCGCCGCGTGACGACGATCGCCGACCAGGACGAGGCGCGCCGCGTCGCCTTTGGCCGCCTCTATCTCGCCGCGGCGTTCGCCGCGCTCGAACCCGAAACCCGCGCGCACATCCATCGCTGGAGCCGTGACCTCTGGATGACCGCCGCCGATACGCGGCCATCCCGCCCGGGCGGCATGGCGCTGATCCGTGCCCGGCTGCATCGCGGCTATCTGCGCGCGCGCTGGCGCGATCACGAGCGGACGCTCGCCGACCTCGGTCTGTTCGGCGCCGGGGCGGGTGCGCGATGATCCGGCTTTCGGTGATCGTACCGGTCCTCGACGAGGCGGTGCGGCTTCCCGGCCTCCTTGCCCGGCTCGCGGCAGTGACCGGGCCGGTCGAGGTCATCGTCGTCGATGGCGGGAGCCGCGACGGCACCATCGCCGCGGCGACAGCCACCGGTGCTCGCGTGATCCGCATCGAACGCGGCCGCGGTCGCCAGATCGCCACCGGGATCGCGGCGAGCACCAGCGATGCGCTCGTCCTCCTTCATGCCGACACGGTTCTGCCGCCGGGTGGGATCGCGCGGATCGCCGCAGTGCTCGACGCCGACCCGGACCTGATCGGCGGAAATTTCCGGATCCTGTTCGACGGCACGACGCCGTTCGATCGTTGGCTCGAGCGGTTCTATGCCTGGATCAGGCGCCACGGCTTCTACTATGGCGACTCGACGATCTTCATTCGCCGCGGTGCGCTCGAGGCGATCGGCGGGCTCCGCCCGATCCCGCTGATGGAGGACTACGACCTCGTCCGCCGCATGGAGCGACGCGGTCGCACGATCGTCATCGACAATCCGCCGGTCGTCACCTCGTCACGCAAGTTCGCGGGTCGCCGGCCCGCGGCGATCGTCGCGGGCTGGCTCGTCATCCACGCGCTCTTCCATCTCGGCGTGCCGTCGCTCGCGCGACTCTACTACCGGCGAAGAGCGCGCGGCGCGTTGCCGGCCGCCGGGCGGTCATGAACCGGGGCGCGCGTCATTGAGCTTCCAATCGTACTGATAGGCCGAAATGTCGCGCCGGCCTTCGAGCGCGCGGGCGAGATCGGGCGCGGCGTAGCGGCGGAGATGGGCGAGAACTCCAGTCTCGCTGTCGTCGAAGTCCTCGCGGAACCACTTGTAGATGCTCGAGGCGTAGAGATTGGTCCCGGCGCCGACGACGCCCCGCCCGCTGTTGACATACTCACGGGCGCCGCGGTCGAGGAGCGTCTCCGTGTTCGCCGCGGTGAACGCGTCCCGTTGCAGATTGGGGCAGCCGACGGAGGCGCAGTTCACCGCGTAATGGAGGCGTGCATCGCGCCAGATCGGGCGCAGGATGCGGTGCTCGATGTCGTCGAGCGAGACCTCCTCGCCCTCGATGCGCAGCAGCTTCCGACCCCATGGACCCGGCGCGAACAGGCCGGGCGAAATCTTGATGTCCATGATGCTCGCCACCGGATAGTGGTCGAGGACGACCTTCACGGTGAGCGCGTTGTAGAGATTGATCCAGTAGGCGCGCTACTCGTCGCGCGAGAAGCGCGAGATCGGCGTCGCGGCGAGCCGGTCGACATAGGCGCCGAGCGTGGCGCGGTCGGCGGCCGGGATGCGGCCATAGCCGAGGCGGTTGAGCCCGTCGCCGTCGGGCGCGACATGGGCCTTGAGGAAGCGGTCCCAGGCGGCGTGATCGATCGTCGCGGTCGCCGCCGGATCGTGGGCCGCCCAACGCGGCCAGAGCTCGGCGCGCGGCGCGGCGTGCGCCGCGGTGGCGAGCAGCCCGATCGCGCAGACGACCGCGGTCCCGATCGCCTTGACCGCGAGGATGGTCCGTTCGACGTCGCGCATCGGCCGTCTCCTTGTCCGTCACCCCCGCTCAGATAGGAGCCGGCACGGCGGGCGGAAGGCCGATAAAGCGAACGTGAAGCCTATCGCGCCCGCGGCCGGGCGACGAACACCATCGGCACGACCAGGAGATAGCAGAGGGCCGCGATCCAGAACACGGACGCGGGATCACCGGTATCCATGAACGTGCCGTAGACGACGGGCATCACCGCCTGGCCCGCCGCGAAGCCTGTGGTGACGAAGGCGAACACGATCCCGACCAGATGATCGGGCGTCATGTTGCGGAGCATGATGTCGCGCGGCGGATTGACGAAGCCGCGGAGGAAGCCGGTCAGCGCCATCGCGCCGACGAGAAGCCAGAGCGGCAAGGCGCCGGTGCCGATCAGGGCCATCAGCAGGGCGCAGACCAGGAACGCGACCAGGAGGATCAGGTCGGGGCGCTTGGTCTTGTCGGCGTAGAAGCCGCCGAGGAAGACGCCGAGCGCCGACAGGACGAGGAACACCGTCAGCACCGAGTTGGCGACCCCGAGAGAGGCGCCATAGAGATCGACCAGCGCGACGACGCCGAAGGACTGGATGCCGACGCCGGCAGCGGCGAGCACGACGAAGAAGAAGAAGAACGGGAGAACCCGGCGCGAGAAGAGAAGGCGCCAGGTGAGGCCGTTCTCACCGTTTTTCTTGCGCGCCGCGGTATCGCGGATGGTGCCGCTCATGAGGAAGATCAGAACCGCGAGCACCGTGCCGGCGAGACCGACGATCAGAAGCGCCGTGCGCCAATTGGTGTAATCGGCGAGAAAATGCATGATCGCCGGCGCCACCGCGAAGCCGGCCGATCCGCCGAGCGTGTGCAGGCTGAAGGCGCGTCCCAGCCGATCCTTCTGGATCGAGGCCGACAGGATCACGTAGTCGGCGGGGTGGAACACGCTGTTCCCCGCGCCGGCGATGAAGTAGAGGATCAGAAGATCCCAGAACGAATCGGCGAAGCCCGCGGCGGCGACCGCCGCGGCGTTGAGGAAGAGACCCCCGACCAGCACCCGGCGCGCGCCGATCCGGTCGACGAGAAGCCCGACCGGCGTCTGCAGCACGCCGGTCGAGATGTTGTAGACGGTGATGATGAGGCCGAGGGCCGCGAAATCGACGTCGAGGTCGGCCCTGAGGAGCGGAAACAGCGGCGGCAAACTCAAGAGATAGAAGTGGCTGAGCGCATGGGCGACGGCGATCGTCCCGATCGCCTGCGCCTGCCGCCCGCGGGTAAGGACCGTCGCCGCCATCGAACCCTTCGCCTGGGCGCGCGCTGCACCGCGGCCCGCCGGCATGCGCTATCAGGTTTCGAGCGCAGCGGCAAGGCAGGCGGCCGGTGGAGGTTGTGCGACGCGGCCCGATCGGTTCTCATGACCGCCATGTTCGCGCTCAAGGATGCCGCCAAGTCCTTCGCCGGCAAGACCGCGCTGGCGCCGATCACGCTCGCGATCGCGCCCGGGCGGACGACCGCGCTGATCGGGCCGAGCGGCTGCGGCAAGTCGACACTTCTGCGACTCCTGATCGGGCTGGTCGAGCCCGACGAGGGCGAGGTCCGGTTCGACGGAACCGCCGTCGACCGGGCGAGCGCGCCACGCTTGCGCCGCCGCATGGGCTACGTCATCCAGGACGGTGGGCTCTTCCCGCATCTCACCGCGCGCGCGAACGCGGCCCTGATGGCGCGCCATCTCGGCTGGCCGCGGGCTGCGATCGAGGAGCGGATCGCCGCGCTCGCCGCGCTCACCCGTCTGCCGCGCGACATCCTTGACCGCTATCCGGCCGAGATCTCGGGCGGCCAGCGCCAGCGCGTCAGCCTGATGCGGGCGCTGATGCTCGACCCCGAGGTCCTCCTCCTCGACGAACCGCTCGGTGCGCTCGACCCGATCGTCCGCTACGAGCTCCAGACCGATCTCCGCGACATCTTCCGCTCGCTCGAGAAGACCGTCGTGCTCGTCACCCACGACATCGGCGAGGCGGGCTATTTCGCCGACACCCTGGTCCTCCTCCGCGACGGCCGCATCGTCCAGGAGGGCACGCTCGCCGATCTCGTCCACCGCCCGGTCGAGCCCTTCGTCGAGCGCTTCGTGACCGCCCAGCGCGGGCTCGCCGACGTGATCGCGCAGGTATCGTGATGCGTCGGGTCCTCCTCGCGCTCCTGGTCGCGATCGCGCTGGCGCTGCCGGCGATGGCGGCGGCACCCGAGCTGCGCGTGGGCTCGAAGAAGTTCACCGAATCCGTGATCCTCGGCGAGATCGCGGTCCGCCTCGCCGTGGACGCCGGCGCTCGCGCGACCCATCGACGCGAGCTCGGCGGCACGCGCATCCTGTGGCAGGCGCTCAAGGCGGGCGAGATCGATCTTTATGTCGAGTACTCCGGCACGCTCGTGCAGGAGATCCTGGGCGGACGCGTAGCGGCCGACGATGCGGCACTCGCCGCCGCGCTCGCCGCCGAAGGCATCGGCATGACCCGCCCGCTCGGCTTCAACAATACCTACGCGATCGCCGTGATGCCGGCGACCGCCGAGCGGCTCGGCGCGCGGGCGATCTCCGATCTCATCCGCCATCCCGCGCTCCGCATCCGCTTCAGCGAGGAGTTCCTCAACCGCGCCGATGGCTGGCCGGCGCTCCGCGCCCGCTACGGTCTGCCGCAAGCCGATGTGCGCGGGCTCGATCACGATCTCGCCTATCGCGGGCTCGCCGCCGGCGACATCGACGCGATCGACGTCTACACGACCGACGCCGAGATCGCCTATTACGGGCTTCGCGTGCTCGCCGACGATCGCGGCCATTTCCCGCATTACGGCGCGCTCGTCGTCTACCGGCTCGACCTCCGCGACCGCGCGCCCGGCGTCGTATCCGCGCTCGACCGTCTCGCCGGGCGCATCGACGAGACGACGATGGCCCGGCTCAACGCAAAGGCTAAGATCGAGCGGGTCGCCGAGGCGCGGATCGCCGCCGACTTCGTGGCGGCGAGCTTCCGCATTCGCGCCGAGATCACCGAGCAAGAGCTCGTGCGACGGCTCTGGGAGCGCACGCTCGAGCATCTCGGCCTCGTCGCCGTGTCGCTCGCCGCCGCGATCATCGTCGCGATCCCGCTCGGCATCCTCGCCGCGCGGCTCGCGCGCCTCGGCCAGGCGATCCTCGCCGTCGTTGGCGTCGTGCAGACGGTGCCCTCGCTCGCGCTCCTCGTTTTCATGATCCCCGTGTTCGGGATCGGTGCGGGCCCGGCGATCGTCGCCCTCTTCCTCTACAGCCTCCTGCCGATCGTCCGGAACACCCACGCCGGCATCACCGACGTGCCGGGGCCGCTCGCCGAATCGGCGCAAGCCATGGGGCTCTCGCCACGCGCGCGGCTCCGGCTCGTCGAGCTTCCGATCGCCTCGCGCGCGATCCTCGCCGGGATCAAGACCTCGGCCGTGATCAATGTCGGGACGGCGACTCTCGGCGCGTTGATCGGAGCCGGCGGCTATGGACAGCCGATCCTGACCGGCATCCGTCTCGACGACACCGCGCTCATCCTCGAGGGCGCGGTTCCGGCCGCGCTGCTCGCGCTTATCGTCCAGGGCGCCTTTGATGCGGCCGAG
The DNA here is from genome assembly GCA_016869145.1 of Alphaproteobacteria bacterium. Taxonomy (GTDB): domain Bacteria; phylum Pseudomonadota; class Alphaproteobacteria; order MPNO01; family VGEU01; genus VGEU01. The sequence continues at coordinate 7,413 of VGEU01000003.1, read as the reverse complement.
CGACGCCTCGTGCCGCGCGGGCTTCGTCTGGCGGCGGAGCGCTAGGCGTTCAGCCCGTCGCGCGGAGACGCGTGTGCGCGCCGTCGAAGGCGGGGGCCACCTCTGCCATGAAGCGGGCCATCTCCTCCTTCACCTGGGCGTGCGGTTTCAGCCCGACGCCGAAATAGAGTATGATCTCGTCGAAACCCGCGTCCGCCGCCTTCTGGATGCTCTCGATGATGTCGGCGGCGCGGCCCATCAAGACCGACTTGTCGGTGAGATCGGCGGGCTTCATCGCCTTCATGGTCTGCACCATGCCGACGAAATAGGCGAGCGTCGGCGGCGCTGTCTTGAGATCCTGCGGCAGCGCATCGACGCAGCATTCCTGGAAGTAGCGGAGCTGGCGTTCGCGTCCGAGGCGGTCGGATTCGGCGTCGTCGGCGAAGTGGATGAAATAGCTGCACATCAGCTTGCCGGGCTTGTTGCCGTGCCGCTCGCACTCCTCGCGGTAGAGGCGGGCGAAGTTGGCGAGGCTGCCGAACGCCATGGCGACGGCGAAGGGCGCGACGATCACGTTATGGCCGAGCCGGGCGGCGAGCTCGACCGTCCGGCGCGAGAAGCAGGCGAGGTAGACCGGCACCGGCTGCTGCACCGGGCGCGGCGTGATCGAGATGTCGTCGAACTGCCAGTACTTGCCGCGATGGGTGTAGGGCGTCGGGTCCTTCCACAGCCGCTCGATCGCCTGGAGCGATTCGGTGAACGCGCCGGTCGAATCCTCGTAGGGCGCCTTGAACGGCGCGTACTCGCGCCGGTCGTAGCCGCGCCCGCAGGCGAAGTCGACCCGGCCGCCGGACAGTAGATCGAGCGTCGCCCACTGCTCGGCGAGGCGGATCGGGTGATGGAGCGGCAACACGGTGACCGCGGGCGCGAGCCGGATGCGCCGGGTCTGCGCCGCGACATAGGCGAGCACGATGTCGGGACAGGACAGCACGCCGAGCGTCGAGAAATGGTGCTCGCCGATCCACGCCGAGTGCATGCCGACCTTCTCGGCGTAGACGGCCTCCGCGGTGATGTCGGCGATGTAGCTGTTCGCCGATCGCGTGTTGCCGCGGTAGTAGTTGTCGCTCAGCGTGAAATAGCCGAAGTCCATCGCGGTCTCCCTGGTGCGGCGTCAGGCGCCTTTTCGGATCGTTATCGTGAGGATGCCGGCGCTCTCCTCGACGCCGACGAAGTCATGACCGGCTTCGCGGCAGAACGCCTCGAAATCACGACGCGCGGCGGCGTCGGTGGCCTCGACGACGAGGAGCGCCCCGGGCGGATGATCGCGCAGCGCCTTCTTCGCCCGGAGCACCGGCAGCGGACATTTGAGACCCTTGGTGTCAAGCGTTCTGGTCATCGCTCCTCGGGCGCGGCGCGCTGGCTGGGGCGCCAGGATTCGAACCTGGGGTCACGGGACCAAAACCCGTTGCCTTACCGCTTGGCCACGCCCCACGCGAACGCCGTGGCAAAATAGGAACAATCCGGAACGCCCGCAACGGGCGCCTTAACACCCCGGAGCGGCGCCGTTATAGTGCGCCGACCGCGCGGTTGGGGGCCTCTGCGATGTCGACGACGCTGCCATGGAGTCTTAAGGGCGTGAGCGTCGATTCACGCCAGATCGCGCGCCGCGAGGCGGAAGCGCTCGGCATGACGGTCGGCGCCTGGCTCACGGCCGCGATCCGCGACGCCGCCGCCGACGCCGCGATCCCGGACACGGCGCAAACGGTCGGTCCTTCGTCGCTGCCGGAGAGCGATGAAGCGAAGGACCGCGAGATCGCGCAACTCCGGGCCGAGGTCTCCGCCCTCCACCATCGTCTCGCGAACCTCGCCGCGCTCGAGACCGAGAGTCCCGCACCCGCGACACGCCGCATCGCGATCGACCGACCCTTCGCCGCGCAACGGTGACGCGCCGAACCGATGCGTGACAACGCCCCGACGGCCGCGGCAGCCGCGCCCGAGACGGCCGAGGAGATCGACCCGGGCGCCGGTGCGCCCGGGCCGTGGAGCGTCAAGGGCATCGACGAGGCCACGCGCGAGATCGCGCGCGCCGCAGCGAGGGCGGCGGGCATGCCGGTCGGCCAGTGGATCGACCAGACGATTCGCCGCGCCGCGTCGATGCGCGAGACCGCGACCGTCACCAATACCGCCACCCACGGATCGGCGGCCGCTGGTCACGCGATTGTCGACGTCCCGCCCGCACCACCGAGCGCGCTCGTCTCGCGCGGAGCGCGCCGGCGTGCCCGCGCGTGGCTCCGCATCGCGGCCGGCCTCGTCGTCGGACTCGCGCTCGGCTTCGGGTTCGTCTGGCAGTACGGGCGTCCGGGCGCGTCGGCGCCGGTGCCGGACCCGACGCTCGCCCGCATCCAGACGCTTCTGACAGCGCTCCGCCTCGATCCCGGGCCGGCCGACGGGCGGCTCCGCGCCGACACGCGGCGCGCGATCGAGACCTTCCAGCGCTATGCCGGCCTCGACGTCGACGGCCGCCCGACGGCGGCGCTCCTGGCCGAGCTCGAGGCCGTCGCCGGCGCGGCCTCGACGTCGCGGTGACGACCCGTCACAACGGGGCGATCGCCGGCGCCTGATCGCGGAACCGCGTCGGCGCGATCCACCACGCGGGAAAGGCTTTCGCGAGCGCGGCCGCCGCGTGCTCGGCGGCCGGGCCGTCATCGTAGAGCGCGAAACATGTCGCGCCGCTTCCAGAGAGACGCGCGAGCCGGCAGCCCTCGCTCGCCGCGAGTGCGCGCAAGACATCGGCGATGACCGGCGCGACCGTGATCGCCGCCTCGGTCAGATCGTTCCGGCGATCGGCGAGCGCATCGAGGAGAGCGGCCGCGCCGCCGCCGCCCATGACTAAGGGGCGCGATGGTGCGAACGGTCCCCGCCGCGCCGCGAAGACGGCGGGTGTCGGGACCGCGACGCGGGGATTGGCAAGGACGACGCCGATCGCCGGCAGCAAGGGAGCGGGCGCGATCCGCTCGCCGATACCGGAGACGAGCGCCGGGCGCCCGAACAGGCAGACCGGCACATCGGCGCCTAGCGCGATCGCGATGCCGTGCCGTGCGCCGTCGTCGAGCGTGACGGCCCAGATGAGCTCGAGGAGACGGAGCGCTGCGGCGGCATCGGCCGAGCCGCCGCCGATGCCGGAGGCGATCGGGAGGTTCTTGGTGAGCGTGAGAGCCGCGCCGGGCGCAGCGCCGGCGGTATCGGCGAGAAGACGCGCGGCGCGGAGCACGAGATTGTCGGATCCTGCGTCCAACTCCGCGGCGAAGGGCCCGTCGATCGCGAGCCCGAGCGTGGGCGAGGCGCGCGCCGCGAGGACATCGCCCGTTTCGGTGAACGCGACAAGACTGTCGAGCAGGTGGTAGCCGTCATCGCGACGGCCGACGATCTCGAGATAGAGATTGACCTTGGCGGGTGCGTCGAGCCGGATCGTGTGACCGGCGGACGTCGCGATCAAAGCCCGCTCTTCTTGCCGTCCTCGCTAGCGTCCCGGCGCGCGGCGGCGCCGTCGCGCTCGACCGGCGGCAGGCCGCGCTCGAGCTTCTGCTTGAGCGGCTCGACGGTGTCCGGCTCGGGCTCGAGCGTGAGCGCGCGCTGCCACTGGAACCGCGCCTCGAGCACACGACCGACGCGCCAATAGGCGTCGCCGAGGTGGTCGTTGATCGTCGGATCCTGCGGGCGCAGCTCGATCGCACGCTCGAGATAGGTCACCGCGCCCTCGAAGTCGTTCATGCGATAGAGCGCCCAGCCGAGGCTGTCGACGATATAGCCGTCATTGGGCCGGAGCTCGACCGCACGCTCGATCATCTTGCGCGCCCGCTCGATGTGCTGGCCCTGGTCGACCCACGAATAGCCGAGATAGTTGAGGACGAAGGGCTGGTCGGGGCTGAGGTCGAGCGCCTTGAGGAAGTCGATCTCGGCCTTCGGCCATTGCTTCGAGCGCTCGTAGGCGATGCCGCGCGAATAGAAGAGCGACCAATGGCGCCGTTCGATGGTCGGCAGGCGGCGGATCGCCTGGTCATAGGCCTCCGCCGCCTCCTCGAAGCGCTTCTTGGTGCGGAGGATGTCGCCCAGGTTGACCAGCGGCTCGATGCGGCCGGGCTGCTCGTCCGCCATCGTGCGCAGGAGCGCGATCGCCTCGTCGGTACGCTCGAGCTCGTTGAGCGCGCCGCCCGTCCGAACGCGCGCCGCCCAGCCGAACGGCGAATCGCGCTTGACGGTCTTGAAGACCTCGATCGCCTCCTCCTGGCGGCCCATGTTCTCGAGGAGACCGGCGACCATCATCTGGGCGAGCGGAAAGTCGGGGCGGAGATCGAGCACCAGCCAGCCATAGATCAGTGCGATCTCGGGCGAGTTCTGTTGCACGAGCGTGCCGGCGACGTTGAAGAACGCCTCCGCCATGCCCTCGCGTGCACCGGGAACGAGGAGCGGCGGCGCGGTGCCGGCGGCGACGCGCGCGAGCGCCGTCTCCATCAGCGTCGCATCCGGCGTCTGGTCGCGGAAGCGGGTGTAGAGCGCCTTCGCCTCGTCGCGCCGGCCGGTCCGTTCGTAGAGCTCGCCGAGTGCCTGCACGACGCGGAGCGTGCCGCCGTTCGAGATCTTCTCGGCCTCCTTGTAGGATTTCTCAGCCGCGGCGCGATCGCCGGCAACCTCGGCGACGAAACCGGCGTGCAGTTGGCGCATGACCGCGAAGCCCGACAGCTTCTCGAGCGGCTCGAGCGCGCGGAGCGCCTCCTCCTTCTTGCCGAGCCCCGCCTGGACCCATGCCGTCAGGAGCGGCACCATGAACGAGTTGAGCCCGGTCTGCGGGACGTCCTTGAGGCGCGCCTCGGCCGCGGCGTAGTTCCCCGCCTTCACGTCGCCGACGATGAGATTGAGGCTCGCGAGCGGCGTCGCCTCGTCCTGATCGAGGAGGTGCTTCGCGATCACGGTCGCCTCCGCAATCCGTCCATCCGCCATCAAGGCGCGATACGACCGGCGCAGGAGATCGACATTGCCCGGATCGGCACCCAGCGCCTTGTTGAGATAGTCGGCGGCCGAACCGAAATCGCGCACGCGCTGCGCGTGGCGACCGGCGAGGTAGTTGCCGGCGGCGGTGCGACCGGAATCGAAATCGCTCACCTTGAGCGCGGCGTGCGGCTCGTCGGCGGCCGCGGTGAGAACGGGCGGGTCGGCGACGTCGGCGCAGCCCGCGACGATCGCGATCGCGGCTAACCCGGCGATCCAGCCGCCGCGACGGCCCGTCCTGACCGCGCCTTTCTCCGACACCGATCCGCGCTTCATCCGTTCCGCTTCCATATGTGCGCCCGCCCTCGACCCTGGCGGAAGACCGTGAACGCCGCGTTGACCGCGCGGGACGTCCGGCGGGCCAGTCTTGCACAATCCGCCGCCCGACGCCAAACGGCGCCCGTGGTAACCGTGTGTTAACAAAGGGCGTGCGGTCACATATTGGGATAGTTGGGACCGCCGCCGCCCTCGGGCACGACCCAGTGGATGTTCTGCGTCGGGTCCTTGATGTCGCACGTCTTGCAGTGGACGCAGTTCTGCGCGTTGATCTGGAGCCGGGGGTTGCCGCCGTCGGCGTCGCGCACGATCTCGTACACCCCGGCCGGACAATAGCGCTGCTCGGGCGCATCGTAGAGCGCGAGATTGATGCCGACCGGCACGCTCGCGTCCTTGAGCGTCAAATGCGCCGGCTGGTTCTCCTCGTGGTTGGTGTTGGACAGGAACACCGACGACAGCCGATCGAACGAAACGAGACCGTCGGGCTTGGGATAGGCGATCGGCTTGGCTTCGCGCGCCGGCGTTAGGCTTTCGTGATCGGGATGATGGCGGAAGGTCCACGGCGCCTTGCCGCGGAACAGATAGGTGTCGATCGCCGCATAGGCGAGGCCGGCGACCAGCCCCTTGCGGAAGGACGGCCGAATGTTGCGGACGCGGTAGAGTTCGTCCCAGACCCAGGTCTGGCGGAGCGCCTCGGGATAGGCGGTCACCTCGCGCCGGCCGCCGTCCTCGCGGAGGGCGTCGAACACGCATTCGGCGGCGACCATGCCGGTCTTCATCGCCGTGTGCGAGCCCTTGATCTTGGGCACGTTGAGGAAACCCGCGGCGCAGCCGGCGATCACGGCGCCCGGCATGGTCAGTCGCGGGATCGCCTGGAAGCCGCCCTCGTTGATCGCGCGCGCGCCATAGGCGATCCGTCGCCCGCCCTCGAAATAGGGGCGGATCGAGGGATGGGTCTTGAAGCGCTGGAACTCCTCGAACGGCGCGAGGAACGGATTGCAGTAGTCGAGCCCGACCACGAACCCGACGGCCACCTGGTTGTTCTCGAGGTGATAGAGGAAAGAGCCGCCATAGGTCGCGGTGTCCATCGGCCAGCCGATGGTGTGGACGACGAGGCCGGCCTTGTGCTTCGCCGGATCGATCTCCCACAGCTCCTTGATGCCGAGGCCATAGGTCTGCGGATCGACGCCGTCGCGAAGCCCGAAGCGTTCGAACAGGCCCTTGGTCAGCGAGCCGCGGCAACCCTCGGCGAAGATCGTTTGGCGGGCGCGGAGCTCGACGCCGGGGGTGTAGTTCGGACCCTGCGTGCCGTCCTTGGCGATCCCCATGTCGCCGGTTGCGACACCGACGACGGCGCCGGTCTCATCGTAGAGGACCTCGGCGGCGGCGAAGCCCGGGTAGATCTCGACACCCATCCCTTCCGCCTGCTGGCCTAGCCAACGGCACAGATTGCCGAGGCTGATGATGTAGTTCCCGTGGTTGTTCATCTGCGGCGGGGTCGGCAGACGGAACGAGCGGGATTCGGTCAGGAACAGGAACCGGTCCTCGGCGGCCGGCGTGGTCAGCGGCGCTCCCTTGTCACGCCAATCGGGGAGGAGCTCGTTCAGGGACCGCGGCTCGAACACCGCGCCCGACAGGATATGGGCGCCGACCTCCGATCCCTTCTCGATCACGCAGACCGACAGCTCGTGCGCGGCCTCGGCGGCGCGCTGCTTGAGGCGGATGGCCGCGGCGAGGCCGGCCGGGCCCGCGCCCACGATCACCACGTCGAACTCCATCGCCTCGCGTTGCATGTGCCGGCCCGCCGTCCCGATTCCGAGGGGCGTCTTTATCCCATGCGGGCGGGTGTCCGACAATCGGGGGTCGTGCTAGAGAGACGGGTCCGGACGGCCAGGCGGGCTTCCGATGTCACCCCGTGCGATGCCCGTGCGATGAACGATCTCGAACGACGCCAACTCATCGCCCTCTACGTCGAGGCGGGCGTCGACGAGCCGATCGACGCGACGCCCAACGATCGCTTCGCGCCCGCGCCCGAAGCCCGTCCGGCCGCCGCCGCGGCGACCGACCCAGTGCCCGCGGCGCGCGAGGCTCCCACGCCGGCCCCGACCACCC